>DUNX01000074.1 GCA_012839115.1 Bacillota bacterium
CCCCTGCAGGCATATTCAAAATCTGTATGCCTATATATGATTACGGCAAAAAACAAGATTTTCCTGCAAAAGAAATGGGGGCGACATGGCGCGCTACATTTCCCCAGTAATGCTCTGGCCATACTCTGCAACTACCTCCCAAATCTCCGGGTCTTCATCACCCAACCGCCAGAAGGTAATCCCTTTCACCAGATGGCGGTACTTACTGATTAACTCCAACCGGGCTCTGGTGGCTGCGGCGTCCTGGTAATAGACGATATGTTTCTTACCGGCTTCTTCGTAGATGAAATAAGGTTCGACATTAATGGAAAAATTGCAATTGCAGGGGTAATGCCGGGTGTTATCTCTTTTGACTTCACTCTTCTTCTTGTTCTGCAAATCAAGGGCACTTTCGTACATGGCCTCCGTGGCGGTAGAACCAGGATTATCAGGCGATTCCCATGCCTCCCAGTCCAGTCCGTAAAGGGGGAGGCCGACAATAAGTTTCCCCTTAAGCTCAGGGAAACCCTGGGCGTATTCCAAGACATCCTCCAGCCAGTCCAAAGGGGCGAGCGGACCGGGATGCTGCGTGCACCAGTGGTAGTCATAGCCCATGAGTTTCAGCGAATCGGCATGTTTGGCCAGTTCCGCCCAGTTTTGCGCCCCGGCGCCGGACCATGTGGCATCATAAGTTTTGGCATAAACGGCTACGGAGAGAAGCTTGTCCACTTCATGTAGTGCCGTGCCCAGTTCGGCGATGAAAGCGGAGAAGTCCTCCCGCGCGCTGGCGCGCAGGGCTTCGTAATCGATGTCGATCCCGTCGTAGCCATTCTCCATAACCAGGTTAACGATTTCCTGGACATGTTTAGCCCGTTTTCCGGGGTCTTGGATAATCGCTGCGAGCACCTGGTCGTCAAAATTGTTTTCTCCCCAGTTCTGGATGGAAGGAACAAGTTTAATCCCGTGTGCCCGCGCCAAGCCGGCGATCTCTTCTTTGTTTTGTTGCGCGTTATATGTAGGTTCAAAGGGGTCTTGTCCGCTGGTAAAATAATACTTATTCAGGTTATACCAGACAGGATTGATCTCAGCAAAGAGCCAATAGTGTTCTTTAAGGGTCTCATAACCACTGGGAGCATATGCCGCGTACCAGGCGGCAACATAGAGATCGCCCTTTATGCCCACAGGGGGCTTGGTCGAGAAACAACCGGGAATAACCAATAATAACAAGAGGAAAAAGACAAGTCGTATCATGGTTTCATCTCCGTTATGGCAAATTTAAGCTAAGAATATTGCAATAATTTAATTCAACGTTTACCTGGCTTTTTCCTTTGGATAATGTAACCACTTCGCTGGTAGTTGCCTGCAACTTTAAACCTGCGGCTCCTGGACCCCCAGTCTAGTATGGGGCCACGCGCGCGCATGCATGCGTGTATGCCAAGTGCAACCGGTTATTTGCCTTTTCTGCGTATCGTCGCGGTTAACCGCCGCCACGGGTTCCTGAGGGAGGAGATCTCTTTTTTCAGTTGTGGCAATTCCTTATGGCCCCGGGTGTCTTTTTCACCCAAAGTGATGAGTTGGGCTATGCGTTCCGGGGAAAAGTCAAAGAGGGCTTTGATATTGCCCATTTGCAAAATTTGCTTTGAAGGACGGATCTCCACCACCTTGACACCGGGCCAGTCCTTGGGGTCCAGGCGGCTGCTGTTTTCGAGGATAACGGCGATAATGTGTGTACAGCCACAGGCGATAAGAGGCTCGATGGGGATATTTCCCCGGTTCCGGCTGCCAAGGCTCCCGTCCCGGTAGTACCGGCCGTTGATCTGCTGGGCTGGAAAAGCCAGGGGCACCGCGGCGCTGGCCTTTAGAACCGTAAGGATCTTATCCGGGGAAAGGGATTGAATATGGAAGAATTCCGATTTACCCCTGGCCAGGAGCCAGTAAAAGAGATCGGCCACAGCCCCGGTCAACCCTTGCGAGCCGGGAAACGCAGAGGCATAAAACTCTTTTCCTCTGTATAGACGTTTGAGGTTTATTGCCGAATTGATTATGTTGTCCAAAGGAGTTTCGTCGTAGATGGCAAAGGCTTTGTCCGTCAAAAGCTGCCGGAGGCTGCTGAAAAAATCGCCTGTTGTTTCCGGTGGGCTGATCTTGGCCGGCCGCCGCAGGCGCAGATGCCCCCGGCGGATGCCCGCAGGGCGTACAGTTTTGACCGGGAGAGGCCGTTGCCGCGGTTGCAAGACTTTTTCCGTGTATAAGTCCAGCCAGATCTTTTCCAGACGGGCGGCGGCTTTTTTTATTCTGAAGGCAGACACTACCGCACCGTTTAGCGCGCCGATGCTGGAACCGGCAACCGCCCGGGGCTCAAAGCCCATTTTTGCCAGGACTTTGATGGCGCCTACCTCATAAGCGCCGCAGGCGCCGCCGCCCGAAAGGGCAAGACCTAATTTAACCTTTTCCACGAAGAATTCTCCTTTCTTACCGTGTCTAGCAATATTTTATCAGAAAAAGCCGGGGGAAGTAAGGTATTTATTTCCAGAAAAAAGATTGCGTAGGGGCGAAAAGCGGCGCCCACCAAAGATTGGGACCACAGCAGCGCAGCACACACCGGAGATTTGGGCCACGGAAAAAGGAGGATTGCGGGCGGTGCGAGAAATAGTTAGATCAAAAACAATAGCGGAATGATATAAAAAATGACATTAAAAAGCGGATTGTGGGGAGAGCAAGGAAAGGGAGGGGATAATGATAAACTTTTTGGAATTGGTGAAAAAGAGGTACAGCGTTCGGAGGTATACCGGGCGTCCGGTGGCCAGGGAGAAGATCGAACGTTGCCTGGAGGCGGCGCGTCTTGCACCGTCGGCTTGCAACGCCCAGCCCTGGCAGTTCATTGTCGTTGATGAACCGGAGTTAAGGGAGGAAGTGGCGAAAACCACCTTTGGGCCGTTGGCCCCCTTTAACAAGTTTTCTTTACAAGCCCCGGTCCTGGTGGTTGTCGTCCTTGAGAAATCGAACCTTTTGGCGCAGGTTGGCGGTTTTTTGCGGAAGAAGGAGTTCAACCTGATCGATCTGGGGATTGCCGCCGAACATTTTTCGCTCCAGGCGGCCGAGGAAGGCCTGGGCACCTGTATCCTGGGATGGTTTGACGAAAAGAAAGTAAGAAAAATCCTGGGGATCCCCTCCGGGAAAAGGCCGGGCCTCATTATTACCCTGGGTTACCCGGAGAGCGGTGAAATACCGGAGAAGAAGCGGAAACCCCTCTCCGCGTTCAGGTTCTACAATAGGTACGGTTCGGGATAAGCTTTGCCTGCCATACCTGGCAGGACAGGAACAGGACCGGGGCCAAAAACAGACCCAGGCAGGGTGTTATTTGTCGGGCAAATACCGGGCCGCACGTCACCTCCTTTGCTTGGGTAACACGGATCAAACTTCCGGCTTATTGGAGGCTTTTTTCCGCCCCCGCTTTTTCTTCCCCGGCTGTCGCCTGCGGGTGGTGAGGCATTCTTTCCCGGTAGGCCGGAGCCACGCCGGTAACCGTCGCCGCGTACGGGGTCAGGGCGCAAAGGTCTTCGCGGTTGATGGCGCGGAGATCCTCCTTTCCCAGGGCAACTGCGCCCAAGACCATCTCGGCAACGCAGGAACGGAGGAAATTGGTCAGGCTTTTGGCGGCCAGTTCCACGTCAAGTTCCTCCTTGAGTTTTCCCGAATAGAGGGCTAGTTGGGTGGGGGGTTCCATGGGTGCGGTTTTTGCCATTTGCGTATGGATCATGGCCATTACCGCCACTGTACCCAGATAAACAGCGTCGGCCCCCAGAGCCATGGCTTTGAGGAAATGGCCGGGCGTAAACAAGCCGCCGCCGGCAACCAGGGAGACCTTTTCTTTTACGCCTTTCGCCTCCAAATAGTCGGCCGCCCGTACCAGCGCATGCATGGTCGGAAGACCAAAATCATCTTCCAGCAGCGGTTGACCAGCGTGGGTGCCGGCTTCCGCCCCGTCGACGACGATCACATCCACCCCGGCGGAGAGGGCAATCTCCATCTCTTTCTCCAGGTAGTGGGTGGCGGCAAATTTGTAAGCCACCGGCACCCCGCCGGTTTCTTCCTTCAAACGGAAAACCAGGTTTTTCAGATCCTTTTTCGATTCTACTTCCGGCAGGCGCGCGGCGATCACCGCATCCTCCCCTTCCTTCAGGCCGAAAATCTCCCGGAGTTCCTCGTCGATTTTCTGTGCCGGGGTGGTTTGGGGGGTTGAAGCCTGGGCGCCCTGTCCCAATTGGATTTCGATCATATCGGCCAGGGAATAAAATTCCCGTTTGTTCCCGTGGGGCCACCGGCCCCGGTGGTACTGGTAGATGTACCGGGTTGCGCTTTCCCTTTCCTCCGGGATAAAGGCGCCTTCTCCCGTATTGACGGCTGTTCCGGCGGCAGTTGCCGCCCGGGCCAGGGCAATCCGGGCTTTTTTGCTTAGAGCACCGCCGTAGGACATACCGGTGATCATAAGGGGGATCTCCAGTTTTAGCGGTTTCTTGGCCGCAGGGCCAATAGTCACCTGGGTTTTGACCATTTTTTCCTCCCGGACCGGCAGGCGGTAAAGATGAACGGGGTTAAACATCAGTTCCTGCCAGGGTGAAAAATGGTAGACACTGCCAAAGGGGCGGCCCAACGGTTTTCCTTTTTCCGCCCGGAGAACAGTCTCCATTAAGTGCAAAGGGGTGACTTTCATAGTGGTGGCAATTAATTCCCAGAGGTTTTCCACGTAGGGATCTCTCATCAGACGAAAAAGAAAATTGTCGACCATATTATCGGCAACCTGCCGGACAACTTTTTCCACCAGGCCGGACATGGCAATCCCCCTTTTGGGTGTATTCTTAATTTGAGCGCCTCTTAATTAGCGAATCTGAATTCGCGTAATCTGAATTCGTGTAATCTGAATTCGTGTAATCTTAATTAGGGTGTAAGCATGTGCGAATTTTCTTAAAAGTTTTTTCCGGAAGGAGTTCCGGGATAACTGTAAAATTATTATAAACATGTTCCCGGCATTTCATGCCGCATTTTCTGCGGTAAGTATTCACAAGCATTGCCCCCATGCATGCAGCATTCGTGACGTAGGCGTAAGACATGCGCGATGCTTGTGCGAGGAGAAGGAGCGAAATAATGCGAAGGTATTTTTTTAGGCTTTTTTGCGGCTTGATCGTAATCCTCTCGTTAGCCTCGATCACTTTCGGCTGGGCTGTTAACCGCTCCCAGGTGTTAACGAGTTTAACCTGGAGGATTTTACAGGAATGGCATTACTCCCCCAGAGGACTGGATGACCAGTTTTCGCAGGATACTTTTGCCTTATACCTTGAGAGCCTGGATCCGGATAAGCGTTTTTTTACCAAAGCCGATCTGGAAAAATTGCAAGAGTATGAACAGGCAATCGACGATGAAATCCAGGAAGGAAGCAGCCGCCTGGTGGAACTTTCCTCCTCGTTACTGAGCAAGCGTATTCAAGAAGTGCAGGCCATGGCCGGAGAGATACTGGCGGAGCCTTTTGATTATTTCAGCGATGAGGACCTGGAGATTGATGCCAAAAAAAGAGATTATACCAATGATACCGGAGAATTACGGGAATTGTGGCGTAAAATGCTTAAATACCAGACAATCCTTACTTATCTGGATTTAGCGGCTACCGGAGAAGAAGAGGTTGGGCGCGCGAACCTGGAAGTCATTGATAAGGAAAAAGAAGCGCAGGCTAGGGAGAAAGTGGCGAAAAATCTCCGGAGCATCCTGGAGCGACTGCTCGAGGATAGTAGAGAAGAGGCGTTTCACCGCTACCTCAATGCTGTGACCAAGAGTTTTGACCCTCATACCACCTATTTGACCCCGGAAAAGAAAGAGGATTTTGATATAGAGATGCGGGGGACGCTTGAGGGGATCGGCGCTTTGCTTCAAGAGGAAGGGGAATATATTAAAATCGTGGAAATCATCCCCGGCGGCGCGGCTTGGCGCCAGGGCGAGCTGAAGCCGGGCGACCTTATTCTCCAAGTAGCCCAGGGAGAAGGGGAAGAAGCGGTCGATCTCTATAATATGCGGGTTACTGAAGCGGTCAGGTATATCAGGGGAAAGAAAGGCACTGAGGTCCGGCTGACAGTGAAGAAGCCGGACGGGCAGATCGTCACCATTCCCATTATCCGCGATATCGTGGTTTTGGAAGAGTCTTATGCCCGGCAGGCTTTGCTTTCCCCTGCACGGACGGGGGAAGAGACAGCGAAGAGGTTCGGGTATATTTATTTGCCCTCTTTTTACCGGGACTTCGCCGATCTAGACGGGCGCAGCGCCGCAATGGACCTGAGGAAAATTTTAGAACAGATCAATGGGGAAGAGGTTGACGGGGTCATTTTGGACCTGCGGAACAACGGCGGCGGCTCTCTTGACGATGCCTTGAAAATTGCCGGTTTCTTTATTCATAGCGGGCCTTTGCTTCAGGCTAAAGGGCGGGAAAAAACCAATGCTTTCTGGGATTCGGAAAAAGGCGTCATTTACAACGGTCCGCTTTTGGTTCTGGTCAACAGCTTTACCGCCTCAGGGGCGGAGATCTTAGCCGCCGCGTTACAGGATTACGACCGGGCAGTGATCGCCGGGAACAGGACTTTTGGTAAAGGGAGCATCCAGACAATTCTCGATTTGGACCACTTTTTACCGTTGGATTTGCGAGGCCTCAAACCTCTCGGTTCTATGAAACTGACTATTCAGCAGTTTTACCGGGTGACCGGGGAACCCATTCAATACCATGGCGTGGTTCCGGATATCACCCTTCCTGACCCGTACGGCTATATTGAAGCCGGCGAGAGGACGCTGAAGCATACTTTGCCGGAGGAACGTTTGGCTTCTCTGAACTACTCGAAATGGGAAACGCCCGCAGATTTAAGGATGGTACAGACCAAAAGCAGCCGGCGTGTGGCGGTTAACAAGTCATTCCAGCAGATCAACGAGTATGTAGAGAAAGTCAATAAGGAACGGCTGGAGACCCGGCAATCGTTGCATCTGGCAAAAATCCACCGCCAACAGCAGAAGCGGAAGAATGAGCTGAAACAGTTTGAAGAAGCACAAGCCAGTGTAGAGATTTTTCTGGAAGTCAGTACGTTAACAGGCGACAATGCTTTGCCCGAAGAGAAACTCCGGGAGTGGTATGACCAGATCCGAAAGGATGTAATTATCGGCGAGGCTGTACAGATACTCGAGGATTTACTGGCTGCTTCTTATTAAGAAACCGGCTTTGGCACTCAAAGCGATAGGCCAGAGAGTGATAAGGCTGGAAAGGGAGAGGGCAGATGACGGCTGTGCACCCCTCTCCTTTTTGGTAGAAAACGATCAGTGCCGGAGAAGTGGATTTGCTGGGGGACGGATGCGGGTTAGGAAAAAGAAATGAAAGAAGGAAACGCCGGAAGGAATTTATAAACAGCAGCCTGCAGGAGATTTCTTTTCAGGGGTCTCTTTGAAATATTTTCACAGGCTGCTATTAATTTTTTATAAAAAAAGGAATTAAAGGAGAAGACGCGAATAAAGAAGCAATCATCACGCAAAGGAGGAAATGCGTTGCACAAAATTGCCTTAGTGACGGATACCAGTTGCGACCTGCCGCCGGAAGTCCGTAAGGACCATAATATTTTCCTGGCCAGTATGAAGGTGCACTTTGGGGAAGAGGAATATACCGATCAGGTGACCATCACTCATGAAGAATTTTATCGGAAAATGGCGGAAAACCCGGATATCCTCCCCAGGACAACGCAACCGCAGGCGAAAGATTTTATCGAGCTTTACCAGCATATGTATAGAGAAGGCTACAACACTGTGCTTTCCTTACATATTTCCAGTAAAATGAGTGGAACAATCCAGGCGGCCGGAGTCGCCGCGGAGATGATGAAAGAAAAAGAGATCGAGATTATTCCGGTTGATACGGGTCAGGTTGGACCACCGCTTGGGCTTTTCGTCTATTTGGTGGCGGAAAAGATCAGGAGGGGAGAGAGTAAAGAAAAGGTCAAGAATTTCATTGGGAAACTGGCGCGGCAGAAGGACCTCATCTTTGTGGCCTTTACCGTAAATACCATGGAATACTTGGTGAAAAACGGCAGAGTGGGCAAGGCCAAGGGTTTTGCCGCCGGGCTGCTGAATATCAAGCCTATTTTAACCCTTGATGAGGGGGAGATCACCCCATATGATCAGGTCCGGGGAACTAGAGCGTTACAGGAAAGAATGACCACCATTATTCTGGAGAAAATGAAAAAATGTAAGAAACCCCTGGTATATTTGGCCTGGGGTGATGATGCCATGAAAGAAATTGTCGGAAAAATTCAAAAAACTCTTGAAACGGAATACGATCGTCCTTTTCAGCTTTTCCAGGGGAATGTGGCGCCAACCATCGGCTGTCATACGGGGCCGGAACTTTTTGCGCTGGCTGTGACGGATCTGGCCTTACTCGAAGCGGATTAGTTGTGTTCCGGGTCAAACCGGAAAAATAGGCATTGCCGGCGTATCCAAAAAGTAGCACGGTGGAAAGGAGACTGGTCTTTAGTGATTTGGAACTTGGAGTATGAAAGTATGTCCCGCCCGCGCCTGGCGGATCTGCAGTCGAAAAGGCTACAGGAGATCGTTGCCAAAGTCCACGCAAAGGTTCCCTATTACCGGCAGAAGATGGAAGAAGCCGGGATTAAGCCGGAAGATATCCGGAGCCTGGATGATCTGGTGCACCTTCCTTTCACCACCAAAGAGGATCTGCGGGAGAATTATCCCTTCGGTCTCTTTGCCGCGCCCATGGAGGAGGTGGTCCGGATCCACGCCTCTTCCGGAACCACCGGCAAGATGACGGTAGTGGGGTATACACGGAACGACATCAACATTTGGGCACAGGTGATGGCAAGAACTCTGGCTTGTGCCGGGGGAACCGCTAATGACCGGATTCAGGTGGCTTACGGGTACGGGCTTTTCACCGGCGGGCTTGGCGTTCATTATGGCGCCGAAATGATGGGTGCTACCGTTATCCCGATCTCCGGCGGCAATACCAAACGGCAGATTCAGATTATGAAAGATTTTGCCGCCACCATCCTGGCTTGTACCCCTTCTTACGCGCTTTACCTTGCTGAAGGCGCCGCCGAAGAAGGGATCGATCCGAGGGAATTGCCGCTCAGGGCGGGGATCTTTGGCGCGGAACCCTGGTCGGTAAATATGAGAAAAGAAATCGAGGAAAAACTAGGGATTACCGCCATTGATATCTATGGTCTTTCCGAGGTCATCGGTCCGGGAGTGGCCAGTGAATGTTTGGAACAAAACGGGCTGCATGTTTTTGAAGACCATTTCTTCGTGGAAGTCGTTGATCCGGAAACAGGGAAGCAATTGCCTCCTGGAGAGAAGGGGGAATTGGTCTTTACGACCTTGACCAAAGAGGCCTTTCCGGTTATCCGTTACCGGACAAAGGACATAAGTATATTATACCCGGAGCCGTGTGCTTGCGGGCGAACCATGACAAGGATGCACCGGATCTTGGGGCGCACGGACGATATGTTGATCATCAGGGGTATTAATGTCTTTCCCACGCAGATCGAGAGCGCCCTTTTGGAAATTGGCGAGACCGAGCCCCATTATATGCTGGTGGTGGATCGGCAAAAGCAATTGGACGAGTTGGAAGTCTGGGTGGAGGTCTCGGAGGATCTCTTCTCGGATGAGGTGCGAAAGATGGAGCACCTGGAGAGCAGGATTAAGCAGAAAATCGAAAGCAGCCTGGGCATTGGTGTCCGGGTCAAACTGGTTGAGCCCAAGACTATTCCCAGAAGTGAAGGGAAGGCCAAACGAGTGGTGGACCGGCGGGATATTTACGGTTGATCATGACTCCGGAAAAGGAATAAGGGGGGATTGTCAATGGTAAAACTCAAGCAGATCTCCGTGTTTCTGGAGAATAAGTCGGGAAGGCTTTCTGAACTCACTCGGGTTTTGGGGGAACACAACATTAACATCCGGGCCCTTTCGATTGCTGACACTGAAGACTTTGGTATTTTACGTTTGATCGTCAATGATCCGGAAGAAGCCTGGAAAGTCTTGAAAGAACGGGGTTTTACCGTCAGTGAGACCCGGATCATCGCTGTGGAGATTCCCGACGTGCCCGGTGGGTTGGCAAAGGTTTTGGAGATTTTGGAGGCCCATGCCATCAATATTGAGTATATTTATGCTTTCGTCAGTAAAAGCCAGGACAATGCCGTAGTGGTCTTCAGGGTAGAGGATATTGACAACGCGGTTAAAATTTTGCAGGAGAAAGGCTTTCATTTGCTGAACGGGGAAGAGATTTACTAAGAAACCTTTTGGCAACCGGCTAACCGGGGATAACCGGCTAACCGGGGATAACCGGTTAAACCGGGGGGAAGGAAGTGAAAAGGTGAAAGTCGTGGCTTTTAACGGGAGCCCGCGCAAGAACGGGAACACCGCCATTCTTCTCCGCCAAGTCTTGCAGGAACTGGAGAAAGAGGGTATCCAAACCGAACTTGTGCAGGTGGGCGGCCAGCCCGTCCGGGGATGTATGGCTTGTTACCAATGCCGGGAAAGGAAGGACCGCCGCTGTATATACCATGACGACATGGTTAATGAGTGGATCGGGAAGATGCTGGCGGCCGATGGCGTGCTTATAGGCTCTCCCACCTATTTTGCGGGTTTGACTCCGGAAACAAAGGCCTTGATCGACCGGGCCGGTTTTGTTTCCCGGGGAAACGGCAATATTTTCCGGCGTAAAGTGGGCGCAGCCGTCATCGCCGTCCGGCGGAGCGGGGCGCTGAACGTCTTTAATGCGATTAACGCCTTTTTTCTGATTAATGAGATGATCGTCCCCGGATCGGTCTACTGGAACCTGGGCCTGGGCGGCGGCATAGGTGAAGTGCAAGAGGATGCCGAAGGCATAAGAACCATGAAAAAGCTGGGGAAGAATATGGCTTGGTTATTGAAGAAACTCAATACGGATAAAGAAATCTAAGACGGATTGCGGAGACTTTATACACTTGCAGAGGGAAGTTTGCAGTTTTCCGCAGAGCGCGGCAGAAAGGGGCAAGTTCATGACCTACCGGAGGATTATCCCTTGCCTGGATGTGAAGGACGGGCGTTTGGTCAAGGGGGTTAATTTTTTCAACCTGAAAGATATCGGCGACCCGGTGGAGAGCGCCGCGGCTTATAGCGCCATGGGCGCCGATGAACTGGTGTTTTTGGATATAACCGCCACTGCCGAAAAGAGAAAGATCCTCCGGGCAACGGTGGAGAAGACAGTGGCTGCGGTGACCATCCCTCTGACCGTCGGCGGCGGGATTGCCGCGCTTGAGGATATCCGGGAACTGTTGGCGCTCGGGATTGCCAGGGTTGCCGTGAATACCGCAGCTGTCCTTAACCCGGAATTAATCCGCCAGGCGGCTCTTGAATTTGGCGGTGAAAAGATTGTCGTTGCCATTGATACCCGGCGCTCCGCAGGAATGCCCTCGGGTTTTGAGGTCATGATCCGCGGCGGCAGGGAAGCGACGGGGATCGATGCGGTGGCGTGGGCGAAAAAAATGGAAGAACTGGGGGCGGGCGCCCTTTTGCCCACCAGTATGGACAGGGACGGGAGCCAGGAAGGGTACGACTTGCCAATGCTCCGCGCTGTGACACAGGCGGTAAAGATCCCGGTGATTGCCTCGGGAGGCGCCGGGAAACTGGAGCATTTGTATGCAGCCATTGTTGAGGGGGGAGCCGACGGGGTGCTGGTGGCTTCCATCGTCCATTATGGTAAATATACAATCCGGCAAATGAAAGAATACCTGGCGGAACGGGGTGTGTCTGTACGCTTGGCGTAAGACAGGGGGCAGACAGGGAATCGTCCCCAGTCCCTTACGGAGAAAAAATGGAGATTAGAAATATTGGCGAATTCCAACTAATAGCGAGGCTGACCGCTGGTAAGGGATATGACCCATCGGTGCTTCTGGGGATCGGCGACGACGCCGCCGTTTTCCAGGCGCCGGCCGGCGGTTCTTTGCTGGCCTGCACTGATATGCTGGTGGAAGGGGTCCATTTTCTCCGGGAGAAAACACCCCCGGCAGCCCTGGGCCACAAGGCGCTGGCCGTCAACCTCAGTGATATTGCGGCCATGGGGGGAATACCCCGCCAGGCTCTGGTCGCTGTTGGCTGGCCGCCCGATTGTCCCCTGGAATATGCGGAGGGTGTCTACAAGGGGTTATATGCCCTGGCGGAAGAGTATGGAGTGAATATTATCGGCGGCGATACGGTGCGCGCGCCGGTGGTAACCATAAATATTACCGTCATCGGGGAAAGCCGCGGGAAAGCCGTGGGCAGAAACGGGGCCAGGCCCGGCCACCTGTTGGCGGTTACCGGCCGGGTGGGAGCTGCCGCTGCCGGCTTGGCCCTTCTCCGCGCGGGTATGGAAGAGGGTACAGGAGAGAGTACAAAAAAGGGTACGGCAGAGGCGGGTGCGGAGGGAAACGAAAACAGCGGGCTACCGGCGGCGGTGAAAGAGGATCTGATCCGGGCGCAACTGTTCCCAGTGCCGTGCCTGCGGGCGGCGGCCGTCTTGACAGCGGCCGGCGCCGTGACGGCCATGATCGACCTCAGCGACGGGCTGGCCGGTGATCTCCGGCAGCTGGCTGACGCCAGCGGGGTGGGCGCCCTGCTTTACGGGGACGCTCTGCCCATCGACAATCATACCAGAGCGGCGGCGGCCTTCTTACAAGAGGACGCCCTCCGGTGGGCCCTTTACGGCGGTGAAGATTACGAACTCCTGGTGGCCCTGGCGCCGGAAAAAACTGCGGCAGCCCGGGAAAAAATGAAGGCCGCCGGGGTCGCGTTTACCGTGGTTGGCGAGATCACGCCGGCAGCCGAAGGGCTCAGGATTTTACAGGAGGGGAGAATTGCCCCTCTTAAGGCCCGGGGGTTTGATCATTTTTCCCCTTCTTCATGACGGGCAAAGGCGTTGTGGTTATGGATGGATTCATAACTCTCCACTTCCACCTGGAACCAGGTGACCCGCTCCTCGCCGCGGAGGACCAAAACGCAGTCTCTAAGGATATCTTCGACAAATTTCGGGCGCTGGTAGGCCTCTTCGGTGACGAATTTCTCGTCTTCCCTTTTTAGCAGGGGGTAAACCCGTGAACTCCCTTGTTCCTGTAAGAGACTGATTAATTCCTCCAGCCAGAGATAACGGCCGGGGCGGCAGCGGATCCGGGCCCGGATCATTGCCCGCTGGTTGTGGGCGCCGAAGTCGGAAATCTCTTTACTGCAGGGGCAGAGGGAAATGACGGGGATCTCCACACCCATTTGGTAATCATAGACAAGATCGGTCCGGGTATTTGTGAGGCGCCCGTGGAATTCACAGGAGTAGTCCAACGGCGAAGAGATCTTGCTGACCGGCGCTGTGACCGGCAGGAAATATCGGAAAGCTAGGGCGATCTCTGCGGAAGAGGCCGCCAAGCGGCTGCAGATCTCCTTGAGCACGAGTTTAATCTCCCGGCCGGAAATGGGTTTCTGGCTCCATTCCGCCAGGATTTCAATGAACCGGCTCATGTGCGTACCCTTGAATTCCCGGGGCAGATTGGCGGAGGCGGTTATCCTCCCCAGCACTTGCTGGAAAGAACCGGACTGGGTAACGATGAGGACCGGCAGGTGAAAGTCTTTTACCCCGACTTGTTGAATTTCGATTCCACGCTGGTCCGGATAGTTTTGAATATCTTTCATCGGATCCCCTCCAAGAACCTGCATTCACGTGCCTGTAGACGGGCCCACGGGGCGTGAATGATCACCAATTCGTGAAAGATCCCCCTGAATCCTCTTGGAGTTTTTTTATTACTCCCCGCACTACTCATTTGTATCCGCACGCATGCCCGGGCAGGGCTATGCTCGAGAGGGAGCTTGCCGCCCCCGCCTCGTGGAGTTGTTTTTTTGTTACTTATTTACCCTCTGTGATCGCCAGGACCTTCTGCAGCCTTTTGGCGGTAAAGATCATGCTATAGTAAAGCCGCCGTTCGGGGTAGGTCTCCCGGATGACTTTGAGGTTTTCATCCGGGGAAAAATTGCCGAAATCCACCTCAAAACCGATACATTCCGGGATCAGGTAGGCCAGTTTTACCGACATCCAGGCCCCGAGAATGACCTGAACGCCTTGGTCGTCGGCGTATTTCATCATCTGGTGGAGGTTGTTGTTGGCAGTGGTCAGTGCCGGGTCGCCCGACTCGATTAAGACCACCGGTTGGGTGATGATGAAAACCGCTCCCGCCGCGATTTTTTGCCGGAGTTTCTCCATTTCTGCTTCGAGCGGTTCATATTGGTTAAAAGCCGTACCCAGGGTAAAGACCCCCGGATACGCCCGGCCAAGATACTCCAATAACTGCACTGAAGTGACGGTCTTGGTCTTTTCCGGGTCGTAGCCGAGGTCTTCCGGTTGCAACCGGGGGAGCCGTTCGCTGCCGTCACCGGAGACACAGAGCAAGTACTTTATGCCCAAGGCCGCAGCGTGTTCCACGAGAATATCGAAATCCTGTTCGTTCTGGTCCTTTGCCGGGTCGTATTTTTCGTCCGTCTTCCGGTGAAAAGTATTCAAATGCAGAACAAAACTTTCCGGTTCGACCGGTAATTCCAGCGCTTCAATCATTTCCGTGCCCATATACGAGATGTTGCTCATGGGGTTGTCGGGAATACAGATTGCCATGGTGTTTTCTAAAAAAAGCTGGTAGCGTTCGGCAAATTCCTCCATCTCCCCCTCGAGATCTGTTGTGCTTTGTTTGGGGGTAACCAACTCGATCAGTTCTTTATTTATCCTTGTTGCAACCATCCGTGTCTCTCCTTAAAGCGCGTGGGGGCGCGTCACCTTGATTTATTGCAATATTGTAATAATTTATAATAATCTAATTCCTTAAAAAAGCCCTGTAACCCGCCGGGTGGTTAAATCCACATCAATTTTCCGGTAAGACGGGTCGGAAGCAGTGCCCGGCATTAGTTTTATCTCCCCGGTTACCGGGACCACCAGGCCGGCGCCGCGATAAATCAAGACGTCTTTAACCGGCAGTTTCCAGCCCTGGGGCCGGCCTTTCGCCGCCGGATCGTGGGAAAGGCTCAGGTGGGTCTTGGCCATGCAGACATCGAAACCGGACAGCTCTTGATCCGCCGCTACTTGCGCCAGTTTTTCCTCACTCTCCGGGGTAAAGGTGACCCCGTCGGCGCCGTAAATCTCTGTGGCAATCCGCAGGATCTTCTCTTTCACTGGCAGGTCTTCCGGGTATAAAAACGTAAAGGAGGCGCCGGATTTTTCCTGGCAGGCCTCAACCACCGCCTCCACCAGCTCAAGTGCGCCCTCACCTCCTTTTTCCCAGTGCTTGGAGACGGCGACTTTGGCGCCGGCGGCTTCCGCCGCTCTTTTGACCAGGGCAACTTCTTCCTTTGTATCAGTGTAAAAGTGATTTATACAAACAACCGGTGTTATCCCGCTTTTCTTGACAATTTCAACATGGGCCATCAGATTTTCCAGGCCTTTTTCCACATAAGCCGGGGCCGGTTCGGTGTAGACCTTGTCCAGTGGTTTGCCCGGTTTTACCTGCGGTCCGCCACCATGCATCTTCAAAGCGCGGATGGTGGCGACAATTACTGAACATGACGGGGTTAACCCACTATGCCGGCATTTGATATTCCAAAACTTCTCAAAGCCGATGTCCGCACCGAAGCCGCTCTCCGTGACCACATAATCCGCCAGCCCCATCCCGACCAGGTCGGCAATGATTGACGACTGGCCAATGGAGATATTGGCAAAAGGACCGGTGTGGACCAGTACCGGCTGTCCTTCCAGGGTCTGCAGGAGGTTGGGGCAGAGGGCGTTTAGGGTTAAGGCGGTCATCGCCCCGTCCACCTCCAGGTCGGCGGTGGTAACCGGCCGTCCGTCTTTGCTGTAGGCAACGACAATTTGCCCCATACGTTTCCGGAAATCCGCCAGGCTGGTGGTGATGGCGAGAATCGCCATGATCTCCGAGGAAACGCTGATCTGAAAACCGCTTTTCATCATCAAGCCGTTATTTTTTCCGCCCAACCCGATAATGATTTCCCGCAGCGCTTGGGCGCAGAAGTCAATCGCCCAGTTCATAGTGGTATTGCGCGGGTCGATATTCAGCCGTTTCAGGTTCTTTTTCTGCAAAACCTCATCGTTATAATTGAATTCATGTTGCATCCGGCTGGTCAACGCAACCATCGCCAAGTTGTGGGCGTTGGTGACCGCATCGATATCACCGGTCAGGCCCAAACTGAAGGAAGACAGGGGAATACATTGGCTGAGACCGCCGCCGGCCGCCGAACCTTTGAGATTAAAGGTGGGACCGGAGGAAGGCTGCCTGATGGTGCCCAGCGCCCTTTGGCCCATTTTCCCCAGGCCTTGGATCAGACCAATGGTTGTGGTGGATTTTCCCTCGCCCAGGTGGGTGGGGGTGATGGCTGTTACTTCCACATATTTGCCCCGGGGGTTCTCTTTGGTCCGCTCGAGGATCCGGGCATAATCAAGCTTCCCGGTGTAATGCCCGTAGGGTTGTAGCTCATATTTCTCAACCCCCAGTTCCTCCGCCAACTGGAAAACGGTTTTCATCTTTTTCTCCGCGGCTTCCGCGATCTCCCAGTCTTTCATAGACAATGGATTTAACTCTGCCATCTTCTCCTCTCCTCAAGAATAGAATTCTTTAATCTTCAATAAGGCGTCAAACCCGTCCAATTCTAAATATTCGTTCAGACAGACCATGGCCGGGTGTCCGGCGGGAAGGATTTCGTATTTTCTGGTCACTGACCCGATAATCATATCCAAACCCAAAGGCATTGCCTTGGTTAAGAAAGCGCTTTCCAGGGCGCTTTTTACCGGAGTCCCGTCGGCTCTTTTCGAAGGAAGCATCACTGTGAAGTTGCTCAAGCCCACAGAGATATGGACGCCATTTAAATCCGGATCCTCATGGATTAATAATAAAGCGTCCAGCAGCCGTTTTAGATTGCCGTCCAAATCGGTGCCGACAGGGGCGATGC
This sequence comes from Bacillota bacterium, assembly GCA_012839115.1. Classification (GTDB taxonomy): domain Bacteria; phylum Bacillota; class UBA4882; order UBA10575; family UBA10575; genus JAAYGG01. The sequence goes on from DUNX01000074.1 coordinate 17,011, forward strand.
CCGGGTCAATGATACATTGTTCAACCGGAATCCCCCGGGTTGCGGCTTTTGCCACCATTTCCTTGGTGGTTTGGTAGGTTTCTTCCGCATTGCGCGTGGGTTTCCGTTCCCCGTCTTCCATACGTTCGGAGACAAGCAGAATCGGGATGAACGGTTGTATTTGGTAAAGGTCAAACATCTCCAGGCGCAAAGGAGAGATGGAATTAAGGATCGGCAGAACACCGCCGGGTTTTTGCGGGTGCACGCCCGCGGGTTTATAGGCTTTCAGGCCCGCGGCCGCCAACTCCGGATCGGGAGTGTCGATGGAAAGCGGCCTGTCAACCACTTTTTGGATCTCCTCCACCAGATAGGTCATGAACTCCGGCGGCTGCCGGCCGACGTTTACATCAATATAGGCGGCGCCTTTTTCCGCCTGGCGCACGGCCAGTGCCTTTAAACCTTCGATGTCCTCGTTGACAAAGAGTTGGTGGGTGGAAGGTACGGAATCATTGATTGATTCGCCGATGATAGTTAACCCCTCAATTGCCATATGGTTAAATCACCCTTTCCTTAATTGTTAAATGTATTCGCCCACTAATGGTAGTGGCTAATTTTTGCTAATCTAGTGGCTTTACTTTAATTTAATCTTAATTATAGAGCAAAGCAAGGCTTTTATATATAATTTTTTTATGATTTATGGCAATATTTAACCTTCTACCCGTGGACGGGCTCCCCGCCTAGAGGTGGTCTCCCCGCCTAAAGGCGGGTTTCCTATCTTAAGGCGGGATCCCTGCCATAACAGCAGGCTTTCCGCCTAACGGCTGGCTTCCCGCCCTTAGGCGGGGGCCGTTCTTTACCAACCGGCCGGCGGATGGCAGCGGGGAATAAAGGCCGGTTTTTCTGTGCAGACTTTTTGCAGAAGAGTTTTTAGGAGGAAGAAGGAAATGCGCCCGTTAACAACAGAAGAAAAGCGCAGGCGTGGGCGGCATGGGCCGGCGCAGCGTGTAGATTCGCGGCAGCGCACATATTCGCGGTGGCGATGGGCAAGGGTCATCCTGGCCGTCCTCATTATCCTGAACACGGCGGGTTGGGCCGGTGCGGCTGACGCGGATGGGCTGGTCCTCCGCTCGGAAGCGGCGGTTTTAATGGAGTACAGCACCGGCGAAGTTTTGGTGGAAAAAAATCCGCACCGGCAATTGCCCCCGGCAAGTATTACCAAGATGATGGTGATGCTTCTGGTGATGGAGGCGGTGGAAGCGGGTGAAATAAAACTATCCGATGTGGTGGTAACAACCCCCGAAGCGGCCAGGATGGGCGGGTCCCAGATTTGGCTGGAACCCGGCGAGGAGATGACGGTCGCCGAATTATTGAAGGCCGTCAGCATTGTCTCGGCAAATGATGCCAGTTATGCCCTGGCTGAGCATGTGGCCGGTTCCCATGAATTGTTTGTGGAGATGATGAATAAGCGTGCCCAGGAGCTGGGTTTGGCCAACACCCGGTATGCAAATGCCACCGGCCTTGAACCGGACGGCGGGGGAGAGGGGAACATCACTACTGCTTATGATATGGCGGTTTTAGGTCGTGAGCTTCTCAAACACCCGACCATCCTCCAGTGGACAGGGACTTGGATCGATAGTCTCCGCGGTGGGGAGTCCTTCCTCCGTAACACCAACAATCTGGTGCGTTTTTATGAAGGATGCGACGGCCTTAAGACCGGCTACACGGATGAAGCCGGTTATAGCCTGGTGGGGACGGCGCAAAGAAGCAACGTCCGGGTGATTGCCGTGGTGATGAAGGCGCCAACTTCCGCGGTACGGAACAGTGATATTACCAAACTCTTTAACTACGGGTTTAGCCGGTTCAAGGCATTGCCCGTGGCCAAAAGCGGGGATCCTGTTGGCAAAATCCGTGTAATTAAGGGAGAAACCCGGGAAGTAGAAGTATTGGTGGGAAAGGACCTGATCCTGGTAGTAAAAAGGGAAGAACAAGGAGAACCGGAGGTCGAGATTACCCTGCCTCCCCATGTAAAAGCGCCGCTGGCCCGTGGGGAAAAAGTCGGTGAAGCCTTGGTCAAGATGGGCGGAGAGGTTAAAGCCCGGGCTGATTTGGTGGCCGCCGCCGACGTGGCGGAAGTGGGGTTCTTCCGTTTCCTGCTCCAGATCACCAGGGATTTTTTTGGCGGATTTTTCGGTGGCTAGGCGGGGTTAGGTAGGATTTTTTGAGGCCAGTATTCGCGTACACGCTTATGTGTGCGCCAATTTACCTGGTCTTTACTGGAGAACCTGTGGCGTTGTTTGCGCTGCGTACAGATGAGTGTGTGCACAACCCAAACCGGCGATAGCCGGTTTTTTTTGCCCAATGATTTTTCCGGTTTGACTTTTCGTTTCCGGCAGGAAAAAAAGGAAAGATGCCGAAAGTTTATGCCAAAAGATGTAAAAGTAAGGAGGAAGTTGGTTGACGATCGATCTGACCCGGGCCGGTTGTATCCTGGTGGTTAAAGTCCAAGGGGAATTGGACTTATCGACTTCGCCGGTTTTCCGTGATAAAATTGAGACGGAATTAGCACGGGATGAAAACATCCGCCATCTCGTCCTGGACCTCAAGGATGTTTCTTTCATTGACAGCTCCGGTTTAGGCGCTGTTTTAGGACGGTTTAAAAGCATTTCCCAGCGGGGTGGTAAACTGGTGGGGGTGGAGGTCCCGCTGCATCTGGAGAAGTTGTTTGCCTTATCCGGATTGCTGAAGATTATGATCATCTGTCCGACAGTTGAGGACGCCCTCAATACGCTTTGAGGAGGCCTTAGAGAAGATGAAAACCAACTATTTTCAGGTTAAATTTCCCAGCCTGCCGGAGAATATCAGTCTTTCCCGGGTTATTGTGGCTTCGTTTGCCGCGCAACTGGATTTTACCCTGAACGAACTGGAAGAGATCCGGGTCGCGGTTTCTGAAGCTGTTTCCAACTGTATTATTCACGGATACCCGGAAAACCGCGAAGGTGAAATCAGCCTGGAACTTACGATTGACAATGGAATACTTGATATTGTGGTTGTTGATTATGGCCGCGGGATCGCAGATTTGGACCTGGCCAAGACTCCCGCATATTCCACGGATCCGGAACGGATGGGTTTAGGGCTTGTTTTTATGGAATCATTTATGGATGAGATGATTCTTGAGTCGGAACCCGGAAAAGGAACCCGGGTGGTGATGAGAAAAAAACCGGAACGGGGTAAAGGCCATGGTGGAAACAGGGAGTGATCGTGCCGTCCCCCGCCTGCTTTCCGAGGAAGAAACCAGATCTCTGATTGCGCTGGCCCGTGACGGCGAGGCTGAAGCCGCGGAAAAGCTCCTTAAACATAATTCCCGCCTAATCAGGAGTATTGTTTTACGCTTTGAAGGCCGGGGCGTTGAATTCGACGATCTCTTTCAAATCGGTTCCCTCGGTATGCTGAAAGCGATTGATCGTTTTGACCCGGAGAAGGGTGTGAAGTTCTCCACTTACGCTGTGACGGTGATTATGGGTGAAATCCGGCAGTACCTGCGGGAATACGGAGTAATAAAAACCAGCAGAAGCTTGAAGGAACTGGCAGGGAAGGTTTACAAAGCACGACAGGAGTTTTTTGAACGTTACGGGAAAGAACCGACCATTTCCGAACTGGAAGAGACGACAAAGCTTACCCGGGAAGAGATCGCGGCCGCTTTGGAGATCGCCCAGCCCGTCTCTTCTTTGCAGGAGATTGTCCATGGCAACGACGGGACCGCCATCACCTTGGAAGACCGGGTAGGCGAGGAGCCGGAAGAAAAGTGGATGGAAAGCCTTTCCCTCCGGGAAGCGCTGGGACGGTTGGATCCGCGGCTCAGATTGATTGTGGAAGAACGGTTTTTCCGCGAGAAAACCCAGGAAGAAATCGCCGCCAGGGTTGGGATCTCCCAGGTCCAGGTGAGCCGGTTGGAAAAAACCGCCCTCAAACTCCTCCGCGAGATGCTCCGTGAGGAGATATAACTCCCTCTGACGGCGCCGGGAACCAAACCCCGGTGCGCTGTTCTCTCCCGCGCGCGCCCGCGCGCACGAACGCCGGCTGGACCGGACCGGTACACGTATATTCCCGGTTCTCTCCCGCGCGCGCCCGCGCGCACGAACCTTCTCACTCAATCCTACGCCCAACCATTGAGCGTTCTCTCCAGCGCGCACGAACCTGCCCCAGCTTGCGATCGCCGCTTTGAAAAGGTTTCAATTTCCGGAGAAGCATTGTATAATAGAAAACTAGAATGGAAAATAACCGGCGGTACGCTTTCCGATGGGAGGCCTTTTATCGATGGGGTTTAACCTTCGTTTGCTTTCTGTTACAACCCCCGGGGAACTTGTAGGCGAGCTTGAAGCGATCAATGTCAGCCCCGAAGGGGTAAAGATCATGGAGCCAAAAGCCGATTTTATCTTGGTTAAGGTTGAAGGGCTCTCACCCCAGGCTGCCAATATCCTCAAACAGGAGATGCTGGCCAAAGGCGGGGAAGTGGCGGTAAGCTGGGAACATGCCCGCCTTGAAGGCGGCAGCGGTCCGGCGATCATCATGGGGACCAGGGCCCAGTATGAGCGGCTTTTGGCCGTCCTTCCCCGGCAACCCTTTGACCTGCCGGCACTGGCGGAAGAATTGAGAGTCCTCTTTGCCGCCCGTAACACCCCCCCGGCCCCTTTAACGATAAAGGGAAAGAGGTTTGTTTGGGGAGAGAGAACCTATATCATGGGGATTATTAACCTCACCCCGGATTCGTTCTCCGGGGACGGCCTACTAAGAGCGGGCAAAACGGTGGAATCCGCCCTCAGGCAAGCCGAAAGGTTCCTTGAAGAAGGCGCGGATATCCTGGATCTTGGGGGTGAATCCACCCGGCCCCGGGCCACACCGGTTTCTGCAGAAGAAGAAAAAAGACGGCTCTTCCCGGTGGTTGAAGCCTTGGCCAAACACTCGCCACTGCCAATTTCAGTAGATACCTACAAGGCGCCGGTGGCCCAAGCCGCCTTGGAGGCCGGGGCCGATTTGATTAACGACGTCTGGGGTTTGCAATTTGACCCGGAGATGGCGGCGGTGGTCGCCCGTTTCCAGGCGCCGGTGATTGTGATGCACAACAAGACCGCCCCCGGTTATCAGGACCTCATGGGGGAAATTGCCGGGTTTTTGCGGCAAAGTATTAACCTGGCGACAGCCGCCGGATTGCCCAGGGAAAAAGTGATCATCGATCCGGGCATCGGGTTCGGCAAGACCAGCGAAGATAATCTTCAGGTCATCGCCAGGCTGGAGGAGTTAAAATCCTTGGGCGCGCCCATCCTGTTGGGGACATCCCGCAAGTCCGTAATCGGACTGACCCTGGGTTTACCCGTCACGGAGCGGCTGGAAGGGACCGCGGCCACAGTGGCGGTGGGGATCAGCAAAGGAGCGGATCTCATCCGTGTGCATGATGTTAAAGAGATGGCCCGGGTCGCCCGGATGACCGATGCGCTTATTCGCGTTCACGCGTATACGGGGTGAGACAGGACGCCTGCGCATTCATGGGGACAAGCACCCAGGGGCATAGGTTTATGTCCCGGTTATCGCACGCAGGCGCGCGCTCTATGACAAGGAGGGGTCTTATTGTTTACCGTTGCCATTGGCCTTGGTTCCAATTTGGGTAACCGGAAGGAGAACCTGCGGCAGGCCGGCGAATTCTTGCGAAAACTCCTCACCGGCAAAGTAACCTTCTCCCCGCTTTATGAGAGTGAACCCGTAGGGTATTTGGAACAACCATGGTTTCTCAATCAGGCTTGTATGGGTGAGACCAGACTCCCTCCTTTACAATTGCTTTTCCGGTTAAAAGAGTTTGAACGGAAAATGGGGCGCGAGCCCGGGGGACCGCGTTTCGGCCCGCGCGGCATCGATCTGGACCTGCTGTTTTATGCGAATTGGGTCTTCAAATCGCACCTTTTGACCGTCCCCCATCCCCGTATGGGTGAACGTTCTTTTGTCCTTCTCCCCCTGGTGGAGATGGGAACGGATTGGGTCCACCCGGAGTTGGGCCTCACTATACAGGAGATTTGGGCGGCAAAAAAGGAGACCCTGGCGCCTTCCGTACGCCTGGACTGACCGTTGCCTGCCGCAACCGCTTGATTTTTCTGCTGCTATCGGCAAAGACCGTCGAAAAATGGAGTTTTCCCGGCGAAGTGGGGCATAACGGGAGGAAGGTTCGCACATACGCGGGCGTATGCGCGGGGGTGGACACAGCCTGGAAAAAAGCTTTACAGGAAGTTAAAAATATTCGCGCAGGGCATAAAAGAAGTATTACAGAATATTTACTTACCCGGTTGCAAATTGTCCGGGCCGGGCTGGAGAAGGATTCTGACCGGGCAAAGGTTATTTCCTGCTGATACCGGCATTGACCAAGAGAAAAGAAAGAGGTATAATTGCGTCAGAGTATAATATGGCGAGGGTTAGGAGCTGGTTTAAGAGGGTGAGGTGGCCGCTGGTTCCGGCGCCTGTTTTTTGAACCGGCTTTGTGAAAATTAGAACAATCAAGAACGACACGATTGGAAAAGGAGGAGGATATAAGGTGAAATCCCTCGATGAACTGGCCAAGATTAGAGATGAAGCCAGAAAAAAGATGGAGATCCGCGCCGGTGAAAGCGGGGAAAAAACAAAAATAATCGTGGGGATGGGAACCTGTGGGATCGCTGCGGGCGCCCGGGAGACTATGGGAGCTGTTCTTCAGGAACTGGAGAAGCGCAACCTTGATAATGTTTTGGTCACCCAAACCGGGTGTGTGGGTCTGTGCGAACAGGAACCCATTCTTGAGGTGGAAATACCGGGCCAACCGCGGATTAGTTATGGCAAGGTATCGGCGGAAAAAGCCCGGCAGATTATTGCCAGGCATGTAGTGAACGGTAACATTATTGGCGAGTGGGTTATTAACCGTTAAAAGACATTGGAGGTGAAACCGGTGCCGGTTAAATCTTCTACCGAACCGAAAAAGAGTCTTCGTCAGGTGATTGCGGAGCACAACTCCGATCCCGGAGCCTTATTGGATATCCTCCGTGATGCCCAAGAGATTCACGGTTACCTTTCCGCGGCGGTTATGGAAGAGATCGCCGACGAACTGGATATTCCTGTGAGCCGTGTTTATGGGGTGGCCACCTTTTACACCTTGTTGGCCACGAAACCAAAAGGGGAGCACATTATCAGGGTTTGCGAGAGCCCGCCCTGTCATATCCGGGGGGCGGTCAACATCCTGGAAACCCTTAAAGAGGTGTTGGGGGTTAACCCCGGCGAGACCACAGAAGATAAGAAATTCACCTTGGAGCTCACTAGTTGTCTCGGGGTCTGTGGCGTTGCCCCGGCCATGATGATCGGGGACCAAGTATACGGCAATTTAACTCCTGAACGGGTGAAGGAGATTTTGAAAACCTACGCGTAGAGGGAAGAGATTATTTGTGAGGAGGCGTATCCATGAGTTATTTCCGCGCTCATGTTCTGGTCTGTGCCGGGACACCCTGTATGCTGAAGGGTGCCGGGGCGGTAAAAGACGCGCTCTGCCGGGAGATCGAACGCGCCGGTTTACAGGAAGAGGTCCGGGTCGTGGAAACCGGATGCCTGGGTCCATGCGATGACGGGCCGGTGATCGTTGTTTACCCGGAAGGAGTTATGTATAGCAAGTTAAAACCGGAAGAGATGTCCAGAATTGTCCAGCAGCACCTCTTAAAGGGCCGGGTGGTTGAAGACCTGGTTTACCGGGCAGAGAAAGAAAAAGCCAAGCCAGTGGTTTCTTTGGAAGAACAAGGTTATCTGGACCGGCAGTACCGGATCGTTCTCCGTAACTGCGGGCGGATTGACCCCGATTCCATTGAAGAGTATATTGCCAACGGCGGCTATGAAGCCCTTGGCAAAGCCCTGACCACCATGACCCCGGAACAGGTGGTGGCAACGGTAAAAGATTCCGGTCTCCGCGGCCGGGGAGGAGCCGGTTTTCCCACCGGCCTCAAGTGGTCTTTTACCGCCCCGATTGCCGCGGATCAGAAATATATCATTTGCAACGCTGATGAAGGGGAACCGGGAACATTCAAGGACCGGTTGATCCTGGAGGGAGATCCCCATTCAATTATTGAGGCCATGGCCATTGCCGGCTATGCCGTCGGGGCGGATCAGGGTATAGTCTATATCCGCGGGGAGTATCACCTTTCCATTGAGCGTTTACAGAGGGCGGCCGCCCGCGCCCGGGAGTTGGGGCTGCTTGGGAAAGATATTTTCGGCACCGGTTTCAATTTCGACCTGCAAATCCGTACCGGCGCCGGTGCTTATGTTTGCGGCGAAGAGACCGCGCTCATTGAATCCCTGGAGGGGAAGAGGGGAGAACCGCGGTTGAAACCGCCCTACCCCGGAGTAGCCGGTTTGTGGGGGAAACCGACGGTGGTTAATAACGTGGAGACCTTGGCCAATATCCCCCCGATTATTCTGAAGGGCGCCGAATGGTTCCGCGGTATCGGCACGGAAAAGACTCCGGGGACCAAGGTTTTTACGATGTTAGGCGATATTACCAACCAAGGGTTGATTGAGGTCCCCATGGGGATAACCCTGCGTGAGGTGATTTACGGTGTCGGTGGCGGCATCCCCAATGGGAGAGGGTTTAAGCTGGCCCAGACCGGAGGGACCTCCGGGGGCTGCCTCCCGAAAGAATTTCTTGACTTGCCTATGGACTACGACTCACTGGCGGAGGCCGGTTCCGCTCTTGGTTCCGGAGCATTGCTGGTGATCGATGATTCCCATTGCATTGTCGATGTTTTACGTTCCTTTATGAAATTCTTCCAGCACGAATCCTGCGGTCAGTGTACGCCTTGCCGCGAGGGGACGGCCCGTCTTTATCAATTGTTTTCCGACCTGGCCGCCGGTAAAGCCGGCCAGGATGCGGTCCAACTCATCAAGGAGCTTTGCCAGACCATGCAACTCTCATCCCTTTGCGGCCTGGGACAATCTGCCCCGAATGGGGTTGTCACCGCCCTCCAGTATTTTGAGGAGGAAATCCAGAAGCATGTAGCCGGGGAGTGCCCGGCCGGGGTCTGCCGGATTTCCATGGGCTCCCGGGCGGTTTGAATAAGCCCTTTTTGCGCAGGATGTTCTTAAATCAGGAAAGGAAGTGACCTGTATGGAAATGGTTAAAGTAACCATCGACGGTCGTGAAGTACAAGTACCGAAGAACAGCACTATTCTCGCGGCGGCCCGGGCTGCCGGGATTGAGGTTCCCACCCTTTGTTATAACGAAGACCTGGATGTTAAAGGGATGTGCCGGGTCTGTGTGGTGGAGGTTGAGGGCAGCCGGACGCTGCAGACCGCCTGTTCCCAGCCGGTCAGTGACGGAATGGTAGTTCACACCAATTCACCCCGGGTGCGGCAGGCCCGCCGGGTCAATGTTGAACTTCTGCTCTCCAACCACCCCCAGGACTGTCTGGGCTGTGTCCGGAACCAGCGCTGTGAGTTACAGACCCTTGCCGATCAGTTGGGAATCCGTGAACTAAGATTTCCCCGGCAGGTCAAGTCGGAACAGAAAGATATTTCCACCCCGGCCCTGGTGCGGGATCCGTCCAAATGCATCCTTTGCCGCCGTTGTGTAGAGGTTTGCCACCAGGTGCAGGGAGTAGGGGCATTATACCCGGTAAACCGGGGTTTTGACACCACCATTGCCCCGGCCGGCGGTGTTGATCTGGGAGATGTGGCCTGTGTCCAATGCGGCCAGTGCTCTCTGGTCTGCCCGGTCGGCGCCATTTACGAGCAGGACCATACCGAACGGGTCTGGGCGGCCCTGGCCAACCCTGATAAACATGTGGTGGTCCAGACGGCGCCGGCCATCCGGGTCTCCATCGGTGAAGAGATGGGGCTGGAGCCGGGCGAGGTGACCACCGGGCAATTGGTGGCCGCCTTGCGCCGCTTGGGCTTTGACCGGGTCTTTGATACCGATTTCAGCGCGGACCTGACCATCATTGAGGAAGGCCACGAACTGCTGAAACGTTTGGAAAACGGGGAAACCATGCCGATGATTACCTCCTGTAGCCCCGGTTGGATCAAATATATTGAGCACTTTTATCCGGATCTTTTGCCGCACCTTTCGACCTGTAAATCGCCGCAACAGATGTTTGGCGCCTTGGCCAAGACCTATTACGCAGAAAAGGCGGGAATTGACCCGGCGAATATTTATGTGGTTTCCATCATGCCGTGTACAGCCAAGAAATTCGAGTGCGGACGCCCGGAGATGATCGATTCGGGTTATCCGGATGTGGATGCGGTCTTAACCACCAGGGAACTGGGGCGGATGCTCCGGGAGAACGGGATCAAATTCAGTGAGCTGCCTGAGGAAGAGTATGACGCCCCCCTCGGGATCTCCACCGGCGCCGGGGTTATCTTTGGCGCCACCGGCGGGGTAATGGAAGCGGCTTTGCGTACAGTTTACGAGGTGGTCACCGGAGAAACCCTGCCTTCCCTGGATTTTACCGCCGTCCGCGGGTTGGAAGGGATTAAAGAAGCAGAGGTCGATTTAAAAGGGAAAAAGGTCAAAGTGGCGGTCACTCACGGGCTGGGGAACGCCCGCAAATTGCTGGATCTGATTAAAGCAGGGAAAGCCGATTACCAGTTTATTGAGATTATGTGCTGTCCTGGTGGTTGTATCGGCGGCGGCGGGCAGCCGATTCCCACGACCAAGGAGATCCGGCAGAAACGGATCGACGCCATCTACCGGGCGGACGCCGGGATGCCGCTGCGTAAATCCCACGAGAACCCGGCGGTCCAAACACTTTACAAAGAATTCCTCGGCGAGCCGCTGGGCGAAAAATCCCACGAGCTTCTGCATACCCAATACACCAAGCGCGAAAAGTACCCGGAAAAAGCGGCGGATATGTAGAAAGACTCCTGGCTCGGCCAGGAAAAAGCCCCGGCGGATTTGCCGGGGCTTTGTTTTTTTTCCTTTTCATTGAGGTTTGCCTGGATTCGCCTGCAGCCTGCGGGCAGCCGGGGGCGCGCGTTGAGCCGGTTGATGGAAAAAAAAGACAGGTCCAGGGCGGAAAAAAGACCACCGCGTAGGTGGTCAATAGTGTAAACTTTGTTTCCCTTCTCTGACTGCCGGCGTGGTCAAGAGAAGCGAGCGGCTACTCGGTCGCTGGCGCCTGCGCGTTGTAACGCTCCACCTTGAAATGATTTCAAGGTGATATCAATTATAACATATAAAAAAAAATAATGCAAGGGTTTTTTAAAAAAAATTTTACAGGTGATAAAACCTAGTTTAGCAGGGATTTTTCTTTAATCCACCGGTAAACAAGGAAAAAATTTTGAAATTATAAATTTTACTTAAACCGGGCAAGCAAAAATTTTTCCCCTCTCATAGGTGACATTTTACCAGAATAGGTTCAACATGACATTATCATAGAATAACTACAGTAAAAAATTTCTTTTCTTGACGGCGGTACAACCTTGTGGTAAAATAAATAAGACCGCTGGGGGAGTAGCCCAGTTGGTTAGAGCGCTACGTTGACATCGTAGAGGCCAGCGGTTCGAGTCCGCTCTCCCCCACCATATTTTGCCATCAGTAGCAGGCCCGCTTTTGTGAAGCCGGCCTGTTTTTTTATACAACGAGAGGTTGGCATAAGAAGGGGACTTGTAAAGAGAAAATGCTTGTGCTATAATGGAAAAAAGAAAGGGTGGCTCGACCGAGTATAAAAAGAAGGGGAGGGACATGATGATCCTTTCCGCCGAGTTTTTTTGGAAACTCTTTAAGATTACCGGGTCGATTTCAGCCTATTTAGTATATAAAGAATTTCTTAACCGAGTGAATTGACTATTCATAAAAATGCAAAGACAAGGAAAGAGAGAGTAAACCGGAGCAAACGGCACAGAGAGGAGTGGGGGCTGCGAGCATTCCCCGGGAGCCCGGTTGAAGTTCACTCTGGAGTCGCAGGCTGAACAAGCGCAAGAGCGCGGTAAGTAGGCCGGGCCGGAACTCCACCGTTAATGGAGAAGACGCACATGTGGGAAGACCGGAAAGAACCGGGCTCAATCCTGCATGCTATCGAGGAGAGCCTTTGCCGGCTAAAAAGGGTGGTACCGCGGAGATCCTTCGTCCCTTATCAGGCGAAGGTTTTTTTATTATCTGCTTATTGAGGTTTACTTAAGGTTTGCCCTGTTGCGGGCAAGGTGATGCGCTCGCAGGCGCCGGACGCGGCAGGGGAGGGAGGTAGAGCAATGCGTGAAGAATTACGGAAAATGGCGGAAGAGGCACGGGAAAAGATTGCGGGTATCTCTTCAACAGCTGAGTTAAACCAGGTCCGGATCGACCTCTTTGGCAAGAAGGGAACGATTACTCAGCTTTCCCGTAGGTTGAAAGAGTTCCCCCCGGAAGAACGGCCGCTTTTTGGCAAATTAGTGAATGATTTGCGCCAGGAACTGGCCGGGGTTCTTGAAGAGAGGGAAGAGGCCATCTCCCGGCGGGAGAAAGCAGCCCGTTTGCAAGAGGAACGCATCGATGTGGAACTTCCCGGCAGAAAGCCGCGGCGGGGGCGGTCGCATCCCATGCTGATGTTGATTGATGAGATCACCGGTATTTTTATGGGGATGGGTTTTGATGTGGCTGAAGGGCCGGAGATCGAATGGGATTATTATAACTTCGAAGCCCTGAATATTCCTCCGGAACACCCGGCCCGGGAGATGCACGACAGCCTCTATATCACCGAGAAAATACTCTTGCGGACCCATACCTCCCCGGTTCAGATCCGGACCATGGAAAAACTCCGTCCGAAACCGGTCCGCATTATCGCCCCCGGCCGGGTTTACCGCCGGGATGCGCTGGATGCGACCCATTCGCCGCTTTTTTATCAGATTGAGGGCCTGGCGGTAGATGAGGGGATTACTTTTGGGGATCTCAAAGGGGTTTTGACGGTTTTTGCCCGGAAAATCTTTGGCAAGGACCGGGAAGTCCGTTTCCGCCCCAGCTTTTTCCCGTTTACCGAACCCAGTGCGGAGGTGGATGTCTCCTGTGGCTGCCAAGGAGCAGGGTGCCGGGTCTGTAAAAACACCGGCTGGCTCGAGATTTTGGGCGCCGGCTCCGTTGACCCCCGGGTATTGGCCATGGCCGGCTATGATCCGGAAAAATATTCGGGGTTTGCCTTTGGGATGGGAGTGGAACGGATCGCCATGTTACGTTATGGGATTCCGGATATTCGCTATTTTTATGAGAACGATTACCGCTTTTTGGCGCAGTTTTAGGGTTTCTCTTAGCGCTGCTGTCGACAGGAGGCGGAACCGGATTTCGTCCGGACGGAAGCGGTTCCGCCTTTGGCTAAGATTTTACATCAGTATGGATAAGAATTTTTACATCAGTTTGAATAAGGAGGCCGGAGAAGATGCGAGTTCCTTACAACTGGTTGCGTGAATATGTTCCCGTGGAACTGGATCCTCACGAATTGGCAGATAAAATGACCATGGCCGGAATCGCCGTGGAGGAACTGGAAGATCCTAGCGCCCCTTACCGGGCGCTGCGGGTGGGTGAGGTCTGCGGCCTGCAACCGCATCCTCAAGCAGAAAGACTTCTCATCTGCCGGGTCAGGCTTAGCGACGGCGAGATCACCGTTGTCACCGCCGCCCGGAATCTCAAGACCGGGGATAAAGTACCGGTGGCCCTGCCCGGAGTGGGGCTGCCCGACGGTACGGTAATTGCGGAGGTTGATTTTCAAGGCGTGGTCTCCCAGGGGATGCTTTGCTCCGAAGAAGAATTGGGGTTAAGCCGGGAGGCGGAAGGGATTATGGTTTTGCCCCCGGGAACCGCCTTAACGGACAATCTTCCCACAATACTTGGGCTTGACAGCCCTGTGCTGGTGCTGGAGCTTACTCCCAACCGGGCCGATTGTTACGGAGTGTTGGGCGTAGCCCGGGAGGTTGCAGCCTTGACCGGTTGCCCGCTTAACCTGCCGGAATTGACGGTGGCGGAGGAGACGGACCGCGGGATCAAAGACTTTGCCGGTGTAGAACTCTGCGATCCCGAGCTTTGTCCCAGATATACGGGGAGGGTCTTTTTCGATCTGCAGGTGGGCGAATCGCCTTTATGGCTGAAAACTCGGCTGCTCGCTGCCGGGATGCGGCCGGTCAACAATGTGGTTGATCTGACCAACTACGTTATGTGGGAGTTAAACCAGCCCTTACATGCTTTTGACCTGGACCGGATGGCCGGGAAGAAGGTTCTGGTGCGCCGGGCCGGAGATGGAGAACGCCTGATCACCCTGGACGGAGTAGAAAGGGTTTTGACCCCGGAAGATCTGGTGATTGCCGATGCGGAAAAAGCCCAGGGGATCGCCGGGGTAATGGGGGGCGAGGCCAGTGAGGTCTCGCCACAAACACGCACGGTTTTCCTGGAGTCCGCCTATTTTTCCCCGGTAAATACCCGGCGGACCGCCCAGAACCTTGGCCTCCAGTCGGAGGCGGCGCTCCGTTTCGGAAAAGGACTGGATCCGGAAGGGCCGCCGGTTGCTCTTGACCGCATGGCCCATCTGGTAACCAAGATCGGCGCCGGCCGCACAGCCGCGGGGATAATTGACGAATACCCCCGGCCGGTACCAGCCAGGAAGGTCCGTTTGCGGGCGGAGCGGGTAAACAACCTTCTCGGCCTGGACCTTGAGGCCGGTTATATGGAAGAGATCCTCCGGCGGCTCAATTTTGGGATCAGTAAAGAAGAAGAACGGGTTTTTCAGGTAGGGATCCCTTCATACCGCCAGGATATTGAGAACGAGGCGGATCTGTCCGAAGAGATCGCCCGGATCCACGGGTACGACAAGATCCCGCCGACTTACCCGGCGGCAAGACGTCCGGGGGCCTTTACCCCGAGGCAACTGTGGGAGAAACAGATCCGTGATTTAATGCAGGGTTACGGTTTCTCCGCGGTTGTGACCTACAGTTTCCATGGGGAAAAAACCTTTGACCGCTTAAACCTGCCGGCAAACGATCCTTTGCGCCATGCCGTCCGTTTAAAGATCCCCCTTAGTGAAGAGGGCTCCCTGATGCGAACCACGTTGCTCGGTGGTGTGCTTGAGGTTTTGAGTTACAATGCGAAAAGGAAAACCGATAACCTGTGCCTCTTTGAACTGGCCCGTGTCTACCTACCGGCCGGGGACGAAGACTCCTTGCCCCAGGAAGACCTCCATCTAGCCGGAGGCTTGATGGGCTTGATCAATGAAAAAGCCTGGAACCAGCTGGCGAGACAGGCCGACTTTTATGATGGGAAAGGGGTTTTGGAGGCACTCCTGGCCGAATTGAAGGTTAAAGATTGGAGCTTCGAAAGGGGTGAGCACCCCGCCCTGCACCCCGGGCGGACCGCTTTCCTGACCGTTCAAGGGAAGAAGGCGGGGGTGATCGGGGAGATCCATCCCGAAGTCAAAGAGGCCTTTGGTCTGAATTCCCCGGCGATCCTCTTTGAACTGGATATCGAAAGGATCTGGCCGGCGGTGGAAAGCGGAGTTATCCAGGTAAAACCGTTGCCTAAATTCCCGCCGGTCCTGCGGGATATCGCACTGGTCCTGCCGGCCAATATCCCCGTGGCAGAAGTCATGGGTCTGGTGCAGACCACCGGCGGCCAGATCCTGGAAAAAGTCGAGCTTTTTGATGTCTACAGCGGCGGGACAATTCCAAAAGACCGGCGCAGCCTGGCCTTTTCCCTGATTTTCCGCCGGCCGGAACGGACTTTACAAGATGATGAAGTCAATAAGGTGCTTGAAAAGATCCTTGACCGGTTGGCCGCGGAGTATGATGCCGAGATCCGCCGGTGACCGGCGGAAGGTAAAGGCGGTAATGGTCTGGTAAGCATCAGGCCGCAAGGAACGTAACCCGGGTAATATTAAACCCCTCCAGACTCATATAGATAAATGGGTTCTCATGAAGGAGGGGTCCCCTCCTTCTTATGGAGATGAGCATGGGGGAGGAGGGGGCCCCTCCTTCTCGTAGGTAAAAGACTCAGGGAGGAGGGGGCCCCTCCTTCTCGTAGGTAAAAGACTCAGGGAGGAGGGGGCCCCTCCTTCTCGTAGGTAAAAGACTCATGAAGGAGGGGTTCCCTCCTTCTCATGGAGATGAACATGGGGGAGGAGGGGTTCTCCTTTGCATGGAGGCAAAAGTCTCATGAAGGAGAGGTTTTACATTTCCCCGGAAAAGAAGGAACGGGTAGCCCTTTCTTTCTTGGCTGTAGTACAGCTTTGGGCCTTATGGGCCAGATCTTATCTGTATCCCTTACTATTTTTCACCCATTTTACCTGGGATTACAGCCTGCGGCTCCTCTTTTTTCTGTTGATTTATACCGGCCGGTACCATATTTTTCGGGAATACCGGCGCCCGGGAATACTGGCGGCGGCTTTTATGACCGGTTTTGCCGGGCCCTTCTCCTTTTACCTCATTTTTTCGCGGCCACCCGGTGAAGAATGGTACCTGGCGGGTTTGGCCTTAATCGACTATGCGGTATTAGCGGTTTATTACGGGATTATCATTGAGTTTGTTGTCGCGATCACGGGAGAGCTTTGGAAAAAAGAAAAACCCTTTGGCTGTGACCTTACTTTGCCGGGGCAGAGGTTCTTCGCGGCTGAAAAAGGGGTGACCACCCATGTACGGCTTACCCTCTATTTAATTCCCCTGCTTTGCCTGGCCCTCTATGCTTTGCATACTCGTTATCTCTTTGATTGGATCTTCTATAGCCATGCGGCGGTTATCCTTCTTCTCCTCTTTTTCTTCTGGCCCCTCCTCCGGCTGCAAGCCCGGTTGCGGGAAGCAGCCGCTCCGGAACGACAGGTGATTGCCGAAAAATTAAACCGGCTCTATCTGCGGTCGTGCGCGGCATCCTCTCTTCCCCCGTCTTCTGCCGCCGGTTGCTGTGAAGAAATTATCACGCTCTGTATCTACCATGATTTTCTTCTCTCCTCAGCCGCCCTCCCTTGGCGCTGGGATAATCTCCTGCCTCTCATCGGTGGTTTTCTCTTCCTCTTTTCCCAACCCGCCCTTGCCCGGTTATTCTTGACAAGCTAGTTTGAAAATCCCTGCCTGCCTTTGGCGGTCTTTGGCAGCTTTGGAACCTTTGGTGTCCTTTGCCGATCCTTTGGTGGCCCTTCCTTTGGTGCAGGAGTTTTCAATCTTTTGCCTAATATTTTAATGATGCCGGGCTCGCAGAGGCGTAAAACACCCCGGCCGTGGGTGGTGGAGATATTGCTGACCAGGAAAGATGAGAAGCAGGGAGAAAACCGGGTGACAGTGCAGATAATGGGTGACGAATACACGATTGTCGGCTCCGCAACAGATGATTATATTAATGATCTCATCAAAAATGTCGAAGAAAGGATCAGAGCGGTTTCTACTGCTCATGGCGATGCCAAATTATCCAAAACCCAACTTGCGGTCTTAGTTGCTTTACAGGTAACCGATGAATTACAACAGCTTCGTATGGAACACGAAAAGATGGTAAAATTATTACAAGAAGCAAAATAATGGCGGGTACACAACGACAAATAACGCAATGATTTCCCGGCGGCAAGGGGGAACCGATTAATCATGAACGGCTTGGACTGGGCTATTATTATCTCCCTGCTTATATCTGTCTACCGGGGCTTTAGAAGCGGCCTTGTCCAGCAGCTTTTTGGCTTAGGCGGGTCAATTCTCGCATTGGTGCTGGCTTTTCGTTATTGTTCAGGACTGGGAACCGCTTTGTCCGGTTGGCTCAATGTCTCAGAAAACCTCGGCAATATCCTGGCCTTCATTGTCTTGGTTGTCGGCATAAGCTCAGTAATGGCTTACCTTGGTTTCCGGTGGCAGGAGACGACTGTATCATCCCCGGTTTTTTTTATTGACGGGGTGGCCGGATCGCTCTTTGGCGGTTTGAAGGTCCTGGTGATCTGGGTCCTCATTCTGTTGTTAATGGCCTCCCTGCCCTGGGATGTACTGAAGAAACCCTTATACGAGTCGGATTTGGCTGAAGATGTCCTAAAGATTACGCCGTTTTTCTATTTTCTCCAGGAAGAAGTCTTGCCGGCAGAAGTGCCCCGCATTTTTGTCACCCCGGAAGGGGTACAAATCCGGAGAATAAGATATGAAGATCTGGACGGAAGCACCTGTATCGCCTGTGGCGGCATGGTCCGGTATCAAGGAAAGGAAGGACAGGGCGCATTTCATTTCCCCCGTTTCCAGTGTATTTCCTGTGGGCGGGTCAGTGACGGGTGTTTAACCTTTGAGGGCTACCATCTTTTTTACCGCCGCTGTGTTTGGGATAGTAAAGGCACTGTGACCGGTATCAACTGTCAGGTTTGGCCCGAGCCGTTTCCCGTCTACCCGGTGCTGCCCTGTCCTGTCTGTGGCAAAAGCCGGCCGGAGGGATTCGGGATTTTTCCCGGGGTACCCGGGCATTACGGGTATTAACTGCGTATATTACCGGCTGCTATCGGTTTACATTGCGCGCGCGTGCGCAAACTAGAAAGAGAGGCGAAGGGATTGAAACTAAAAGACCTGTACCAACTGGCGATTAAGACCGGGATCGAAAAGGATCCCCGTCCCCGTGAAGATGTCCAACGGGTTCTTGATGAAGCCCAAAAAAGCTGGGAGGAGTGCAAACCGGCACAAAAAGACTTTTTTGACCTGGACAGCCTGGAAAACCCTTATGCGGATACCCGGATTCTGGCGGGTGACCCTGACCGGGAAGTAAGACGGGTTTTGGCCGGAATCGATATTGATGTGGGCGAGGTACTTTTGGCGGAACGCCTGGCCGACAAGGGGAAGCCGGTGGATCTCTTGCTCTCCCACCATCCGGCCGGACGGGCTTTAGCCCAGCTTTATAAGGTTATGCCGCTACAGCAGGACTTTATGGCGGCTTACGGGATCCCCATCAACCTGGCGGAGGGGGTTTTGGCCGACCGGATTCAAGAGGTAAGAAGGGGTCTTTTGCCCAAAAACCACAACCGGGTGGTCGACGCCGCCCGCCTGTTGGATTATATGTTGATGTGTGTCCATACCCCGGCGGACAATTGTGTCGCCTCTTATCTCCAGGCGTTTCTCGACAGGGAACAACCGAAGACGGTGGGCGAGATCGTTGAAGCCCTGTTGACAATCGCCGAATACAAGGAAGCCGCCAAGTTGGGTGTGGGCCCGCAGCCCCTTGATCCCGGCGGTGAAAAGTTAAGAGCCGGGAAGATTGTGGTGGAGATGACCGGAGGGACCGGCGGCTCACCGGAGATGTTCGCCCAATGGGCCAAAGCCGGTGTTGGCACCCTGGTCTGCATGCATCTGAGTGAAAAGAACCGGAAAGCGGCCAAGGAGAATCATATCCGGATTGTGATTGCCGGTCATATTGCCAGTGACTCACTGGGGTTGAACCTTTTCCTTGACCAACTCGCCGCTGCCGGTATTGACATTATTCCTTGTTCCGGGTTGTTGCGGGTGGAAAGAAATGGAGAAACAAATTAAGCCTGAACTTTTGGCCCCGGCCGGTGACGAAGATTCCTTACGGGCGGCGGTCGCCGCCGGCGCCGATGCGGTCTATTTGGGCGCCAAGGCCTTCAGTGCCCGCCGTTATGCCCTGAATTTCGACCGTGAGCAAATGGCCCGCGCCGCCGATTATTTGCACGTCAGGGGGAAAAAATTATACGTTACCGTCAACACCCTGATTAAAGAAGCGGAATTACCGGCGGTGTTGGAAGAGATAAATCATCTTTACAGTTTAGGAACGGATGGGATAATCATCCAGGATTTGGGCGTTGTTGCCCTGGCCCGGAAGTTATGGCCGGACTTGCCCCTGCATGCCAGCACCCAGATGACCATTCATGATGCGGCAGGGGTTCGTTTTTTGCAGAATTCCGGCTTTACCAGGGTTGTTCTGGCCCGCGAGCTTTCCCTGGCGGAGATTGGGGCGATTAAGGAAGCAACCAGTTTGGAACTGGAGGTTTTTGTCCACGGCGCCCTTTGTGTTTGTTACTCCGGGGCCTGTCTTTTCAGCAGTATGGTCGGGGGAAGGAGCGGCAACCGCGGCGCCTGCACCCAACCCTGCCGGATGGAGTATGATTTGCTCCAGGACGGGCAGGCCATTAAAGCCCCCCAGGGCGTACGCGGTCCGTTTTACCCCTTGTCAACCAAGGACCTTTTCCTCTTGCCGCACCTGGCGGAGGTGGTCGCAGCCGGGGTAAGAAGTTTGAAAATTGAAGGACGGATGAAAAGCCCCCAGTATGTAGCGGCGGTTACGCAGATTTACCGCCGGGCCCTGGACCGCCTGGCGGAAGACCCCCAAGCCTTCCGGGTCTTACCGGAGGAGGAAAAAACGGCTTTTTCCGTTTTTAACCGGGGCTTGTCCCCCGGGTATCTGAAAGGGGACCCCGGTCCGGATTTGAGCGCTGCCAACCGCCCAAGTAACCGGGGGTTCTTTGCCGGCCGGGTAAAAGAATATGACCGGGAGGACAGGTCTTGCCGGGCAGCCCTGGTTGAGGAGTTGGCGGAGGGGGATGAGATCGAGATCTGGACCAGTAAAGGGGGGCGGCGGCGGGTGCTCCTCCGGGAACTCGTCTTTAAGAATTGGGAAGAGAAGACAGAGGCAGTTTTTCGCCTGGCGGAACCGGTGCAACCGGGAGACCGGATCTTTCTTGTCAATTCCCGCCGCCGCCAACAGGCGCTGCAGCGCCTGTTACGGGACGAGTCCGGTCCCGGCAAGGTTGAATGCCGGATGACCGCCCGGGTGGCGCCGGGCGTCCCCCTTACGGTTACCATCGATGATTACCAGGGGCACAGGGTGACCGTAAACTCTGCCGAACCGGCGCAGGCAGCGCGTAAACACCCCTTAACCCCTGAGGTTTTAAGAGAGCACCTCTGCCGGTTGGGGGATACCCCCTTTGTGGTCAAGGAGTTCTACCCGGAAATAACCGGCGAGCCGATGCTTGCCTTTGGCCGGCTCCACCGGGTGCGAAGAGAGGCGGCAGCGGCCTTAAGTACAACAAGGTTGGCCGGAAGTCAGCGCCTCCCGCTTCCGCGGGAGACGTGGGCAGAAGCGGTGGCCTGGGAGAAGGGCCCGGTCCGGAGCGGTCCTTCTTCCCTGGTGGTCTTTGCCGGCGACCTTGAGACTGTCGAGGCCGCCGCCGGCCTAGGCCCGGGGGTTGCGAGGATAATCTTTGGCGGCGAAAGTTTTCTCCCCGGCGCCATCTGGGACGAAACCTCCCTGGCCCGGGCAGTGGTTGCCTGCAGGCAAGCTAAAATCAGTCCGGTACTGGCCCTGCCGCGGATTACCCGGGAAAGGGAGGCGGAGCGGGTAGAAACCTATCTGGAGATTAGCCGGCGTTACCCCCCCGACGGGGTGCTGGTCTCCCATCCCGGCAGTTACCAGTTGGTAAGAGAAGAAACCGGTCTGCCCCTTTATATAAATTACACCCTCTATACCTTTAACACAGCTGCCGGTTTCTTTTGGGCCGGTGACCCGAGGGTTCGCGGGTTCACCCTTTCTCCGGAACTCTCCGCTGTGGAGCTTGAACCTTTTTTTACCGCCCGGAGGTTTTCCGGATTGGAACTGGAGATCCTGGTTTTCGCCTCTTTGGAACTGATGGTCTCCCAATTTTGCCCGGTGGGCGCTTTCTGCGCCCAGCGCCCCCCGGCCGCTTGCAGCCGGCCTTGCCGCCATGCCCGGTATGAATTGCGGGATAAAAAAGGCTATGTTTTTCCTTTGGTTTGCGATGAGTTTTGCCGCAGTCACCTGATAAACAGCCACGATCTTTCTTTGCTTGGCGAGTTACCGGCTTTGCAGGAAAAAGGCGCCGGGCTCCGTTTGGATCTCCGCTTTTACCGGGCGCCGGTTGCGGCCCGCCTGATTACCCTTTTTCATAAGGCGCTGCAAACCGGGGCTCGCGACCAACGCGGCGAGCTCTGGCAGGAGGTAGCGGCAATTACAGGGAGGAAAACAACCCGCGGTCATTACCACCGGGGAGTGGAATAACTACAGTGGAATAATCTAAATGTTTACACTTCCCGCAAACTATGATAAAATCTTTCTAGTAGTGCTTTGCCAACCTTTGGCTGGGATTACCGATCCTCCGCCGGTTTTCTCGGGCAAAGGCTGAAAAACAGGAGGAGGTGAAAAAATGGCTTTAAGCCAAACAGGTAAGCAACAGTTGATTGAGAAGTACCGGATCAATGAGAATGATACGGGTTCCCCTGAGGTCCAGATCGCAATTTTGACCGAACGGATAAATCAATTGACCGAGCATTTGAAGGTTCACAAGAAAGATTTCCATTCCCGCCGGGGTCTCCTGAAAATGGTGGGTCAACGCCGGGGATTACTCAATTACCTGCAAAAGAAAGACATCCAGCGCTACCGGGCGATCGTCGAACGCCTTGGACTGCGGAAATAACCAAAAGCGGGAGGTCCCGCTTTTCTTTCTATACAACTCAAAAATGGTAAATAATAAAGAGTGCACCGGCCCCTTTTTTTGGCGGGTCCTCCGGTGAAACTTACTTTTTTGTAAAGGGAGGTTTTGATGAGTTGGAAAAATTCCAAATCGATCTGGCTGGCAGGCCGTTGATTTTAGAAATAAATAAAGTAGCCAAACAGGCCAACGGTTCGGTCATGATCAGGTACGGAGATACGGTTTTGCTGGTTACAGCTGTCGTCGCCGCAGAACCCAGGGAAGGAGTGGATTTTCTACCCCTCCTGGTCGACTATGAGGAGCGGCTTTATTCCGTTGGGAAGATCCCCGGCAGCTTTTTACGGCGGGAAGGAAGGCCGCCGGAAAGCGCTATTTTGGCGGCGCGGGCCACTGATCGCTCAATCCGTCCGCTCTTTCCAAAGGATTTTGCCAGAGATATCCAGGTTGTGGTGACAGTATTGTCTGTTGAACCCGATTGCCCTTCCGACACCACCGGACTGATCGGGGCATCGGTCGCTCTTTCGCTTTCGGAGATTCCGTTTGCCGGTCCGGTGGCTGCGGTGCACGTCGGCCGGGTTAACGGCGACTTTGTGATTAACCCCACTTCAGAGCAGAGTAATGAGAGTGATCTCGATCTGATTGTCGCCGGGACCAAAGACGCCATAATTATGGTTGAGGCCGGGGCCAAGGAGGTAGCGGAAGAAGTAATCCTTGATGCGATCTTCTTTGGCCACGAAGAGATCAAAAGGATCGTGGCTTTTCAGGAAGAGATCGTAGAGAAGTACGGGCACCAAAAAATTGAGCCGGAAACAGCCGGGCCGGATGAAGAGATCGCAGCAGCAGTGCAAGAGTACGCCACCCCCAAACTGCTGGCCGCCTTAAAAACTCCGGAAAAACTGGAACGCGAAGCCAAATTGGAGGAGGTCAAAAAAGAGACCCACGACTATTTCCAAGAAAAATTGGGCGAAGAAGAGTACGCTGCCAAAACAAAGGATATTTCCGGGGTTTTGGATACCATCATTAAAGATGAAGTTAGAAAGATGATCTCTCTGGAAGGGGTCCGCGTGGATGGGAGAAAACCGGAGGAGATCAGGCCGGTCACCTGCGAGGTAGGGTTGCTGCCCCGGACCCACGGTTCAGCGCTTTTTACGCGCGGGCAGACCCAGGTTCTTTCCATTGTCACCCTGGGCCGGATCAGCGAAGAGCAGATCTTGGACGGGCTGGGAGAAGAAGATTCCAAACGTTATATCCACCACTATAATTTCCCGCCTTACAGTGTTGGCGAAGTGCGGCCAATGCGGAGCCCCGGGCGGCGGGATATCGGCCACGGCGCTTTGGCGGAAAGGGCGTTGCTGCCTGTTATCCCTCCGGAGGAAGACTTCCCCTATACCATAAGGGTGGTCTCGGAAGTCCTTGAATCCAACGGTTCCAGCTCGCAAGCGAGTGTCTGCGGGAGTTCTTTGGCTTTGATGGATGCCGGGGTAAACATCAAAAAACATGTGGCCGGTATAGCCATGGGCTTGATTAAGCACGAGGAGCGTTTTACCATTCTCTCCGATATTCAGGGGATGGAAGACCATCTAGGTGATATGGACTTCAAGGTGGCAGGGACCAAAGACGGGATCACCGCCATCCAAATGGATATCAAGATCGCCGGGATCGAAAAGGAAATTCTCCAGCAAGCCTTGGAACAGGCGAGAAAGGGCCGGTTGTTTATCATGAGCAAGATGGAAGAGGCGATCGCCCAACCCCGGCCTGACCTTTCTCCATATGCACCGCGGATGATCACCATGGAGATCGATCCCGACCGGATCCGGGATGTTATTGGCCCCGGTGGCAAGACGATCCGGAAGATTATTGAGGAAACAGGAGTAGAAATTGATATTGAAGATGACGGGCGCGTTTTCATTACCGCCATTGAACAGGAGGCCGGCGAAAAGGCCCGGAGCATCATTGAGCTATTGACCAGCGATGTGGAGGTGGGTAAAACCTACCTTGGTAAAGTGGTCAGGCTGATGAATTTTGGCGCTTTTGTCGAAGTCCTGCCGGGCAAGGAAGGACTGGTGCACATCTCACAACTGGCCAAAGAAAGAGTGGCCAAGGTGGAAGATGTGGTCAAGCCGGGAGATGAGATCCTGGTGAAGGTGGTCGAAATCGACCGGCTGGGGCGGATAAACCTTTCACGAAAAGCCGCAATCCTTGAAGCCGAAAAGGCCCAATAAAAGAAGGAACCGGGAAAACTCGGTTCCTTCTTTTATGCTCCCCTCATATAATATACTGTTATGCGCGGACCGCGCCGGAGAAGATCGCGCGCGCACGCGGCTACAGATGCGGTATGCCAGCCCCTTATTAGGGAGGGGCTCGCGTGCAGGTGCAAACCGTAAGCGCATGCGCTTATGCACCACGCACAAGCGTACGTGCGTCGTGAGCACACGCGCGGCAAGCGTACGTGCCTGAGCACGACTAAGTTGAAGGAGGAGGAGCATTTGCACCCCTTTTTTCATTTCCGCCGGATAGAGAAGGTTGTCTATCTGGTCATCACCGCTCTCGTCTTGATTAAGTGCCTCTTTTACCCGAACGCCCTGGATGTCTTGATCCTGGCCGGCTTATTGGTACTGGTGATTTTGGAGGCAAACGGTAAAAAATTTTAAATAATAAGAATTTTAAGATTTTACTTATTAACCATTGAATAATAAAGCCTTTAGCGGGCTTTTTTTTCTTTTCCCGCCTGAAATGGAGAAAAAAATGCAAAAAAGACTTGACAAAAGAGGAAAAATGGAGCATTATGAATAGTAAGCGGTACCGAGTGGAGTGAAGTGGAGGAAAGTGGAGAAGACGAGGTGAAGCCAGCTTGTTTATGGGCGAATACCAACATTCCCTGGATGAAAAAAGCCGGCTCATTATCCCGGCGAGGTTCCGGGATGATCTGGGGGAGAAGTTTGTGCTCACCCGCGGTTTGGATCGTTCACTTTTTCTCTACCCCCTTTCGGAATGGAAGACTATTGAAGAAAAGATGAAGACCCTTTCTACTACCCAGGCGGATGCAAGAGCTTTTGTCCGCCTGTTTTTTTCCGGAGCGGTTGAATGTGAACCGGACAAGCAGGGCCGGATCTCCATTCCACCTCATCTCCGGGAACATGCGGGTATCCAAAGGGATTTGTATATTTTAGGGGTTTCAACACGGATTGAAATTTGGGCGCGGGAGGTCTGGGAAGAATACGCGAAGAAGGCGGAAGAATCCTACGAAACGCTGGCGGAAAAGATTATTGGGATCGGGATTTGATCCGGCTCTTTTCTTGGGTGCCACTTGTTAAGGAGGAAAAATGGTAATATGGACCCTGTTGTTCATATTCCAGTTTTACCCGGAGAAGTCATGAGGTATCTCTCCCCGGCAGCAGGTGAAGTCTTTGTTGACGGCACCATCGGTCTGGGCGGCCATGCCTCGCTGCTTGCCGGGAAATTGGGTCCTTCAGGCACTCTCCTTGGGATCGACCTGGATGCATCAGCCCTGGCCAAGGCCGGGGAAAATTTATCTTTTTTCCCCGGACGTTTAATTCTCCGGCAAGGGAACTACCGGGATCTCCCAGTTTTTCTTGAGGAAGAAGGGTTGCCTGCTCCCGACGGTATTCTTCTCGACCTCGGGGTCTCCTCATTACAGCTGGACCGGGGGAACAGGGGCTTTTCTTACTGGGAAGATGCGCCTTTGGATATGCGGATGGATCCTTCGCAAAATTTTACCGCCGCAGACCTGGTGAACAGGGCCAGCCGGGAAGAGTTGTGCCGGATCATCCGGAAATACGGGGAAGAACCCTGGGCGGCAAGGATCAGTCAATTTATCGTCAATGAACGGCGGAAAAACCCGATTTTAACCACCCACCACCTGGTGAAGGTGATTAAGGCGGCGGTTCCGGCAGGAGCCCGCCGGCGGGGCCCGCATCCGGCCCGGCGAACCTTTCAAGCCCTGCGGATTGCTGTCAATAAAGAACTGGAGTCGTTGGAAGCAGGTTTGACGGCAGGCATCAGGCGCCTGGCTCCCGGGGGGAGAATGGCCGTAATTTCCTTTCATTCCCTTGAAGACCGCCTGGTGAAACAGACCTTTCAAAAAATGGCCCGTAAGTGCACCTGTCCACCGGGATTCCCGGTTTGTTGTTGCGGCGGTGGCCCCGGGGTTGAGATCCTGACCAGCCGGCCGGTAACACCGTCAGCAGAGGAAAAAGTGGAAAACCCCAGATCCCGCAGTGCAAAACTGAGGGCCATCCGTAAACTCTAGATGGTCTACCACCGGATGAGGAGGCATAAAAATGTTAGCAGCGGCAAAGAATGGAGAGACGTATCGTACGCACCCGTATGCATCGTCGTACACGCACGCACGTGCACATGTGGGTACACACGCAGAATACGCACGCGTTCAGGGGGCGAACTTGGCTCCGCACAGGGTGAAAAAGATCCGGAAAGTCTACAGGATGAGAATAAACAAAAAGAAACTGCTGACCCGGGTTCGCTTCATCGCGATCTTACTCCTTTTGATGGCTGCTAATATTTTGGTCCAGGCTATGCTCGCCCAGACCCAGCACCGGTTGGCGATGGTCCGTGGTGAAATTAGGGAGCTGGAGAAAGAGATCGGCCGGCTCCAGTATGACCTGGCGTATCTAGGTTCCAGTGAACGGGTTGAAGTTGTGGCCGTTAATGCTCTGGGGATGAAACCCGCAGAAAACGACGGCCGGCAGGTGCTGGCATATTCGCCGGCACTTCCGGAAACGCCGGAGATCACCCTGTTCATGCAGGCTCCCCGTTCCTTGGGGGCGGAGAGGGGAGTGCTGCAAAGGGTGGCGGACTGGTTTTCCGGGGCCGGGCGGGTTATGGCTGTCCCGGGCTATTAAAGGGTTTTGGGGGTTATACTGGGGTGAATTTGAAAGGGGTTCTGATTCTAAAGCGAAGAATCACCATCCTTTTTTTGTTGGTCTTTGCTGGTGTCACCGTGTTGACCGGGCGTCTTTTTTTCATCCAGGTCATACGGGCCGGTTATTACCAGCAAATAGCTGAAGACCAGCGTTTACGGGATATTCCCTTACAACCCAAACGGGGGGTTATTTTCGACCGTAATCACCGGCCTATGGCCATGAGTTTTGATGCCGACTGTATCTACGCAATCCCGGCACAGGTCAAAGAATCGAGAGAAACGGCAAAGATTGTCGCCGGGATTTTGAATATGCCCGAGAAAAAGGTTTATAATCTCCTCACACGGAATCTCTCCTTTGTCTGGCTACAGATGAAAGCCACCCCGGAAGAAGCGGAGTTGATCCGCCAAGCCCGCCTGCCGGGGATCAAGGTGATCCCAAAAGCGCAACGGTTTTATCCCCAGGGGAAACTGGCCGCCCAGGTTTTGGGGTTTGTTGGCATTGACAATCAGGGCCTGGAAGGACTGGAAAGGTTTTACGATACACACCTGCGGGGCATTCCCGG
This sequence comes from Bacillota bacterium, assembly GCA_012839115.1. Classification (GTDB taxonomy): domain Bacteria; phylum Bacillota; class UBA4882; order UBA10575; family UBA10575; genus JAAYGG01. The sequence goes on from DUNX01000074.1 coordinate 44,853, forward strand.
AAGCCAACAGGCGGAATTTGACTCCCGGGGGCAGAGTATTCCTTTGGGAGAACGGCGCTACATCCCGCCCCAGGACGGGGCCAGCATCGTTCTGACAATCGACGATCGCATTCAACACATTGCCGAACGGGAATTGGAAAAAGCCGTTTTGGAGCAGGGGGCGAAACGCGGGACGATTATTGTTATGGACCCCATGAACGGGGAGATTCTGGCCATGGCTTCGTTCCCCGGGTTTGATCCCAACAACTATCAGGAGTACCCGGCCGCCCTCTGGCGGAACTGGCCGGTAACCGACCAGTATGAGCCGGGATCTACCTTTAAGATCCTTACCGCCGCCGCTGCTTTGGAAGAGGGGATTGTCCGGCGGAACTCGGAGTTCTTTGATCCCGGTTATATAATGGTTGATAAAACCCGCTTGAGCTGCTGGCGGGCTGGCGGCCACGGCCGGCAGACTTTCCTTGAAGCCACAGAAAATTCTTGCAATCCCGTCTTCGCCACTTTAGCTTTACGCCTGGGGAAAGAGAAATTCTTCTCCTACCTGGAGGCTTTTGGCTTCGGCGCCCGCAGCGGCATCGATTTTCCCGGTGAAGGTCGGGGGATCGTCCCCCCGTTGGCACGGGTGAAAAATGTCGAATTGGCAACGTTCGGTTTTGGCCAGGGAATCTCCGTTACTCCTCTCCAATTGATCCAGGCCTTGTCGGTAATTGCCAACGGTGGTTATTTCCTCCAACCCCGGCTGGTCCGGGAAGTCCGTTCCCCCGAAGGAAAAGTGGTGGAAAAATACGAAAAGAAGGTAATCCGCAGGGTGCTCTCGCAAGAAACCGCCAAAGAAACCGCTTTGCTCCTGGAATCCGTGGTTAAGCATGGGTCGGGGAACCGGGCGCAGATCCCCGGTTACCGGGTGGCGGGGAAAACCGGTACCGCCCAAAAACCGGTGGGCGGCGCCTACGGGGCAGAACGCGTGGCTTCGTTTTTGGGTTTCAGCCCGGTGGAGAACCCCCGGGTGGCGGCTGTGGTTATCTTTGATGAACCGCAGGGACCGGTTAAGTACGGGGGGGTGATTGCCGCTCCGGTATTTGCCGCCGTAGTCCGTGATACCCTTTACTATCTGGGCGTACCCCCGGAAGTCCCCCAAAAGCAAACAAGCCCGGAAGGAGCCCCGCGGGAGGAGACCGTGCTCAGGTCTGTCCCCAATCTACTCCGCCTTACGCGGGGGGAAGCCAGAAGGATCCTTACCCGCACCAATCTTTCTTGGCGGGAATTGGGAGAAGGAGATTACGTAATGGAGCAGAATCCTAAAGCAGGGGCGATGGTGCCGCCAGGAACAACGATTCTCCTTTATTACAATGAAAAGGCAAAGTACAATGTGAAGAATGAGCCATTGGTTCTGGTACCCGATCTGACCGGGCTCTCGGTGGAAAAGGCCGGCAAGGTCTTAAAGGAGATGGGCTTAAAAATGGTTCCCCACGGCGCCGGTCTGGCGGTAAAGCAGGTTCCGGCGGCCGGAACCCGCTTAAGTTTGGGTATGACAGTTAACGTTTATTTCCTGGAAGTTGGAATGTAGTAGGCCCTGTGCAGGAGAAATAGCGGAGGAGCCTTCCATGCTTTTCCCGTAGCGGTTTTCGTCTCTGTACGGAAACCCACTCATAAAATGCTAAATTGTGGTAAAGATATATACGGAAATCGGGTGTGGTCGGTATGAAGCTAAAAGTTTTACTGGAGCAACTGCCGGTTGTGGAGTTCCGGGGCGACGCGGAGGTTGAGATCACCTCGGTAGAATATGACTCACGGCAGGTCTCCCCGGGTGCGCTCTTTATCGCCCTGCGCGGGAGCAGGGCCGATGGCCATGACTATTTACGGGAGGCGGTGGCCCGTGGCGCCGTCGCCGTTCTGGCCGAAGAGCCCAGAGGGGTGGAAAAGACGGCCAACCTTATTTTGGTGGAAGACACCCGGAAGCTCCTGCCTGCCATCGGCCGGATTTTTTATGATGATCCCGCCGCCCGTTTGCAGTTGTTGGGGGTGGTAGGTACCAACGGGAAGACTACCTCCACTTTTTTTCTCCGTTCGATCCTGGAAGCGGCTGACCGGCCAACGGGGTTGGTCGGAACCATCCATCATCTTTTTGGCGGGAAGGCCGAAACCTCCGGTAATACCACCCCCGGCCCCCTGGACCTGCAGCGCCTTTTTGCCGGGATGCACAAAGCGGGAATAGAAAGTGTGGTAATGGAGGTTTCCTCCCACGCCCTGGCCTTGGGGCGAGTGGCAGGGCTGACCTTTGCCGGAGGGATTTTTACCAACATCACCCCGGATCACCTGGATTTTCACAGGAGTTTTGACGAGTATTTACAGGTAAAGACCGGCTTTTTTACGCATCTCCCTCCGGAAGCCCCGGCGGTGATTAATATTGATGACCCCCACGGCCGGTATATTTTGGACCGGACAAGCGGACGGAAGTTCACCTACGGCCTTTCGCCGGCGGCCTTAATCCGCGCGGAAGAAATAGAGATGACTATGAAGGGCAGTGCTTTTTCGGCTACTACGCCCTGGGGGAAAAGGCGCATAAACTTGAAGTTACCCGGGAGGTTCAATATTTATAATGCCCTGGGCGCTTTAGGCCTGGCCCTGGCTTTAGGCGTGGACTTGGAAACAGCCGGCCAGGGGCTGGAAAAGTTGACCGGGGTTCCCGGGCGTTTTCAATTAATCCCGGGGGCGGACGATTTCTCGGTAGTGGTGGATTATGCCCACACCCCCGACGGCCTTGAGAACCTTTTGCGGACGGCGCGGGCTCTGACGAATAACAGGTTATTGGTGGTTTTTGGTTGCGGCGGCGACCGTGACCGGGGTAAACGTCCGGAAATGGGCAGGATTGCCGCGCGCCTTTCTGATCTGGCCATTATTACCAGTGATAACCCGCGTTCGGAAGACCCAGTGGAGATTGCCAGGGAAATCGAGGGCGGTTTCCGGGCGGAGGCGCGGGCGTTAGGACGCGATTCGGTCCAAAGCTGCAGGGTGATTATTGACCGGCAGGAAGCGATCCGGGAGGCGGTTTTTACCGCCCGCCCCGGAGATATGCTGGTCATAGCAGGAAAAGGCCATGAAAACCGCCAGATCTTTCATGACCGGACGGCGCCTTTTGATGACCGGGAAGTGGCAGCCGCCGCACTACGCGCACGGGCGCAGGGGTTAAAGGAGAGAGTAGATGGCTGAGTTTACCGTCGATGAGATCCTCGAAGCAACCGGAGGAAAGCTTTTGGCCGGCAAACCCGGCGCCCGCGCTTCCGGCGTGGGGACGGACAGCCGGAACATCCAGCCGGGAGAAGTCTTTTTTGCTCTCCGGGGTGAAAAATATGACGGGCATGATTTTACGGCCCAGGCAGCGGCCGGCGGCGCCGGCGTCCTGGTGGTGGAGGAAAAACCGGAGATTGCTTTCCCGCCCGGGGTAGCAGTGGTCCAGGTGGCGGATACCCTGGAGGCGCTGGGGAAGCTCGCCGCCTGGCACCGGCAGCGGTTTTCCATACCAGTAATCGGGGTCACGGGCAGCAACGGGAAAACCACCACCAAAGAGCTTCTCGCCGCTCTTTTGGCCCAGAGGTACCGGGTGGTAAAAAATGCCATGAACTATAATAATGAGATCGGATTGCCTTTGACTTTATTGACGGTGGACAGTGATACGGAAGTTATCATCCTGGAAATGGGGATGCGCGGGGAAGGGCAGATTGCTTACTTAGCCAGGATCGCCCGCCCGACAGCGGGTGTGATCACCAATGTCGGCCACAGCCATCTTGAACTTCTGGGTTCCCAGGAAGCCATCGCCCGGGCGAAGGGGGAACTCATTGCCGCCCTGCCCCGGAAGGGGCTGGCGGTTTTGAACGGGGACGACCCGCGGGTGCACACGATGAACCGGCTTTTTCCCGGCGTCTCTCTCTTCTATGGCCTCGAAGCGGACGGGCTGGATCTCCGGGGAACCGCCCGTCCTGTTACCGGCGGGCAGGAAGTGACGGTTACCGGAAGGTGGGGGGATTTCACCTTCTTCCTTCCTCTCCCCGGCCGGCACAATACAGCCAATGCCCTGGCCGCAACCACGGTTGCGCTTTCTTTTGGCCTGACCTCCCGGGAGATCGCCACGGGTATGCAGAACCTGCCGCCCCTGGAAAAAAGGTTGCGGGTTATGGAGAAGTGTGGTTTGACAATTATTGATGACACGTATAACGCCAGCCCCCAGTCGGTTCAAAATGCCCTGGAAGTGCTGGACGGTATGGAAGGCAAGCGGAAGATTGCCATTCTCGGCGATATGCTGGAGTTGGGGGAGTTCAGCGCCGGCGCCCACCGGAAAATCGGAGAAATCCTTGGCGATTATGGCTGCTCGGCTCTTTTTGCCTATGGGCCCAAGTCGGCTGAGACCGCAGCCGCGGCTGCGGCTGCCGGGGTTTTTAGCCGCCATTATCCAGAACAGGAAGCCCTGATCCGGGATTTGCAGGCTTATGTGGCCAAGGGCGATATTCTCCTGGTAAAGGGTTCCCGGGGAATGAAGATGGAGAAAGTAATCAAGGAATTGCTCGAACAATTGGTGTGCGCGCGCGCGCGGGAAAGCTTCAGGGAGGAAGAGAAGAGATGAAACTGCCATGGATGAATTTTTTTGCCGCGGGGTTAACCTCTTTTGCCCTTGTGGTTCTCGCCGGACCTCCTGTCATCAGGTTCCTGAAAAGAATTAAAGCCGGGCAGAATGTGCGGACGGATGCTCCCCGCACCCATTATGTCAAATCCGGGACGCCAACGATGGGCGGAGTTTTGATCCTCAGCGGGCTTTTGGCCGGGATCATCGCAGGCACAGGCCGGTCCTGGGACCCGGCGCTCCGGTGGGCTCTTTTTATTACTTTCGGCTATGGTCTGATTGGTTTTCTTGACGATCTTTTAATCATCATCCGCCGGCGCCCCCTGGGGCTTAAAGCCAGGCACAAACTGTTTTTCCAGGTATTTTTCGCCGCCCTCTTGAGTATCTATGTCATCAGGTCCGGGGTGATGGAGAGTCTACAGTTCCCCTTCTTTTCCTGGCGGCTTTCTCTTCTCCATCCCCTGGCGGCTTCGTTCTTTATCATCTTTGTCGTGGTGGGCGCCTCCAATGCGGTCAACTTCACCGACGGACTGGACGGATTGGCGGCCGGAAGCTGTGTCACCGCCGGCCTGGTCATGGGTGTTTTAGCCGTTCTCCAGGGTGAGACGGGGCTGGGGATTTTTGCCGTTGCCCTGGCCGGCGCTTGTGCGGGCTTTATCTGGTTCAACTGCCCACCGGCCCAGGTTTTTATGGGTGATACCGGTTCCCTGGCTTTGGGCGCGGCTTTGGGAGCGGTGGGGGTCCTTTCCGGAACCGCCCTCTTTCTCCCGGTGGCCGGCGGGATCTTTGTTGCCGAAGTCCTTTCCGTTATTATTCAGGTGCTTTCTTTCCGGTTGACCGGGAAAAGGGTCTTCCGGATGAGCCCATTGCATCACCATTACGAATTGGGGGGAATGGTCGAAAGCAAAGTGGTGATCAGATTCTGGCTTGTCGGGATCCTTTTGGCCTTGCTGGCGCTGGCGGGTTACAAACCATAAGCATCCGGGGGTGAGGTTGTGAAAAAACAGGGACCGGATCTTCTGCTCTTGTTAACCACCATTTTTTTGCTGGTTATTGGCGTAATTCTGGTTACCAGTGCCAGTGCCCCCAGGGCTTTAAGCCAGACCGGCGGGAAAGACCCGTTTTTTTATGGGAAAAGGCAGGCTGTCTACGCCTTGCTTGGGTTTCTCCTGCTCTTGGCCACACTGCGGGTGGATTATCGCCGGCTGCGCAGGTTCACCGGGCTTTTTGCCTTTTTGGCGCCCCTTTTTTTACTGGTTGTCCTTTTCGTCGGTGAAGAGATTCAAGGAGCACGGCGGTGGGTTAATTTAGGCCTTTTTACCTTTCAGCCTTCGGAGTTCGCCAAATTGTCTTTAGTCTTTGTTCTCGCCCATTACCTTGCGGAGTTGGGTTCCGGAATAAGAAACCTTGTTACCGGGATCTTACTGCCACTGGTTTATACAGGCATCATTGGCCTGTTGATTATCTTGGAACCGGATCTTGGCACCATGGTAGTGGTCTTCGGGATCTTCTTTATTATGCTCTTTGCGGCCGGCGCCCGTCTTTTCCATCTTTTCCTGGTTGGGCTTTTTGGGGCCGGAGCCGGTGTTGGGCTAATTCTCAAAGAGCCCTATCGCCTGCGGCGGTTATTCTCCTTTCTTGACCCGGCGAGTGACCCGACAGGGGACGGGTGGCAGATTAACCAGGGTTTGATGGCCCTTGGTTCCGGCGGGCTTTTCGGTGTCGGGCTGGGACGGAGCAGGCAAAAATTCTTTTATCTCCCGGAATCCCATGCGGATTATATCTTTGCCATCATCGGCGAAGAGTTGGGGCTCATTGGGACCATATTTCTCTTGTTCCTGTTTTTTATAGTCGCCTGGCGGGGTTATAAAATCGCCCTGACGGCGCCGGATCGTTACGGCAGCCTGTTGGCGGTAGGGATAACTTCATGCATTGTTATTCAGGCTTTGATCAATATCGCCGTAGTGACCGCCACCATTCCTACGACCGGAATCACGCTTCCCTTGATTAGTGCCGGCGGTTCCTCATTATGGATTACCCTCATCTCCATCGGCATTTTATTGAATATTTCGAAAGAAACAGGTGGAAGCGGTTAAGAGCGCGCGCTCTCTCATCCGGGCGAGGACAAGCCTGTTGGCATATGCGTCCGGTGTCACTAAAAAACGGATTATGCATAGAATATCTACTGTCTCACGCGGCAACGAAAAAACCAATTGTTGCGGCGGCCTTGGAGGTGAAAACAGGTGGAACGCTTGCAGATTAAGGGCGGTTACCCTTTGCGGGGTGAGGTCCCGGTCAGCGGAGCAAAAAACGCGGTTTTAAAATTAATGGCCGCTTCGCTCCTGGCTGAAAATGAATGCATCATCAGAAATGTTCCCCTGATCAAAGACGTATTAACCATGATCGAGGTTTTGCGCAGCCTGGGGGCGGAAGTTACCTGGGCTGATCACGCGGTTTTACGGATAATTCCCCGGAAAGATTTGGACTTTTCCGCCCCGGATGAACTTGTGCGGGAGATGAGAGCTTCTGTACAAGTCATGGGCCCTTTACTCTCCCGGGTGCGGAAGGTCAAGCTATTCCAGCCCGGCGGGTGCGTAATTGGGCAACGCCCAATTGACCTCCATTTAAAGGGATTTCAGAGTCTGGGTGCGGAAGTGGTGGAGGAACATGGTTATATTTATGTTCAAGCCGACGAACTCCACGGGGCCGATATCCATCTGGACTTTCCCAGTGTGGGGGCGACGGAGAATATCATGGCCGCCGCCATTTTGGCCGACGGCGTTACGGTGATCCGTAATGCCGCGAAAGAACCGGAGATTATTGAGGAACAGAACTTTTATAACCGTTTGGGTGCGCATATCCGGGGGGCCGGGACGGATATGATCCGGATCGAAGGGGTTAAAGCCCTGCGTTCCATCCCCATAGATTACACGGTGATTCCCGACCGCATTGAAGCCGGCACCTTTATGCTGGCGGCGGCGATTTCCAGAGGCGAGGTCCGCCTGAAAGAGATTATCCCGGAACACTTGGAATCATTGACAGCTAAATTAAAAGAGGCCGGTGTGGAGGTACAGGTAAAAGAGGAGAGCATAGAAGTTAAGGCCGGTAAACGCTTGCGGGCGGTGGATGTTACTGTCCTCCCTTACCCTGGTTTTCCTACGGACTTGCAACCGCAGATGACCGCCGCCCTTTCCTTGGCTGAAGGGACCAGTCTGTTGACGGAGAATGTTTTTAGCGGCCGTTTCCGTTATGTCGATGAGTTGGTGCGGATGGGCGCCAATATCAGAGTGGAGGGGAGGAGCGCCGTAGTAAAAGGAGTGCCCTGTTTTACCGGGGCCGCTGTGGTCGCCCCGGATCTCCGGGCTGCGGCGGCAATGGTTTTGGCGGGTTTGGCCGCCAAAGGCGGGACCATTGTCGAAGGGGTGGATTTATTGGACCGTGGCTACGAAAAATTTGAAGAAAAGTTGAGCTCCCTTGGGGCGCGGATCGCGCGCACGCGCGCGTAAGCGTTTAAAAACTGAACAACTATATAACAATAGGGGAATCAGGTGGTCGTCATTATGTTTTCTTCTTGAAGGGGACAAGTTGCCGGCTGTGCGTCCGCGCGGCGCCCGTTCCGGGTGGGATAAGTTTAAGGAATATTTTCCGGACGGGATCGTAACATTTATATAGAAGGTGGGTATACGCGCGCGCGCGAACAGTAAGGAGGGAGCATGATGGATAAACGCCGGGAAAAAACAAAGGCCTTGACAACCCTGTTGACCAAGATCGCCGGTCTTGTTTTCATGGCATTTCTTGCGATTTCAGTAGGGGTGATCTTTGGCACCCTTTATTATGATTGGGTGCGGGAAGGGCCCTTGACTCCGGTCCAAAGTTGGAATGAACAGGTCCAAACCCCGCTGGCGTTTGAATTACCGGAAAGCGAAGGAGTTTATGAAGAAATCTATACAGCGCCGGAAACTGTTTTGGAGACGGTGACAGTAAGATATAAAGTGCAAGTCGGCCCCTATCAAGTGCGGGATGAAGCGCTGAAGACCGCCGCCGAACTGGAAGAGCAGGGCTATCCGGTATTCGTTAGTCAGGATCTTCCCTGTTACGTTCAGGTTGGGGCTTTTGCCAACCCGGTCAATGCCGACCGGTTAAAGCGGGAGTTGGGAGATAGGGGTTACCGGGCTTATATTAAAGAAGAATAGTTTTTACTTAAATTTATCATAATTTATTGTTCGACAATTCTCCTGCCTGAGAAGGTATTTTCCGGGGAATTGTCGTATCTATTTTATAGAGGCGTTTATTAAGATGAGGTGTTTGCATGAACCTGCGAAAAATCCAACAACTCTTGGCAGCAGAAATCCTATGGGGGGAGGAGTTTCTCGACAGCATTGCGCCCAGTTACGCTTGTGGTTCAGATCTGATGAGCGATGTCTTGGCTTTTACCAAAGAAAAAACCCTCCTTTTAACCGGCCTGACCAATGCACAAGTGATCCGGACCGCAGAGGTGATCGATCTCAGCGGGATTATTTTTGTGCGGGGGAAAAGGCCGCCGCAAGAAGTAATTGCCATGGCTAAGGAACGTAATCTGCCGCTATTGATGACGGAATTGCCGCTTTACGAAACCTGCGGGGTTCTGTATTCAGCCGGCTTGGAAGGTTGCAGTGGTTTGCCTTCCCGCAGGAGGTGAAGTCATGACAACCCCCGGGATGGTTTTGCACTTCTCGGTGGAGGGCGGGGATTTTGCCGCTGCGGGTGAAGCGGCGAGCAAAATTAAGAAGGCGCTAAGAAAAATCGGAATTGACGCCGGAGTTATCAGAAGGGTGGCCATCGCTGCCTACGAGGCGGAAATGAATATTGTTCTTCACGCCCGCCGTGGACGGCTGGTCCTGGAGGTTGCCGAGGACAAGTTACAGGTGATTGCCGAAGATGAAGGGCCGGGAATTCCCGATGTCAACCAGGCGATGCAGGAGGGCTTTTCCACCGCTTCCGATCTGGCCAGGGAGATGGGTTTTGGCGCCGGGATGGGCCTGCCGAATATGAAAAAGTGTTCCGATACGATCACCATTGAAAGCGTAAAGGACCGGGGAACGAAAGTCGTCATGGGCTTTGATCACAGATGACCATGAGGTGACGCCATGAAAATCAGATACCATTCGGTCGTCCTGGATGAAGAGAAGTGCCAAGGCTGTACCAATTGTATTAAGAATTGCCCGACAGAAGCGATCCGGGTCCGGGGAGGAAAAGCCGTAATCTTAACAGAGCGCTGTGTTGATTGCGGCGAATGTATCCGGACCTGTGAAAACCATGCTAAAAAAGCCCTCAGTGAGACCCTTGATGATCTGAAGAACTTCCGTTACCGGATAGCCCTGCCTGCTCCCAGCCTGTATGGGCAGTTTAAGCAAGGTGTGATGCCCCGTGCTGTACTGGCCGCCCTCCGGCAGATTGGTTTTGATGAGGTTTATGAGGTGGCGGCCGCGGCGGAGTTAACCACCTATGCGGTCCGCACCTACCTGGAAGAATATACCGCAAAAAACGACCGGAAGAACTTGCCGCTAATCTCTTCTTCCTGCCCGGCGGTGGTCCGCCTGATCCAAGTGCGCTTCCCGGGTTTAATCCCCCGGATCATTCCGGTTGAACCCCCTTATGTAACAGCGGCAAAGATGTTCTACCGTGAGCGCCTGCCTGAATTGGAATATTCCCCGGATCAGATCGGGCTTTTTTTTATCACCCCATGCCCCGCAAAGATCACGGAGATCAAAACAGCTATTCAAGCCGGGTACCATGTGGACGGCGCCATTCCTTTTCTCTCAATCTTTGGCAAACTCCAGGAACAGGTGGAAGCCGGAGAAAAGGTCGATGCCCATCCACAAAGCACCGGTGTGGGGATTGGCTGGGCCCGGGCGGGCGGCGAAAGCGTCGCGGTAAAATGGGAGAATGCCTTGTCTGTTGATGGTATTCATCATGTGGCTGCGCTTTTGGAAGAGATTGAAATGGATAAGTTAAATGATATCGACTATATAGAGGCGATGGCCTGTCCCGAAGGGTGTGTCGGCGGCGCGTTAACAGTGGAGAATCCTTTTGTCGCCCGGGTCAAAATCAGGAAACTGGCGGAAGCGGCCAATGACAAAGAGTTACCGCCGGAGGTGGCGGCCTTGGGTGCGAAACTCTATTCCGAGGACTTTTTCAGGTCACAACAGGATTTGCCGGCCATCCCCGCTTTGCAGCTTGATAAAGATCTGGGTGTCGCCATTAAAAAGCTGGAGCAGGTTGAAGGGTTGATGACCAAATTGCCGGGACTGGATTGCGGGGCCTGCGGTTCACCCACCTGCCGTTCGCTGGCTGAGGATATAGTACAGCAAAACGCCCAATTATCCGATTGTATCTTTATCCTCCGGGAAGAACTGGAGGAATTGGCCAGCAAATTATTGCTTCTCTCGCAGAAGCGTCCCCCTGCCTTGGGTCAAACCGGCAGTGAAAAGGAGGTCGCAAAGAGTGAATCTCAAGAAAGTCTTGGAGAAAACAGAAGCCCGGATGATCACCGGGAATGAGGAGACAGCCCGGGAATGCCGGGGGTTCTATGTCTCGGATTTATTAAGCGATGTGATGGGACATGCCGGGGAGGGAGAGGTTTGGCTGACTATTCAGACCCACAGCAATGTTGTGGCTGTGGCGTTGCTTTTAAACTTGGCCGCTGTACTTTTTACTGCGGGCGCCGTCCCGGATTCCGCCACCATTGAAAAAGCCCGTGCCGAAGGGGTTGTCTTACTTAGTACTTCCCTGCCGACTTTTGAAGCGGCAGGCCGTTTATACCGGGCATTAACGGAAGAAGAATGACAAGCCTGCTTTTTCCTGCGGATCTCCATATTCATACCACTCTTTCCCCCTGTGCCGAAAGGGAGATGGACCCGCCGCGGGTCTTTGCCCGGGCCCGGGAGGCGGGACTCAGGATCATTGCCATCACCGACCACAATAGCACGGCCAATCTCCCGGCTTTTTTGGCTTCCCCCCCAAAAGATCTTTGGGTGATTCCAGGGATGGAAGTCCAGACTAAAGAAGAGGTCCACATGGTCTGTGTTTTTCCCGGTTTGGATGAGGCCATGGAGTGGGGGGAGTTGGTGAAGAAACACCTGCCGCCGGTGAAAAACCGGCCGGAGTTCTTTGGCGAACAGACAGTGGTGGATGCGGAGGGAAACAGCATTGGCGAAGAGGAGATTTTGCTGTTAAACTCCGTCTCCCTTAGCCTGGAGGAAGTAGTGAAGATGGTTACGGAGAGGAAGGGCCTGGTTTATCCGGCCCATTACCGGAGGCCTTCCTTCAGCATCTATTCGCAGCTGGGGGTTGTTCCGTCTTGTTTACCCCAAAAGGTCCTGGAGATTAGTCCGGGAGACGATAAAACAGCCCTGGAAAAGGAATACCCCGGCTACCGGTTTATTTGTTCCTCCGATGCCCACCGGTTGGCGGAGATTGGCCGGGGAAGGACAATTTTCCCTTTTTCCGGCGCCCGTTGGAGCGAGTTGGTACGCTGGACAGAACTGGCAATATATGATTATTAATAGCCCTATAACCTTTACTGTTAACATTTTTCTTACAAAGTGATGACCAGAGTTTAATTGTACCTGCGGGTAAAAAGTGTTACTCTGAAGGGGAAAACAGATAAAAACAGGAGAATGGGTGGAAAAAAGGCAACAGGAGGCAAAAATATGACGGCCAGTTCTTGCCGGGCGTCTGCGCACGGGTGTGACGGGAAGTACCGGAAACTAGAGGAAATATTGCAAGAGTACAAAGGGGTACCGGGCGCTTTAATCCCCGTACTGCACCAGGCGCAACTGCTCTTTGGTTATCTGCCCCATGACGTTCAGGTGCGAATCGCCGAAGAGTTGGACCTGCCTTTAAGCGAGGTTTACGGGGTCAGCAGTTTTTACTCGTTTTTCTCGCTGAAACCACGGGGCAAGTATACAGTTAGTGTCTGTATGGGCACGGCCTGTTATGTTAAAGGGGCGCCGGCCCTTTTGGAGAAGATTAGAGAGACCTTGCAGATTGAAGATGGCGAAACAACAGAAGACGGTCTTTTCACCCTTGACACCACCAGATGTGTGGGGGCCTGCGGGTTGGCGCCGGTGCTTACCATTGGCGATGACGTTTACGGCCGGCTGACCCCGGAGAAGGTCCCGGAGATTTTAGAACGCTATCGCCAGTGATTTTTTTCTGCTTTCCTTTGTGAAAAGAAGCACAAACTAAGAGGTATAAACTAAGCAGCACAAACAAAAGGCACAAACTATAAGTGGAAACGAAGAGGCGTAAGCCAGGGGCGCCAACCCAGAGGCGTAAACCATAGGCAGAAACTATAGGTGGGAACCGGCGATGAAAGATCTTGCCCTGCATATTTTGGATCTGGTCCAGAACTCCCTGCGCGCCGGAGCGCAGTTGATCGAAATTCACCTGGTGGAAGAGGCGGGAAAAGATCTCCTCCATGTTACGGTAGAGGATGACGGGAAGGGGATTCCTGCCGGCACTTTGGAGAAGGTTATGGATCCCTTTTATACCACCCGTACCAGCCGCCGGGTGGGTCTGGGCCTGCCTCTTTTTGAAGCCGCCGCCCGCCGGAGCGGCGGCAGTCTTGCGGTAACCTCCACCCCCGGCCGCGGGACCAGGTTGGAGGCGACCTTTCAACTCCGGCATTGGGACAGGCCGCCCCTGGGGGATATGGCGGAAACTATCTTGACTTTGCTTGCGGCCAATCCGGAGGTGGATTTTGTTTACCGGCAGAAATTGAGCGGGAAGGAATTCACCTTTGATACCAGGCAAATAAAGGCGGTTTTAGATGAGGTGCCGATTAATCATCCGGAAGTAATCGGTTATTTGCGCCGGGAATTACGGAACAACGTGAATGAAGACGGGTAAACGGTTTGCGCCTGCTTCACGCGAGCAAATATTACAGCCAGCATTTTTAAATACCACTAGACTGCCAGGGCCAAGACTGCCAGATCTAGACTGCTAGGTGGGGGAAGACAAATGAAACTGTTTCGAGCCCATGTTCTGATTTGTGGAGGCGCCGGCTGTATCTCCTCCGGCTGCCATGCGGTTAAAGAAGAGTTTATCCGGGAATTGCAAGCCAAAGGATTGCATGATGAGATCCAGCTGATCGAAACCGGCTGCGTCGGCTCTTGCGATCTGGGGCCAATCGTCATTATCTACCCGGAAGGTGTCTTTTACCAGCACGTTACTCCTGAGGATGTGCGGGAGATCGTCAGTGAACACCTGCTGAAGGGGAGATATGTCAAGAGAAAGATGTACCGGCACCCCTCCTCCGGGGAACCGGTCGTCACCAGCAGGGAGATGGATTTTTTCCGTCACCAGACGCGAATTGCCCTGCGTAACTTAGGATTGATTGACCCGGAGAGGATAGAGGAGTATATTGCCAGGGACGGCTATTTTGCCTTGGGAAAGGTCCTGAATGAGATGACCCCGGAAGAGGTTATCCGGGAGATTAAAGACTCCGGTCTCCGGGGCCGCGGCGGAGCCGGCTTTCCAACGGGTTTGAAATGGGAGTTGACACGCGAGGCCGGTGGCGCGCGCGGGGAGAAATATGTGGTTTGCAACGCCGATGAAGGCGACCCCGGCGCCTTTATGGACCGCAGTATCCTTGAAGGCGATCCGCATTCGATTATTGAGGCCATGGCCATTGCCGCTTATGCCATCGGCGCCGGTCAGGGCTATATTTACGTGCGTGCCGAATATCCTTTGGCTGTTGCCCGGATGAAACAGGCGATTACGAAAGCGCGGGAGTATGGCCTTTTGGGGAAGAATATCATGGGTACCGGCTTTTCTTTCGACCTGGAGATCCGGGTCGGCGCAGGGGCTTTTGTTTGCGGTGAAGAAACAGCCCTGATCGCCTCGATCGAAGGCAAGCGGGGCGAACCACGGATGAAACCGCCGTTCCCGGCCACGGCCGGACTGTGGGGAAAACCGACGCTCATCAATAATGTGGAAACCTATGCCAATATCCCGGTGGTTATCCTCAAAGGGGCCCAGTGGTTCTCCAGGATCGGGACGGAAAAGAGCAAAGGGACAAAGGTTTTTGCCATTGCCGGGAATATAAACAATACCGGTCTGGTGGAAGTACCAATGGGGACAACCCTGCGCAAGATCATTTTTGACCTGGGGGGAGGCATCCCCAACGGGAAACGGTTCAAAGCAGCCCAAACCGGCGGGCCTTCCGGGGGATGCTTGACTGAGAAGGATCTGGATACGCCCGTTGATTATGAATCCTTAAAAGCTGCCGGTTCGATGATGGGATCCGGCGGGCTGATTGTCATGGATGAAGATACCTGTATGGTTGATGTCGCTCGCTTCTTTTTAGAATTTACCCAGGACGAATCCTGCGGCAAGTGTGTCCCTTGCCGGATCGGAACAAAGCATATGCTGGAGATCCTGACGCGGATCACGGAAGGTAAGGGAGAAGAAGGCGACCTGGAAACCCTGGAGGAATTGGCGGAAGTAATTACCTCCTCTTCCCTCTGCGGTCTCGGCCAGTCGGCGTCAAATCCGGTCTTAAGCACACTGCGGAATTTCCGCGACGAGTATGAGGCCCACATCAGGGAAAAGCGGTGCCCGGCCGGTGTCTGCACTGCTTTGAAGCGGTATGAAATTATTTCTGACCTGTGCAAAGGTTGCGGTCTTTGTGCCCGGGTTTGCCCGGTACAGGCGATTTCCGGCGTCCTCAAGGAGCCTTACCTAATTGACCAGGAGACCTGCAGCAAGTGCGGTTTGTGCCTGAGCAAATGCCCGTTTAAAGCAATAGTGATGAAATAATCCTGTAGACTTCATGGGCGGGAAGCTCTCACCTCTTTCTCCGGCTTGTCATATCATGTACCAGAAGAAAACCGTCCCGTTCGCGCGCGCATTTTAAAAGGACGGTTGGAGAGGAGGAAGGGCAGATGGCTCAGTTACCAAACACTCATCGACCCGGTCCTCTTGAACGGTTGAGCCCAAGGGAAAGGGAGATCCTGCCTTTGGTGGCCGCTGGTAAAGACAACCGCGAAATTGGACAGCTTTTATTCATTAGTGAAAAAACGGCAAAGAACTATGTCACCAGTATCCGTAAGAAACTTGAGCTAAAAAACAGGACGCAGATTGCCCTCTTTGCCCTGAAAGAGGGGATTATTAAGTTGGATGATCTTTGACGAGGAAGACTAATTTATTAATTAATCTGTTTAATTAATTAATAAATTTGAAAGAGCCGGGGGCCGGCCCCGGGATACGGCAAATTGCGACTTACAGCAATTACGATTTACAGCCCTGATTACCAGGGCTGTATTTATTTACATAAAGGGTTTTCCCGCAGGGCAATGAATAAAAAAAATAGCCGAAGTGGTTGCGGGTTGTCTTTAAAAGGAGGTGTATGGGCGGACAACCACCGGTTTCTCCAAACAACGCAGAAATCGTCGTTGCAACTTTCTCACCGAAAAGGGCAGTAATGAAAGGAGAGTATTCGATGTCCGCGTTACTTTCTTTACGCGCCCGATTCGTTGGTAGTTTACTCGTCGCCGTCGCTCTAGTATTCGCAGTAATCCTTCCAGCATCAGCCGTTGTCTACTATTTCGTTGGTGGGTCGTCAAGCCCATATTATTGCTCTACCGGTGCTGGGAGCCAGTGCGGCACATTTAGCTATTCAACGAAGCAATCATCGAACTACTCATCATACTACTCAACGCGGAATAATTCTACCAGCCAACGCAGTTACTATCAGATCATTGTACCGCAGAAACCAAGCGCTCCGGCGCCTGCTCCACAACCTCCGGGTTCCACCAACCCGCCATCTCCATCTCCATCTCCTTCTCCTGCTCCGAGCGGGAGTATCACTTCCAAGGAGCAGCAGATGGTGAGCTTGGTGAACCAGGAAAGATCGAAGGCTGGTTTACAGCAGTTGCAGGTGGACATGTCCCTGGTGGAACTGGCCAGGAAGAAGAGCCAAGACATGATTGACCGCAACTACTTCGGTCATAATTCACCAACCTATGGGTCGCCCTTTGATATGATGCGGCAGGCCGGTGTTAAATACACCACTGCCGGTGAAAACCTGGCCGGCGCCGCTTCTGTCACTTCGGCCCATAACAATCTGATGGCCAGTTCCGGTCATCGCGCCAATATTCTGAGCCCGAGATATAATTACTTCGGGGTTGGGATTGTCGAAGGCGGTCCCTATGGAAACATGTTCACCCAGTTGTTCGTGGGTAGATAAAAAAAAAGACCCCTTTTCGGGAGAGGGTGCGACACCGCCCCCCTCCGATGAAATAGCGCCCGGCAAGGGCGCTTTTTTTTGCAAAGACTGAGGAAAGATTGCAGCTATAAGCACCTCCGGCGCCGGCGGCATATAATGTACTAGATCTGGATGTCCATCCGGATTTGGTGCGGTGACCGGCAGCTTATTAGGGTTTTGGTAACAGCTGTCCGGAAACTGGCGGGAGAAAGGAGGGTGCGTTGATGGAGTTTGAGGAGAAGGATGCGGCGCGTGGACCGGAAGAGAACCAGCCGCAAGCTGAAGATAGAATTATCCCGGACGGAAAGGAAGAACCGGCAGCGCGCGCGAGCGCGCGAACTGTTGTCCCAGAAGAACCGGAAGCTGCGGTAGAAGAACCAGGAGCAACGGCGGAAGAACCGGAAGTAACAGCAGAAAAAGCAGAAAAAGAAGAGAAGAAGACAAAAACCACGCGGCCACGGAAGAAACGGAAAAATCGCAGCGCCGGGCAGGAAACTACAGAAAGAGAGAAAACAGAGGCAAAAGAGGCTGAGCAGGAAAAGGCCGCAGCGGAACCGGAAGAGGTAGAGGTTGTTGTAAGAAAAAAGAAAAAAAAGGCGCGCGAAGATGAGACCGGGGAAGAGGCGCCTCCAGAGGCGGCAAAGAAGATTGTCATGCCAACAAGGGTACAGGTGAAGGCGAGCTCGAGTACGGACGGGGAAACGGAAGGAGAGTCCCTTGCGGAGTATGATCCCAATCTGGTAAAGATCAAAGTCAATAACTCCAGTATTGAAGAGACTGAGGAGATGGAAGCCGACGCAGGGGTGGCAACGGCTTTTCAAGGCGCCCAGGTACGGGTGGGTGAAGCTAGAACCCGAGTCGCCCCGGCCATACCGGTTACCCGGCTGCCGGCGGCGGCGGTGAAGATACGGAATATTACCGGTGAGATCAGGGATATTACAGCGGAGATCATCCCCGACAAAGTGATCATCCAGGGGACTATTCATAAACAAGTATTCTTCGTTGGCACTGACGGTGTAATCAGGCATTTTGCAGAAGATATCCCTTTCAGTACCTTTATTGATCTCCCCGGGGCAGAGCCCGGCATGAACGTACAGGTGCACCCGGTTATTGAAAAGATCCTTTTCCGTTTGGCTGCGGACGGGCGGTCTGTATTACAAAAAATCATCCTGGAGATCTTTGTCAAGGTAACCGAGTTTGTCCAGGTGGGGTTGGAAATAAATGAAGGCCCGTTGCTGCTTTTACCCTCTGTGGTTGGCGAAGCCACCAAACAACACTTGATCGAAGAAACAGTGGAGCTTGATCCGCCGGCAGAAAAGGTTGATGAAATCCGGGGAGAACTGCGGGATCTCCAGGTGGAAATTATTCCCGACAAAGTAATAGTGCAAGGGATAATCCACAAACAGATCTTTTTTGTCGACCGGAACAACCTCGCCCGCCACCAGGAAGAAGAGGTTCCCTTCAGTATGTTCCTGGATCTTCCCGGGGCGGAACCGGGCATGGATGTGCAGGTACACCCGGTAATTGAGAAGATCTTTTTTGAACTCGTCTCCCCGGTAGAACTGCAGCAAAAGGTGATCATTGAAGTCTTTATCAAGGTAACTGAGAAGATTCAGGAACGTGTCCGTACGGGCGAAGGACCATTGTTCAAAGTGGAACAGGTGATTGGCGAAGGCCAGGAACAGCTCTTGAAAGAGTCCGTCATTGAACTGGAACGGCCGGCCATCAAAATCCGGGAGATCGTGGGCGAGGTGCGAAATATCAGTGCCCAGGTGATACCGGATAAAGTGATTATCCAAGGAATTTTGCATAAACAGATCTTCTTTATCACCACGGATAATGTTGAACGCCACCAGATGGAAGAGGTTCCTTTCGGACTTTTTATTGATATTCCAGGCGCGGCCCCGGGTTTAAATACCAATGTGAAAATCCTCATCGAACAGATAATTTTTCACTTGGATGATGACCGTATCCTACGGCAAAAAGTGATCCTTCAAGCCAGGGTCGTGGTGACAGAAACGATCCAGGCCCGCTTGGCGACGACCGATTTTCCCATCTTCAAGTTGGAACAGGTCATCGGGGAAGGAATCCGGCAATTGCTCGTGGAAAAGGTGGAAGTCATTCCCGAAATAGTCCGCGCTGTGCGGGTGGTCCGGGTCGTACCCCAGCCCGTCGCCGTCACCGGCGAGCAGCAGATAATTGTGGAAAATGTTGTAGAACTGCCGGAAAAAGCAATTAAGATCCGGGAAGTAAGAGGGGAGATCACCGACCTCCGGGCCCGGATCATCGCTGAAGGAAAGGTGCTGGTGGAGGGGTTCGTTCACAAGCAGGTCTTCTTTGTCAACAAAAAAAATGTGGTGCAAGCGATTACTGAAGAAGTGCCCTTCTCGGTCCTGGTGAATGTCCCCGGTTTGACTCCGGATACCCCGATTCGTGTGAATGTGCAAATTGAGAACATCTCTTTCACCCTCTCACAGGACGGCCGTTTCTTGCGGCAACTCATTGTCCTCCGCGTCCTGGTGGAGGGTGAGGAAATAGCTCCCGAACCGTTTGACGTGGTTACAGAAGTAACCGGCCCGGGGATTACAACAGAACGAATCCTGGTCCGTGCGCCGGTTCTTACCGAAGCCGGTATCGTTGAGGAAGAATTTTTTGCAGTGACCGATGTTTCCGGACCCGGCATCCTCAGGGTTGATAAAGCAGTGGTGCCTCTGGATGTGGTGGGTGACGGTATCCCTGAACCCGTCCCTGTTGAAGTGGTTACGAATGTGGTTTTTGCACCAATACCCTTATGATTGTGCTTATGTTTATAAAGGGCCGTAAAGGCCCTTTTTTTATTTCTCCTATGAGCACAAGTGATGACCAATTCATATATTATAGTAGCGAATCCGAAGGTTGTTTTTCCAGGACGGTGGGAGAAAGGGGGGATAACTTGGAACCACAGGGATTATCGGGTTAATCCTTTACCTTGCCCTCATAGCGCTCAGTGTCTTTTGGCTGTATTCCCTGCAAAAAATGAGGATTACCCAGATCATCACGGCCTCTTCTCTCAAGCCGGACGATAATATTCTTTACGCCCCCGGAGGCTTCAGGTTTAGGTTAAGAAGAAGGAGGAAAAAAACTTCGCCTCTCCGGGTAGATGCAGCCCCGGGCGGCAGGGATCCCCCAGCGGTGACCAGGGAGCCGGGCGATGGTCTTTCTTTTCAGGAGGAAACCGGCGGCAACAGGGGAAAACCGATGGAAATAACTGCGGGTGAAAAAAAACCGGATGAAGAAAGACCAGATGAAAAAAACCCGGGTGAAATAGGCTCAGATGAAAAAAACCTGGATGAAAAAGACCAGGACGAAAAGAGTTCAGATGAAATAAACCCAGGTGAAATAAGCCCGGATGTTACGGGAATGCCAGTGAAGGAAACTCCGGTGGTTCAGGAAGAGGAAGAAGAGATGAATACGCGTGCACGTGCGCCAACCGGTTCTGTTACAAAATGCGGTGCGTACGGGCACGGAGAACACGATACTCCGGACGCTTGCGGGTCATTGCCGCAGCACCCGGCGGCTCAAGAAAGAGGAGAAACCAATGGACCCGGAGACACCGGAGTTCAAGAAATACCGAAAGGAGGAGAGACCTTAATGGACCCTTTGGTGCGGGCCGAGGTGGTCATCGGTGAAGCGACAAAGCAATTATTGATTGAGAGCAACCTTACCCTCTCCCAACCTGCACTCAAGATCAGGAACATCACCGCGGAGATTCGCGATTTGACCACTGAATTGATTCCGGATAAAGTTATTATCCAGGGATTGCTGCACAAACAGATATTTTTCGTCGGTGAGGATAATATTGTCCACCACCAAACAGAGGAGGCGCCTTTCAGCACATTTGTGGATGTCTTTGGCGCCGAGCCGGGGATGAATATTCAGATCCACCCGACAGTGGAAACAATCCTCTTTACCTTGCTTAATCCAACCTTACTCCATCAAAAAGTGGTCACCGAGTTCTTTGTCAAAGTAACCGAACCCACGCAGATTAATATCAGGGAAGGAAACGGTCCCTTGGTACGCCTGGATCAGGTAATTGGCGAAGCCACCAAGCAAGAGCTTTTGGAAAATATGGTTACCCTGGAGTCCCCGGCAATCAAGATCGATGATATTACAGCGGAAATCGCTGATCTGAGCGTGGAGGTTCTGGAGGATAAAATTGTCCTCCAGGGGGTGTTGCATAAGCAGATCTTCTTTATCGGCAAGGATAATGTCGAATTCCACCAGGCGGAAAATGTCGAATTCAGTACTTTTGTGGATGTTCCCGGCGCCGAACCGGGGATGGACGTAATCACCGAGCCGACAATTGAATTTATCCATTTTGAACTCATAGATGAAGATACCGTTCTGCAAAAGATTGTCGTTGAGTTTTTTGTGAAGGTTACCGAAAGTGTACAAATGAACGTTGCGCTTGGACCTGGTGCTCTGTTAAAGCTTGATACGGTAGTTGGCGAACAGACCGCCCAGTTGTTGATTGAGAGTACCCTTGGCCTTACGCAACCGGCGGTGAAAATCCGTGAGATTATGGCAAAAGTGGAGCAATTGATGGCGGAAGTGATTGAAGACAAGATCATCATCCAGGGGATTGTTCATAAGCAGATCTTTTTCATCAACCAGAATAACTTGGAGATTCATCAGAGTGAAGATGTGCCCTTCAGCACTTTTGTGGATATCCCCGGCGCTGTCCCAGGAATGGATGTGCGCATTAAACCACAAATAGAGACGATCCTCTTTGAACTTCTTGATCCCGACAAACTGCGGCAAAAAGTTGTTCTGGAGTTGTTCGTCAAAATCACAGAATCCCAGCAACTCCAAGTACAGGTTGTTGTCCCATATCCACCCTATTATTTCTAAGCCCTAGTTTCTAAGACTCATCCAAGACCAATCTGAATCTCCCCTTCCCCCATGGATACAGGTCTTTGGTTTTACGCCTGCGCGTGCCAAAGGCCTGTATCATTTTGACAGGCAAGTATTGGCACGGGGGGCCATAAACATTTAAGAGCAGGTCATGAGTGAAAGCGCGTTAAAGACGCGCACGAAAGAAGAGACTGTCCCCATGGAGACAGGAGGATATAATCATGAGGGTATTAATGCAAAACAGGGCTACGGTATTGCGGGTTATGGCCGGAGATACGATCCAAATGACGAAAACCCGTGAAGCCCTGCTTAGACTGGGAGTGGAAGTGGAGTTTGATTCTTCCCCGGAGGCGGATCTTTCCCGGTATGACTTGGTTCATATCTTTAATATTATCCCGGTGGAAGAAACCTACCGTTTTTACAGGCAGGCCAAAAAATGGAACAAACCGGTGGTTTTGACCCCTATTTATTGGGACCCGGCGGAATTTCTCCACCATATTGAGACGAAAGAAGAGAGCGCCTTTTTTAGCTGGTTGGAGAGTACGGATCACCTGCGTCAAGAGATTTTGGACGGGGTTGATCTGCTCCTGCCCAACGGCCGGAAGGAGCTACAGTTGTTGGTAGAAAAGTACCGCCTGATTACGCCGGCCAAGGTTATCCCCAATGGCGTGGATCCCTTATTTTTCTATGCCAAACCCGACAAGTTTATTAACCGTTTTAAATTGAAAGACTTCATCCTTTGTGTGGGCCGGATCTGCCGGCGCAAAAACCAGAAAACGCTGCTCACGGCTGCTTCTGATCTGGGGAAAACAGTGGTACTGGTTGGTCCGATTAATGATTACCAGTATTATCAGGAATGCCGGCAGGCAGGGAAGTTAAAGTTTCTAGGACCGCTCCCCCAGACCTGGGTGGCATCGGCCTACGCCGCCTGCGCCCTTCATGCCCTGGTAAGTTGGTACGACACCCCGGGCCTGGTAAATTTGGAAGCAGCACTGGCGGGCTGCCGGGTGGTCACCACCAACCGCGGTACTGCCCGGGAATACCTGGGGGATATGGCCTGGTACTGTTCACCGGAACCGGCGTCCATCCGTGCCGCTTTGCACCAAGCCTTGTACAATCCGCCCCCTTCCGGACTGCGGGAACATATTTTAGCCAACTACACCTGGGACCGGATTGGCCGGCTGACTCTCGACGCCTACCGGGAGGTCGTTGGCTGACTCAGCACCCGGTTGCTGCCAGTTATTCCTATTCCGCTTCCGAAGAAAGGAGGGCAAATTAAACCCGGGGTGAGGAGATGGTCAGCCGCCGTTGGAAGATAAAAAACCGGCGGGGCTTACAACATCAGGTCGAGACTTTAAACCGGTTGTTGCTCAGAAGTAACCTGCACTACTGGGGCGAGATCTTGACGAGCCCCTTTCGTTTGTTCTACTTGAATTTTTTGGCTGGTCTGGCCAGGGGCTTTGGCATTGCTCTCGGGCTAACTCTTTTAACCGCTCTTTTCTTGGCGATCATGGCACGGATTGCCAGCCTGAATCTGCCTTTGATCAGCAAATTTATTGCGGAGGTCATCCGGTTGGTCGAGGAACAACTGGCGGGTTTGCCCAAATAGGTCCGGAAGATTCCACATACGTGCGTGCGTGTATCCACGCGTCGCTATGGTACGTACAGAACGTGTGGGCACGCCTGTGCATGCAGGCGCGGGTGTGCACCTGTACGCTTGCGCGCTTAATCTGTATTGGAACCATATATTCATGCAGAGATGAAAGGAGTACTTGCCGGTGGAGAAGAAGGATCTGTACCGTTTTAAAAAACGTTTGCTTCTGGAGAGAAAAAAGATGGACGAAGGTTATGACCATGGGAGATTGGGTTTTGAAGAAAGCCTGACCGGTTCAACCCAAGAACTCTCGGCTTACGACAACCACCCGGCAGATCTCGGCACGGAAACCTTTGAAAGGGGAAAAGACCTGGGATTGCAAGATGCCAAACGGCTGTTGCGGGGCAAGATCGATGAAGCCCTGGAAAGGATCGACCGGGGGGACTATGGTAACTGCATGATTTGCGGGCAGGAAATTCCCAGGGCGAGGCTGGAGGCGCTTCCTTATGCGGTTAATTGCCTTAATTGCCAGGAACGGTTGGAAAAAGAGGAAAACAAGAGAAGTGAACGCCCGCTGGAAGAGGAGATCCTCGACGCCCACCTGACCGCACCCGGCGGGGATGATCCAGGTCTTGACCGGGAAGATATCCAAGAGCAGCTTTATAAGTACGGTACCGCCGATTCCCCCCAGGACCTCGGAGGAGAAGAGTCTTATAACGAGCTTTATACTGGCGAACCTTTGGGAGTGGTGGAAAAGGTAGAAAAGGAACAGTCGGAAGGGTTGCCCGAGAAGGGTTTCTAGCAGGAGACCCTTTCAGGTACCCTACTCGAAGGGTAACCCTAAAAGGGTTTTGTCCTAAGAGGGCAACCCTTTTTACATGCCTTTTCCTCATCGGAAATGGACAAGCTCCCCAGTTTGTTTCCTCTTCTCTTTACGCTTTTTCCTCTCCCGGAAAGACCACATACCCACAGTAGGGTACAACCTCTTTTGTGTCCGGTTCTTGCCGGCGGCGGTGGCGCGCGCGCAGCAAATTTTCTGTGATCGCAAACTAAACAAACGCCTTGAAAAGCAGGATTACCGTGAATTATGCCGAAATCAGAATCAGGTGATATAATGAGGATTATGGGGATTGATCCCGGAACGGCGATTACGGGATTCGGCCTTTTGGAGCAGGAGGGTTCCCGCCTGCGCCTTCTGGAATTTGGAGTAATCAGGACCGAACCGGGGGTTCCGGATGCCGCGCGTCTCCTCCAGATTCACCGGGAGGTCAAGGCTTTGCTTGAGAATCACCGGCCGGATGCCATCGCTGTGGAGGAGTTGTTCTTCAATAAAAACTCCCGGAGTGTCTTGGCCGTGGGTCAGGCCAGGGGAGTGGTGATGCTTGCCGCAGCCCAAGCAGAACTGCGGGTTGAGGAGTATACACCCCTCCAGGTAAAAATGGCAGTGGTCGGTTATGGGCGGGCGGAAAAAAGACAGGTTCAGGAGATGGTGAAGGTATTATTGGGCCTGACCCGGCCTCCCCGGCCGGATGATGCCGCCGATGCACTGGCGGTGGCAATCTGTCATGCCCATTCCCGGCAGAAATATAACCTGCATACGTGATGCGTATCGCGCGCGCGAGGCATCCGTGACGTATGCGCGAGTAAAGGGTGTTGGAACGATGTTGGCGACTTTACGGGGACGGGTCCGGCAGGTGGCAGGGGACCATTGTATTTTTGAAGTAAACGGCGTCGGGTTTCAGGTTTTCCTTCCCCTGAGAGCCTTGGAAGAATTGTCCCGGGCGGAAGGGGAGACCCTGCTCCATACCTACCTTCATCATAAAGATGATACCATGGCCTTGTACGGCTTTCTTGATCCGGAAGAAAAGGCCCTTTTCACCCAGGCGATTACCGTCTCCGGGATCGGGCCGAAAACCGCGTTGGCTATTTTTTCCGTACTCTTACCGGCCCAATTTCACCGGGCGATCTTGACGGAGGACACCGGTACCCTGCGCCAGATCCCAGGGATCGGTTTGAAAAGTGCACAAAGACTGATCCTGGAGTTGAAATCCCGATTGAGTAAAGAACTGAGGAAGGACGGGGAAGTAGCCGGCGCCGAACTGCCGCTGGCCGATGCCATGGCCGCCTTGGAAGCCCTCGGCTATTCCGGCGTGACGGCAGCCGGCGTTGTGGAAAAGGTTTGGCGGGAGAATCCTGATCTAACTGTACCGGAATTGGTCCGCGAGGCCTTAAGAAGGTTGGCGAAAAAGGGATAACATCAGGAGAATAGCAGCAGGAGGCCGGAGAGGAAGTGATGACTGTTGGATGAACCGCGCATGGACGACCCTCGTTTTGTCAGCCCGCAAAGGCGCGAAGAGGATTCGGAATTTGATGTTGCCTTGCGCCCGCGCAGCCTGGCGGAATACATCGGCCAGACCCGGGCCAAAGAGAATCTGGAGATTTTTATTCAGGCCACCCGCAAGCGACGGGAGGCGTTGGACCATGTTCTGCTTTATGGCCCGCCGGGATTGGGCAAAACGACCCTGGCCCATATCATCGCCGCTGAACTAGGTGTACAAATCTACGTTACTTCCGGACCGGTGATTGAGCGGCCCGGTGATCTGGCGGCGATCCTTACCAACCTGGAGCCCCACGCGGTTTTATTTATTGACGAAGTTCACCGTTTGAACAGAACGGTGGAAGAGATTCTTTACCCGGCGCTGGAGGAGTATGCCCTGGACATAATAATCGGGAAGGGACCGAGTGCCCGTTCGGTCCGGATCGACCTGCCCCGCTTTACCCTGGTGGGGGCGACCACCAGGGCAGGCGCTCTTTCTGCGCCGTTACGTGATAGATTTGGGATCATCAACCGTCTGGAGTATTATACCGATGAGGAACTGGAAGAGATAATTTGCCGGGCCGCTTCCATTCTGGCGATCCCCATTGAAAAGGAGGGCGCCAGGGAACTGGCGGCAAGAGCCCGGGGGACGCCGCGGATCGCCAACCGGCTTTTGAAAAGGGTGCGTGATTTTGCCCAAGTCAAAGGGGAAGGGGTAATCACTGCCAGTATCGCCCGCCGGGGCTTGGATCTTTTGGAAGTCGACCCCATGGGACTGGACCGGGTGGACCGGTTGCTCCTTGAGACCATCGCCGGGAAGTTCGACGGCGGTCCCGTGGGTGTGGAGACCCTGGCCGCGGCTACCCAGGAAGCAGTAGAGACAATTGAGGATGTATACGAACCCTACCTTTTACAGATCGGCTTCCTGCAGCGGACTCCCAGGGGAAGAATAATAACCAGGTTGGGCCGGGAACACCTTGGCCTGAAGCCAAAGGCCACCGGAGATCTCCAGGGCCGCCTCGGGTTGTAGCACGGCATAGCGAAGGCGGCTGTTTGGGCGAGGGCATTAGGGGGATTAGAGTGATGGAAGATATTCTCTTGCACACCTGTTGCGGGCCATGCGCCACCTATACCACGGAACACTTGGCGGCAGCAGGTTTTGTTCCGTTAATGTATTATTATAACCCTAATATCCATCCCTACCGGGAGTGGCAGAAAAGAAGAGAAACCCTGGAGGATTTTGCAGAGAAAAAGGGGTTGGCCCTTTTAGTTGAGGATGAATACGACCTTTCCGGTTTTCTCCGGATGGTGGTGGAGAAGGAGAATGAACGGTGCCCGCTCTGCTACGCAATGCGGTTGGAGAAGACGGCGAGCAAAGCCAGGGAGTTGGGGTATAAATGGTTTGGGACCACCCTTTTAATCAGCCCCTACCAACAGATGGAGAGAATTTACCGTACCGGGGAAGATCTGGCCCGGAAATACGGGCTAAACTTTTATGGTGAGGACCTGCGCCCGGGTTACCGGAGAAGCCGGGAGATCTCCAAGGAACTAGGACTCTATCGCCAGCCTTATTGCGGATGCATCTACAGTGAACGGGATCGTTATTATAAACCGCTGCAAGGCGGTTAAACTCCCAAGAACGGCTGGCCGTTAAGGGCGGTGGCGCTCTACAAGCGGGGCAATGCAAGCGGAAAGCCCCGCCCGGAGACACCGGAACCGCCAAAAGTAGTGGTTAACGGTTTAGCAGGAGGCTATTTAGAGATGGGAAACAATTTTACCGGTACCGGCCGGTTGCTGGTTATTGCCGGGATCTTCCTGGTCGTCCTCGGCCTGCTCTTTCTATTGGGGGAGAGGATTCCGGGGCTTGGCCGTCTCCCCGGGGACATCGTCATCAAGAGAGAAAAATTTGTTTTCTATTTCCCGCTGGGCACCTGTTTGCTCTTGAGCCTTTTACTCAGTCTTTTACTGGCAATTTTCTCCCGGAGGTGAAAAAGTGAACCTATACCGGACCGATGGGATTGTCCTCCGCACCCGGCCCCTGGGCGAGGCGGACAAAGTCTTAACCCTACTGAGCAGAGACCGGGGGAAAATTGAAGTGGTGGCCCGCGGCGCCCGGCGTCCCCGTAACCGCTTGGCTGCTGCCGCCCAACCCTTCTCGTATCTGAAAATTTTAGTCTTTACCGGCAGAAGTCTTGATCAGTTAAGCCAGGCCGAGATTGTCAAGGCCTTTGGCCTCATCCGGGAAAACCTGGTGAGAATGGCCTATGCCTCATTTTGGTCGGAGTTTCTTGATCTTCTCCTCCCGCTGGAAGAAGAGAATACCGGGCTTTTTCTCTTTACTTTGGCCGGGCTGACGGTTTTGGAGCAAGCGGATGACCCGATCCTTCTCTCCAGGGCCTTTGAATTACGGGCCCTGCAGTATCTGGGTTATCTTCCCGAACTGACGGCCTGTGCCCAGTGCGGCGGTTCCTTGGAGGAAACGCCCGGGGGGTTTTCGCCTGCCGCCGGGGGTGTGCTCTGTTCTTCCTGCAAAGATGAGACGGAAATTAAACCCCTGGCGCTTTCAGCCGGCGGGTTGGAGCTGATGCGGAGGTTGCTCACGGCCGATCTGCGGTCAGTAATCACCTGGGAGATTCCGGCGGCTTTACAAAGAGAGGTTGAAAGCGCGTTAACGGCTTTTCTGGAATACCGGAGTGAAAAACCGATAAAATCATTGGGTTTTTTACAATCCATCCTCTCTTTCTAGCGGGATAAAAGAAAACTTTTGCATTGCCTGCATGATTCTTTCCAGCATGCCCTACCTCCTTCCGGGGCAGGCTACCGGTGGGAGGTGTAAGAAGTGACCGATGAATTGCTGGTGAAGATCGAGGAAATCCGGAGGCGGTTCCCTGTAAGTTATGAGGAAGCCCGGAAAGCACTGGATGAAACCTCCGGGAATCTGGTGGAGGCCTTAATTTTACTGGAGAAGCGAACCAAAAACGGGCACAGTCGCGAGTTAATAGAAAAGCTACAAAAAATTTGGGAAGAAGGAAACCGTAGTAAAATCCGGATTCGCAAGGGAAACCAGGTTCTGGTGGAAGTTCCCGTTACCGCCGGGGTGGTTGGGGCTGTCCTGGCCCCGCATTTAACCCTGGTTGGTGCAGTGGCGGCGTTGGCTGCCAAGTACCGGATTGAAGTGGATAAAGCGGGGAAAGCAGAAGGCGGCTCCGCGGATAAAGATGAAGAACAGCCGGCGGGCGCCGATTGACACCGGCCTTTGAATTCTGTTATACTCTTTTTATACGCACCTTCATATGCACAGAGAGGAGTTTGTGCAGGCAAGGTTAATCTGCGCGCGAGTCCACAAGGCCGCCTCTCGCCCTTAGGCTGTGAGGGGTTATTTCTTAAACCAAGGGCGGTGTAAAGTTGGAAACCAAGGAGAGGCTTTACTTTTGTTTGTCACAAGGTTTCCGCATGGTCTTTGCTTTGCTGCTTTTCTTTTTTCTTCTGGGAATTGCTTTTGGCTACGGGGCATGGCAAGAAAACCGGCCACAGGTTACCGAGTTAATGGAGATGCTCGTGAAAAACCAGGCAGTACCGGTGCTCAGAGGAGGCGGAGCCAACCGGTTGGTTTTGGCGGGATGGGTCTTCATCAATAATCTTCAGGCCGGAGTGGCCATGGTCTTCCTGGGGGGGCTCTTTCCCTTTTTCCCGCCGTTTATTATCAGTGGTAACGGCATGATTATCGGGATGGCCGCCGGTTATTTTGAAGCCAATAAACTCATAACCAGAAACCTTTTTTTTCTTGGCTTGCTCCCGCACGGCCTTTTTGAACTTGCCGGGCTTCTTTTCGCCGCCGCTATGGGGGTAATGTGGGGAGCCAAAAACTGGCTGGGTTGGCTGCGGCTCCGAAATTCCCGGGGCTTTTTCGCCAATACGAAAGATTTCATCTCCCTTGTACCGCTGGTAATCGTCCTGCTTCTTTTGGCCGCAATCATTGAGATGTTTATCACACCGGCATTATTCTCTTCGACGATGTAATATTTTATAATAGGTAAGGCAGTTTTTTGTGAGGAGGATAAGAATGAAAAACGAAAGAATTCAACCCACAACAACCATGGAAAAGATCGTCTCCCTGGCAAAAAGGAGGGGGTTCATCTTTGCCAACAGTGAAATTTACGGCGGTCTAAACAGCTGTTGGGATTATGGGCCCTTGGGGGTGGAGTTAAAAAATAATGTTAAACGCGCCTGGTGGAAGCGGGTAGTCCAGCAAAGGGATGATATGGTCGGACTGGATGCAGGGATCTTAATGCATCCCCGAGTCTGGGAGGCCAGCGGCCACGTGGAAGGATTTACCGATCCCCTGGTGGATTGTAAAAGCTGCCGGCAGAGGTTTCGCGCCGACCACATAACCGGCGACAAGTGTCCGGAATGCGGTGGGGAGCTTACTGAACCCCGGAAGTTCAACCTGATGTTCCGTACACACCTGGGGCCGGTAGAGGAAGAGGCGGCTGTTGTTTATTTACGGCCGGAAACAGCACAGGGCATTTTTGTTAATTTTTTAAATATTCTTAACAGCACCCGGAAGAAGATCCCGTTTGGCGTCGCCCAGATCGGCAAAGCCTTCCGCAACGAAATCACCCCCGGGAATTTCACCTTCCGGACCAGGGAATTTGAGCAGATGGAGATTGAATATTTTGTGCAGCCCGGTACGGATGAGGAACTCTTCGAACACTGGGTAAAAGAAAGGTTTAACTGGTATATCAGTCTGGGAATTAACCCGGAACGCTTGCGTATCCGGGAGCATGACCAGGATGAACTAGCTCATTACGCCAAAAAATGTTGTGATATCGAGTATCTTTTCCCGATGGGCTGGTCGGAGTTGGAGGGGATCGCCAATCGCACCGATTTTGACCTGCGGCGGCATTCTGAGAGCAGCGGGGTACAGATGGATTATTTCCACCAGGAAACGGGCGAACGTTTTTTCCCGTATGTGATTGAGCCTTCCGCCGGCGCCGACCGTGCCACTTTATGCTTCCTCCTTGATGCCTACCATGAGGAGCCGGATAAAGACGAAATCCGGGTGGTCTTGCGTTTCCACCCGGAAATAGCCCCAATCAAAGTGGCGGTCCTGCCGCTATCCCGTAAAGAGCCCCTGGTAGCCATGGCCCAGGAGATCCGGAGCGAACTTGGGCGCCATTGGCTGACTGCATATGATGATGCCAAATCCATTGGCCGCCGTTACCGGCGGCAGGATGAAATCGGGACCCCTTACTGTGTTACCGTTGATTTTGAGTCCCTGGAAGACCAGGCGGTAACAATCCGGGACCGGGACAGCATGGAGCAGATCCGGGTCCCCGTGGCCGAGATGGTGACGGTACTCCGGGAAAAATTGGGGGCGCCGGGATTTTAGCAAGGGACAGGGGATGGTTCCTGTCCATGCAAAGAACGGGCAAGTAAAGGAAAGACAGGGAACTGACCCCTGTCTTTGCCTGTTTATGCCTGTCTGTACCTGTCTATGCTAAGAAGAACTGTAGAGTTTTTCGTAGTAATCCCGGACCATGCGCCGGGCGGTAAAATGCTTGACAGCGCTTTCCACAGCGTAACGCATCATCCCTTCCCAGCGTTCCGGTTGCCGGTAGTAGACCGGTAACACCTGGTGCTCCAGAGTCTGAAAGAGCCCATTCTGGTCCACGGTATCCTGGTCGGGTCCTTCATAACCTTCCCCGAATTGCCAACCGTTGATGCCGTGGCGGCAACCTTCCGCCCACCAACCGTCCAAAGTACTCAGGTTAAGCACGCCGTTGAGCGCAGCTTTCATTCCTGAAGTACCGCAGGCCTCCATCGGGCGGCGGGGGCTGTTTAGCCAGATATCAGACCCCTGGGTCAAGAGTTTTCCCAGGCGCATATTGTAGTTTTCCAAAAAGACGATGTTTTCCGGGAATTCCCTGGTTAAGGCGATAATTTTGCGTATTGTCTCTTTTCCGGCCTCATCCTGCGGGTGGGCCTTACCGGCGAAGACCAGGTGGAGCTTTTTCCCGGCCAGGAAAGGCAGGAGGCGTTCGCGGTTATTATAAATCAGATCGCCTCTTTTATAGGTTGCCGCCCGGCGGGCAAAGCCAATCAAAAGGACATTAGGGTCAAGCTCGCGTCCGGTCTGCCGGTGTACCTCCGCCAGGAGCTTTTCCTTGTTTCTCCGGTGAATCGGCCGGAGGCTCTTTTCTTCCAGGTAAGCCCGGTAAATCTCCGGGTCCTGCCAGGTTTTCCTGTGGACGCCGTTGGTAATCCCAATTATTTCACTGGTTCCAGCGACTTTTTGCCACATTTTTTCCGCGGTTTCCCTATGCAATTGCGAAACGCCATTGGTCAGGCGGGCCAAGCGGAGACCGGCCACGGTCATGTTGAACGGATCCCCGCCGAGCCTCTTCATCTGCTCATAATCGAGGCTGTTATATGCGCCCAGGGAGCAGAGAAGACCGTGCGGATGCTCTTCATTGCCGGCGGGAACCGGCGTGTGGGTGGTAAAGACGATCTCTTTTTTTGTTTCCGCCAAGGCCTCGTCAAAGGGAGCGCCTTTCGCCATCTTTTCCCGGATCAGTTCTACTCCCGCCAGGACTGCATGGCCTTCATTAAAATGATAGATGTTTATATCCAGATTAAGTGCACGCAGTGCCCGGATACCCCCGATCCCCAGGATCATCTCCTGGCTTACCCGCCCGGTGGCATCCCCGCGGTAGAGGTGGTGGGTTAACCAGGGGTTTCTATTCTCCGGCAGGTCGGTGTCGAGCAGGTAGAGCGGGGCATTATCAAACCGGTCGACTAACCAGACTTTGCAAGTCACCGGTTGGTCTCCAATCTCGACCTGGACCTTAACACCGGTGTCCTGGAGGGAATCAAAGGAATACCTTTCCTCCAAATCATAGGGGGAGCCCTCTTCATTGATCAGTTGCCGGGTGTACCCTTTGCGCCAAAGGATTCCTACACCAACAACAGGCAGGCTTTCTTCGTGCGCAGCCTTCAAGTAATCACCGGCCAATATTCCCAATCCCCCGGAATAAATGGGTAAATCCGCATGTAGGCCGAATTCCATACAAAAATATGCGACGTTTGGCAGCAGTTTGTTTCTTTCCAATGATTCAACCTCCTGCAACCATTTTTCACCAATATTTCCCATACGAAAAACCCGGGCCAAACACCGTGTCGCGCGCTACGCGCGCGTGCGCGACAGCGCGAAAAAGAAAGAAAAACAGAATGATACTTTTAATTCTATTTTTACTATAGCATAAAAGACCTGCTAGAAACAGCTTTAATTATTTCCAGCCTTCTGCCGGGTACTTGTAACGCGCGGTTAAAATGACAGGATAGATCTGCCGGGCCATCCTGTACCAGCCATCCGGTACCAATGATTTTTGCGGGAAGATTCTGTCTTGACCCGGAGAAGAAAGGGAGATATAATAATGTTTATATAAAAAGTCAAAATAAAAACTGGAAATATAAAGGAGCGATGATGGGGAGGAGTAACCTGGAAGACTGGTGCAGAGAGCCGGTGGCTGGTGAAAACCGGTGCAGGTCCAGGTGAAAATCACCCCGGAGTCTCCTCCCGAACCCTGTGTACAGTAAGGAGGAACGGTTAGTGGCCGTTATCCCACTCGAAAGCGGCTCTCAAGCAAATTGGGTGGTACCGCGGGTCCTAAAAACCCGTCCCGAAAAGGGGCGTTTTTTTTTGCACATTAATTTATTGTGGAGGTGCTTCTGATGAATTACGACCAAACGCTGAACCTACCGTCCACCGATTTTCCGATGCGGGGGAATCTTCCCCAGCGGGAACCGGAGATACAAAAATATTGGCGTGACAACCGGATTTACCACCGGTTGTTGGAGAAAAATCGGGAAAAGAAGAGTTTTATTCTTCATGACGGGCCTCCTTACGCCAACGGTCATATCCATACCGGCCACGCCCTGAATAAGACTTTGAAGGATATTATTATTAAATTCCGGAACATGCAGGGGTATTACGGGCCGATGGTGCACGGTTGGGATACCCATGGTTTGCCCATCGAGCAGCAGGTGATTAAGGAAAGCCGGATTAACCGGCACGAACTGGCGCCGTTGGAATTCAGGGAAAAGTGCCGCGCCTACGCGGAAAAATACCGTTCCATCCAGGAAGAAGAGTTTAAACGCTTGGGGGTCTGGGGTTTGTGGCCTGAATCCTACATGACCCTTTTCCCAAAATATGAGGCAAAACAGATTGAGGTCTTCGGGGAAATGGCGAAAAAAGGCTATATTTACCGGGGCCTCAAGCCGGTTTTCTGGTGTGCCTCCTGTGAAACGGCCCTGGCGGAAGCAGAGATTGAGTATAAGGATCGGGAGTCGCCCTCCATCTATGTGCGTTTTCCGGTGGTCGACGGGAAAGGGGTGCTCCCGGAAGACCGGACCTATGTGGTGATCTGGACCACCACCCCTTGGACGCTCCCGGCGAACCTGGCCATCTGTCTCCACCCCGATTACGAATACACCCTGGCCCGCGCCGGTGACGACCGGTACCTGGTGGCCAGCGAACTATTGGCTGACTTTGCCAAAGAAACCGGTATTGAGTTGACCGCCGGGGAAACCTTCCGCGGGGCGGAGTTGGAAGGAGTCCAGTGCCGGCATCCCTTCATGGATTGGAACTCCCCCTTGATCCTGGGTGAGCATGTCACCCTGGAGACAGGTACCGGGTGCGTTCATACCGCGCCCGGCCATGGGCTGGAAGACTTCGAAGTCGGCATTAAATACGACTTACGGATCTTCTCACCGGTTTCGGCGATAGGAGAGTTTACTGCTGAAGTTCCCAGGTATGCCGGGATGAAACTGGAAGCGGCCAACCAGGTTTTGATTGACGATCTGAAGACCGGCGGAAGCCTGCTGCAGGCCGGCAAGATTATGCACCAGTACCCCCATTGCTGGCGATGCAAGAATCCGGTGATCTTCCGGGCTACGCCCCAGTGGTTTGCTTCCATCGACGGCTTCCGGGAGGAGGTTCTGCGGGCCATCGGTGAGGTGCGGTGGATCCCGGCCTGGGGGGAAGAGCGCATCGCCAATATGGTTAAGCAAAGGAGTGACTGGTGTATCTCCCGGCAGCGGGTTTGGGGGGTACCGCTCCCCATCTTTTACTGTTCAGTCTGTGAAAAACCGGTGATTAACGATGAGACCATCACCAGGGTGAAAGAGCTTTTTGCCAGGGAGGGTTCGGATGCCTGGTTCAAGTACGAAGCCGCGGCGATCCTGGGTCCGGATTTTGCTTGTCCGGATTGTGGCGGCAAAACCTTTACCAAAGAAAAGGATATCATGGATGTCTGGTTCGACTCCGGCTCCAGTCACCTGGCGGTCCTAACCCAATGGCCGGAGCTTTCCTGGCCGGCCGATCTCTACCTGGAAGGCAGCGACCAGCACCGGGGTTGGTTCCAATCTTCCCTCCTGACTTCGGTGGCGGTAACCGGCCAGGCGCCGTACCGCGCAGTTCTGACCCACGGTTTTCTGGTGGACGAGGATGGGCGCAAGATGTCCAAGTCCCAGGGGAATGTGGTGGCGCCGGAGAAAATCATTAAGGATTTCGGCGCCGACATCCTCCGGCTCTGGGTGGCCTCCTCGGATTACCAGGCCGATATCAGGCTTTCCCTGAACATCCTTAAACAACTGGCCGAAGTCTATCGGCGGATCCGGAATACCGCCCGTTTCCTCCTGGGGAACCTGTACGATTTTAAACCGGAGGACGCGGTGGCTTACAAGGACTTGACAGAACTGGACCGCTGGGCCCTGTTGAAAATGGAGAAACTCCTGCGTAAAGTGGCGGATGCCTATGAAAATTACCAATTCCACCATATTTACCATGCGGTCCACAACTTCTGCGCCGTTGACTTAAGCGCCTTTTATCTGGATGTGATCAAAGACCGCCTCTATACAATGGCGGCCAATAGCCGGAGCCGGCGGGCCGCCCAGACCGTGCTCTTTATCGTCCTGCGTAACCTGGTGAAAATGATCGCCCCGGTCTTGGTGCATACCGCCGAGGAGATCTGGCGGCATATGCCCGCTGAATACAAGGAGGAGGAGAGCGTTCACCTGGTCTCCTGGCCCGGGTTTACCGATGAGTACCTGGACCCGGCCTTGGAAGAGCGCTGGGAGCGGTTTATGAAGATCCGGGAGGAAGTGGCGCGGGCGCTGGAAAAGGCCAGAGCCGACAAGTTAATCGGGAGTTCGCTGGAAGCCCGGGTGCTGTTGAGGGTACCTCCTGCTCTGCAGGAACTGGTGGCTTATTTCCAGAAGGACCTGGCCACCCTCTTCATTGTTTCCCAGGTGGATACAGAATCTAGCGACGGGGATCAGTTGGGGGTCCAGGTGGAAAAAGCCCTGGGCGACAAATGCCAGCGGTGCTGGGTTTACCATCCAAAAGTGGGCGCAAGCCCGGAACATCCCGGATTATGCCCGAAATGCCTGGATGTCGTCGCAAAGACAAGTCCGTGATCCTATGGGATGAAGCTCAGCTGGCGAGTTTCTGGAGGGATAAATGAAACAAGGACAAGTGAATAACTGAAATGAATAAAACCGGGATAAGTTGCGCGCGTGTGCGCGAAACCGGAATAAACAAAACCGGGATCTAAAACCGGGATAACTGAAACCGGGTTAACCGGGGCATACTTTATTTGCGGATCTACGCAAATAAAGCTGTATGAGGAGAAAAGGGAGATGCATCAGGTTAAGGTTCATGCCCCGCAGGAATTAGGTTTTACCAACCCGGTTTTACTTTTTTGGTTTCCCCAACAGGAAGGGGCGGTCCATGAGGTTTATCCCAGCGGCTGGGATGATTACGGCCCGGTCTTCCAATTTACGCTCCGGCGGAACTACTTCTGCTTTTCCTTTGCCGACCGGCAGGGAGAAAAGCGGGTCCGGGAGAGATTCGTCCGCTGCTACGGGCAGAATTTCGGCAGGGAGATCTGGACCGTGGCCCGCCACGAAGAGATCTACCCGGTCAAACCGGAAAAACCCGCCGGTTCCACCAGGGAAGTCTATGAGGAGATCCAGGGGATCGCCGGGAAAAACCTCTATCTCCCCGATACGGATGTCAGTGGCCAGGGCGCCGTTTCATTACTCGGCGTCCATTATTTGCTTGACGGGACCACCCTCTTCGGTTTTTTCCATCCCCGGGCAGCCCGGGTCTATGTGACGGGTAATTTTAATGATTGGCAGTCGCCCTACCACCCCAATCCGGATCCGGAAAAATTCCTCCCCATGAAACTCTACCGCGGTTATAACGATGAGCCGAATATCTGGTTGTTAAGGACAGCCCTTCCTGATCCGGCCGATGCCCGGAAGAATCTTTATAAATTTTTAGTGGCGGGCGGTGTTCCCCTCAACAGCGATCAGCGGCC
>DUNX01000075.1 GCA_012839115.1 Bacillota bacterium
ACAACCAACATTATATCAATTATTGGCTTGGCACAAAGCCCTGGCACCGAGGTTGAGCCAACATGTTCAATTTGCAATGCTTTGCTGCCAAGCACGGAACGGATACGGTCTGCTTCCCGGGCAAATAGAGCAGGCCAACCCAGATCGTATTCCACAAGAGTAATTGGAGCGTTATGCAGCTTAGGTTCACCAGCCGTCTTCTTTTGCAGTTCTTCATCGCTCATTGGTGCGGAGTTCTTTTTAGGTGGCATCTTATGGTACTCCTTTGCTTTCATCCTATATGTTTATTATCGCAGAACCGTCTCCCGTCTCACCCGTCTCAAGTGTTTTCAAAATAATCTGCGGGGAACCTGGCAAATACTTTTCGTTATGGATTTGACTATTGATGACAATTTCTTATCGGGATATACTTTTTCCCAACAATCATCTTTTAAATCCCCGGTTGCTATATTCCTGCTGGCGCCGTCACCATACGCTATACGCCGGGATCACGATATCGCCGATGCCTAGTCTTCCATCAAGGGATATCCTTGTGTCCCTGTCTTGCGCCTGTCTTGTGGGACACATAACCGTTCCCTATCTTATCACTGTGTCTTACTGTTCCGTAATTTTTCCGCCAGTTTGGCGCGGCGGTCAATCTCGAGTTTTTGGAAGATGACACGCAGGTGGGCCCGGACGGTGTTTTCCGTCACCTTGAGTCTGGCCGCGATCTCCTTGTTCCTCAACCCTTCGGCCGCTAGTTTGGCCACCTCTTGTTCGCGGGGGGATAATAAACTAAAGAGCAGGACGTCTGTATAGATAACCCGGTGTAATACAGTCCAGCCCGATAAATATCGTTGCTTAATCTCTGTAAACTTCTGCAACAGCGCCGGGTATTCCTTGGTGATTAGGTCTTCCGTCAACCCCCGGAGGAGCCAGGTATAAGAAGCCAATGGGAAAAGCAATCTGTCAGGGACAGCCGCGGCGATTGCACGTTTTACATATACAGCGGCCTTGCTTGGGTTATCCAGCTCTAACTCGCCGACGGCCACAGTTAAGGAGAAAACGAGTTCCCGGAAGAGGTGGACGAGTACAGCTTCGTTATGGAAGGCCTGCGCGGTTCCAACGAGCTGGGCATACTCTCCCTTGTGCATCAGGTAACTAAGGTACACAAACAAGGCGTTGTCGATCATCTCCGGTAGTAACTGCTCCCCAAACAACTCCCCTTTTTTAAGCCAATCGGCTATGTTCGCCTGGTTATGCAGTTCGTTCAGTAATACGCCACGGGCGATCTCGATCACCGATTGCGTCACAAACATGCCCTGCCTGGCGAAGGAGGTAGCCCGGTCCATGGAACTGACAGCCCGCTGCCAACCGGCGGCATCGGCCTTATGGAGCGCTATTTCGGCCAAGCGCAGCATAGCCCCTAAGAAGATTGTGCTTTGCTGGTGACGGTCGGCCAGATACGCGGCTTTGTGGGCAAAGATCTCCGCTTCTTTCAGGTCTCCCCGGTTATAGGCGAGTTCCGCCCGGAAGAGCGCATCCGCGCCGCTTCCATGGCCACCGGTCAGTCTTGCATAGATGGTAATATACTCCTCAAGCAAGCCGGCTTCCTGATCGGCCTGGCCGGGCTGTATATGGAATACCGAAAAGGGTGAATGATTGCCAAACCACCAGGGAACAGCGGGCAGGATCACCCGTGAGCGCCGCCCTTGAAAGAACGTCGCGGCTTTTCTTAGCGTCTCGGTCATCTTCTGCAGGCAGGGGTAATCCTTGAATGAGGATAAGAGCAGCCACTCACCCTGCAAATAAGAGGCTTCTTCCCCTTCATTTGCGTCCAGCATCAAGCGTAATTCTTCCATTAGCGCACCATACTCTTCGTCCATACCCGCAGTCAGGAGCGCCCAGGCTATTTGCAGGAGGGAGAGAGGATGTCTCTTTTTAGTCTCCGGCGGGCAGTTGGCCGCGATCCTGCTTGCGATCTGTGCAAAAGGCACGGTCCCGATCCTTTCCAAAATCAACTTGGCAAGATCCAGGGAGAGCATCTTCTCATAGTCGCCAATCCGGAAGTAGAAATCCAGGGCTTGGGCGGTCTCGCCCTTGTTCCGGCAATAATCCCCCGCCCTTGACCAACACTCGCATTCAAAGGCACTGCCGCGTTCAGCGCGTTTCTTGGCCAGAAGGTCAGTGAAGACCCGGTGGAATTCATAACGCCGTCCGGCCGGGTCAAAATGAACAAACGGGCAATCCAGCGCGGCCCAGGCATACTCGGGTGTCTCATCACAGCCGGAAAGGTCGCCAACCTGTTGCATTGTGACGACCGTAAATGGCGACAGGCGCAAGAGTAATGCCTGTTGCGCCGCAGTCAGACGCTCCCAGACCAAATGTTCCAGAAGATCCAGGACCACGGTCCGGTCGCAAAAAACTCCGGTCTCCCGAAAAGCGCGAAGTTGCAAATGAACAGCGATGATCCAGCCCCCGGTGGAGCATTCGACCGTCTTGGCTTCTTCGGGGGTAAGACTCAAACCGGCTTGACTGTAGTAACGTTGGATGTCGGCAGCATCCAACCTTAGGTCGGCGGCGGTAATGTGCAAAAAATCACGGCTGGTATTTTCGTTAGGCAAATAATCCTTCAAGGGCTGCGTAATAATGATGATATGCAATCCTTCCCCGCCATGCTCCAGAAGAGCACCTAAAAAGGCGGGCGGTAAAGCAGCCTGCAAATGCTGGTAATTATCTATCACCAAATACGTTTGGTGCGTACAATCAATCGACCGCAGCGCGTCACCGGCTTCCCCAATGGTTGCCGCATCGGGCAGTCCAATGGCCAGAAGGCGGTTTCCCGCCTGGCTGTCGATCCGGGCAATGGTAAGGCAAAGCCGCTCGAAACCGGCGGCCGGCGTTTCACCGGTGGCGGTAAACCAAAAAACCGGCTCACTCTTAGCCGGGCGGGCGGCGAAAAAGTCCCGGATCGCTGTTGTCTTGCCATAACCGGATAGGGCTTCAACAACAGTGGTTCGCGCGGAACAAAGCCCGTTCAGTTTCCTTCTGAGCCGGTCGCTATAGTAATGCGGTTCACGAAATTTGGAAGCCATATCTTTACGGCCCGTTCGAACCTTACTCATGTTTTTTAATCGACTCTTATAATTTTTCGTAATTAATGTTTATTCAATTATACACCTTTTTCTGACATAAAATCAACCGGCAATGAATAGTGAATCTGCACTCCATATAATTATTTTGCATAAAAAAACGCCTCCCTGTAAACAGCAGGGAGACGAAATAATTCGTTGCACGTGCGTAAAAACCGGTATGTTTTTTAATCTGTTTTATGAACCAGTTTTACGGTCAGACTGTCCTGGCGCACCTTGATTACGTCAAACCAGCCAATATAGCCGTTTCCATCAGTATTCCATCTATCTGGTAATGCAGTTACCCCCAGTATACGAAAGTGATACCGGATATAAACGTAATCACCCACCAGGACCACTTTGTACAGTTTGCTCTGATCATACTCGGTTAAGTCATAACTGGTGGCTACTTCAATCCCTTTGGCGGTAGTTACTGTTTTCGAGGATTCCCTGGTTATCGATGCGCCAATAGTGCCAAACGGGTCATATCCCCCGGACAGATTTATGCTCCAGCTAAGCGAATTTGTAACCGATGTCTCATTGATCTCGCTGAGAGTAATACTTAACGTACTGTTCGGCTGATACCAATTGGTGTATTCAAAAAGTACAACATCTGAAACCAGCTTATATTCGACTGCGGCTACTAGAAGGCGACCGCCAATGTCTGGAATAGTGATATATAACGTCGCTTCCTTCACGCATTCCGGCCACTGATTGGCATCACTGCACCCCGTTATTTCTTTCATGTAGTCGTAATAAGCAACAAGCTCGGTTTCGGTGGTGGGGTGGTTAAATATACGGTCGATCCATTGTTCTATATTGGTAACAACCTGTTTTGGAAAGGGATCAGCGGTTTTCCAGCTCGATCCGCCGCCGTTTATGCCGCTCCGGCCACAGCCAGCCATGATGAAGGCTAAAAACAGGACCAAACTCAAAACCACTTTTGGATGGCAATGCCTTTCATCATTGACACACTCCTTTTATCCCAGTTTTAGGCTTTATTATCCAAGCCTGAGCCAATATGCAGGCCTCTTCAGTCCTGCGGAGCGATCTCCGGAAAACAAAAAACCCGTCTACCATTTAATTGTAAAGCGGGTTTCCGCGTGGCGCATCGTCCATTTGGACTATTTTTCTGTCTTAACTCTTAACTAGAACAATCAAGTCTCCAATCAGGTCGGAGATGTAGAGCATCCCTTGGCAATAATCCATCCAGCATATTGATGGAAGCATCAGTTCATAAGGATTCCTTATCGTACAACTGTTTCTTAACTTAACCTTATACTCTGCTCCTCCCGCAATGGTTTGCAAAGTATTGCTCTTCCGGTCAAGCATCCTCACCACATGGTTTTGCGTGTCTCCAACATAGATGTTGTTTTCTTCGTCAATACAGAAAGCCCATGGTCCATCGGATTTCCCGCTTTTTTTACTCCCGAATGTTGCCGATAAAGGATGCCCCCCGTCGCCGGTATAGCCGTTTTTGCCATTTCCGGCCACTGTTTTGACCTTTTTTCCGGCAAGGTCAATCATCCGCAAGCAAAACCTGTTTCCTTCGAGAAAATAGATATTGCCATCGGCGCCGCATTTTAAATCATATATCTCACTCAACACCAGGCAATCATAAGAGCACTCCAGTGAATACTGCCATTCGCTTTCATTGCCAAAGGTTCTGATTAGCTCGCCTTCTTTATTGAATTGCCATAGCCGGTTTTTGCCGGGGTTATTAATCCATATGTTGCCCTCCCGGTCGACGATACAATTTGCCGGGGAATCCACTTCATGCTTGTTTAGATCTATGAGAACATCCGCCTTGCTTTTTTTGAGGTCTATCCCAAGGATCTGGTTGAGCCCTGTGTTTGAGAGGATATAATAATCATCGCTGACTTGTGAGACATATGATGAGTTCTTTATACCGGCGCTTATATGTAATTTACTGTTTTTCACCGGTTTTTTCCCGGCTGACCATTCCAGCATATTGCTCCCGTGCCGTATACAGCCAACCCAGTCCTTCTTGGGCGCCAATATGCACTGCCTGCCCTCCCGGTCATGTATGCCAAACAATGAATAGCCGTCGTCTGACAATGGCCCTTCCCATTTCTTGCTGCTGTCAAAGTTGATAATCTTGTAAACCTGCCAGTTATTACTCATCTATTCACCCCCCTAGCCACGCTATATCCTTCGTCTTATCATCCGTTATCGCCAATTCGAATTATACAACTAATAATATGACAATAGCCCGTCATATTAATCTTCGCTTTTTTGTCGGATTATTTGTTCCGGGGAATAAATACTGATTCGGTATCATGCCCCCTTTTCCTTGCCTGGTACCAAATTTCGTCGAATAATCCGACGCCCTGGGTGCCTAACTTGAATATTTATGCTTGAGATTTCTATGTTATAATATAGCTACAATGTTGGTCCATAGCCGCCACCGT
>DUNX01000076.1 GCA_012839115.1 Bacillota bacterium
AAGGCATCTTCGTCACACATAAAATCGCCGACCCGGCCCTTTTCCAATAAAAGCGGGTTGTAGACCCGGGCAAGATAATAAGTCCCTTCCGCAAGGTATCTCTCCAGGGCATACCTGTACTGTTCCTTATTACATTTATCGGCAAGCAGTATTGTCTTGGCCAGCTCTTTATTTACTTTGGCGGTATCCAAATCAGCGGCTTGCGGGGATGCCTGCAGGTAGGCAACGGCTTCCTCTGAAAAGTTTTTGTGCGTTTGTGCAAGATAAGCAAAATGGCTTTGAATCAGGGGTAAACGGAACCGGCCGGTTATCTCCCTCAACTCATGCTTGTTTTTTATGAACCAGTATAAAATATCGGCAAAAAAGACCGGCAGTTTAAGGTAGTCTATATCCTTTACAGCCTCATATAACTCTTTGGGCATTTCATTCTTATCCTGCAAAACAAGCTGCTTTACCCTGTACAAGAGGGCATAGCTGTCCCTTGCGGCAGTAAATAATTCAATTATTCTTGCGCGCCTGTCATCATCCTTAACCTTCAACAAAGTATTTTCCAAAGCGGTAAAAAAGATATCAACAACAGTATCTTCACTGTCCTCTATTTTTTCCTGATAGAATCCCCGGAGCCTGGTAAACTTACCGCTGTCAGCATAGATTTCACCAATCTGCGGGATGGCCTGGCAGAAAACTTTTTCCGAACTGATTTTTTTAGCATAGCGGAGCGCCGCTTCATCTTCTCTTAGCTTATGGTGCAGCATGCAAAGATATAAACAGACATATTCATGCTTTCCCGCCGTCTTATTCGACATGGTAACGTCCATCTGGTAGCTGTCGTCCAGATACAGCCTTAGATATTCGCGATAGTTTTTTATTGCCTCCCTGTCTTTACTCATGGCTCTTTGTGCTTCCGCCAGGTAATAATGTATGTCGAGATAACCCTTTTTTATTTTCAGGGCTTCCCGGCAGGTGGCTTCCACATCTTCATACCTTTTATTCCACAGGTAGCAAAGGGCCAACTGGTCGTAGATATACATGCGATCTGCCAAATCCTCGTTATTACGGCAGGCGGTCTGGTAGGCTTTAAGGGCCGCTTCTAAAGCGTTTTCATAATCCTGATACATCCCGTAAGACTGGGAAAGCTGAAACCAGTAATAAGAATTTTCCGAATTCTTTGCCAACTCCTCC
This sequence comes from Bacillota bacterium, assembly GCA_012839115.1. GTDB lineage: Bacteria > Bacillota > UBA4882 > UBA10575 > UBA10575 > JAAYGG01. The sequence continues at coordinate 1,183 of DUNX01000076.1, forward strand.
TTCAGGATGCCGACATTGCGCCGGAATTTGTACTCCATCAGCTCCTTATCCGTGGAAAGATAGCCGTAGTGGATTATTTCACCGGGTATTTCAACAATAGGGTTCTTAAACTGGGGCTGCTCGTGAATGGAACCTTTGTATGAAAAATTATCATTTTTAAACAGCCTGGGGAGATAGCATGTAAAATATGCGGATTCATCATCCAGCCTAGTGGTATTGCGAAATTTAAAAATACCTGTCTTATATTTTTTGCTGTCCGGAGATTTCAGGAAACGGATGGCCCCCCTGGCATCGGCTAAAATTTCGTCCCCGTCCAAAATCAAGAGCCACTCCCCCGTGGCATATTCAATGGTTTTGTTTCTCATGGCGGCAAAGTCATTATTCCACTGGTGAAAATAAACCTTGTCGGTAAACTGCCGGGCGATTTCTACAGTTCTGTCCTCCGAACCGGTGTCGACAATTATCAACTCGGAATCCACCGCTTCTCTTAGAGGCTGGAGCGCTTCCAGGCACTCCTGCAAGTATTTTTCTTCGTTTTTTACCATCATGGCAATGCTTA
>DUNX01000144.1 GCA_012839115.1 Bacillota bacterium
CCCTTTTCCTTGCCTGGTACCAAATTTCGTCGAATAATCCGACGCCCTGGGTGCCTAACTTGAATATTTATGCTTGAGATTTCTATGTTATAATATAGCTACAATGTTGGTCCATAGCCGCCACCGTGCGGGTTTTCTCACGCACGTACGGCCTCCGTATCTATAGCGTACTTGTAAAGAGGTAATAGACCATGTCATATCCAGCACTATTTTCCATATTATTCTTTTCCGTGTGCATTGTCTCAATGGTCAGCGGGGTATTAGTATTGCTGAATAATCCTAAGGCCCCCGGCAACCGGTGTTTTTTTGCTATGATCATCGCAATCAATTTTTGGTCGGTGGGACTGGCCTTTGCCAACATTGCGCCCGATGCCGCCACCTGTAATACCTGGCGGCATGTTTCGGCCGTTGGTTGGGGGACAGTATATGCCATCACACTTCACTTTTTTTTAATTATCACCGGTAAAAAAACTCTGCTTAAAAAATGGTGGTTCTACATCTTCCTGTATCTCCCAGCTATCATCTGCCTCCTCGCCTTTGCCATCCCGTCCGGCTTAAACCCAAATCCATATAACCTGCAGCGTACAGAATTCGGTTGGGTTAACGTGAAGACCATAGCCGAGCATAACATATGGGACTGGATATTCAGGGCTTACTATATCGGCTATGCTGTTACCGGGTTAATACTAGTACGGCAATGGGGTAGAAAATCATCAGAACACAACATAAAAATGCAGTCCCGGATCATTTTTCTGTCTTTTGCCGGCGCCTTGATTCTTGCCTCCATCACCGATGTGTTGCTGGGCAATTTCTTTGCCCAACTGCCGCAAATGGCGCCGATTATTTTGCTCATCCCAATCATCGCGATCTACCATGCCATAGAAAAATATGGTTTCATTGTTTCTAGGCCTGTTAAAGAAAGAACCAGCTATATACGGATTATTATCAGTGCTACCCTGTATGTTGTTTTATCCCTCATGCAGGTTATTTCTTCAACAAGCAACAGTATGGTCACCATAGGCGGTTTGTCGAACGCCGCCTTTCAAGGGATTATTACCCAGTTACAGGTGTTCATCGCTATCTATTTAGTGCTAACGGAAAACAAACCGGGATATATTACCGCCCTTCTGCTAAATGCAGGGAGCATCTTCTCCTCCACAGGTTTTATGATCCAGCAAAAAACAGCCCAAGCATTACCTGGTGTTATCTCTTACTTGAGCGTGCTCTTAATCATAGTGCTTATAAACTCTTATAAAAAGAAAACAGCCGCCTATATTGAGAAAATAGACAACCAAAGAAAGAACCTTGAGGAATCGGAGAAAAAACTATACCAGATGGCTTATTATGATTCCTTAACCGGGCTTCATAACCGGGAGTGGTTTATAGATTATCTGAACAAATCAATCCATGCGGCAAGAAGAAGAGTATGTCTAATCGGCGTGATCTTGATTGACCTGGACTCTTTTAAGTCAATAAATGACACAATGGGACATTCATTTGGCGATCAAGTGTTAAGGTTACTAGCAAGGCAACTTTCTTCCTGTATACGGGAAGAGGATGCTATTGCGAGATTTGGCGGGGATGAATTCCTGATCATGGTTTCCAACATAAGCAATCTGGAAGACCTGCATAGAATAACCGGCAGAATCATGAGAGTCTTCCAAACCCCCATCTCACTTCAGAATATTGAGTATTTTATTACCGCCAGTATTGGTGTGGCGGTATATCCTGAGGATGGATTGAATGCGGAGACTTTAATCAAAAATGCTGATATAGCCATGGATATAGCAAAAAGCAAAGGGAAAAACCAATGTGTTTATTGCACTTCCTCCATTAAAGAGGATACCATTAAAAAAATGGAGTTGACAAACCAGTTATATAGAACGCTTGAGAGAAAAGAATTATTCCTGCATTATCAACCCCAGGTAAAAGCAGATACGCAAAAAATAACCGGATTTGAAGCGCTTTTACGCTGGAATAATAAAAAATATAGGCTGGTCACCCCAGATGTTTTTATCCCAATGGCGGAACAAACCAGACTGATCCGGTCAATTGGCTTGTGGGTTTTTCAGACCGCTTGCGAACAGCTCAAAGTATTCCAAGATAGATTCCATGAAGATTTCTCGATGTCAATAAACTTATCGATCGAACAATTGCGGGACGATGATATTGCCAATAAGATTAACAATATACTAAGAGATACAGGAACGAATGCCGCCAATATCCAGATTGAGATTACCGAAAGCATTGCTTTTGATGAAGATACCGTTATTCTGCAACGCCTTGAAGAACTCAAAAAGCTTGGCGTATCTATCGCCATCGATGATTTTGGTACGGGTTTTTCCTCATTCGACCGGCTAAGAACATTCCCCATTGACTTGCTGAAGATCGATATCTGCTTTGTTCATGGCATATCTTCCGGGTCTCAGAAAGACAGGTCGATCATTAAAAGCATCATTCAGCTCGCCAAGAACCTTGGCATGGAAACTCTGGCGGAGGGTGTTGAAACAAGGGACCAGTTTCTGTATTTGCAAGAAATCGGGTGCAACTATATGCAAGGCTACTATTTCTATAAACCCATGCCGGCAAAGGAGATCGCGTCTTTATTGCAGGCAAAGCCAGAAGAAACTCCGGGTCCGGGCGATTAACCTCCTTCCAAAAAAGATGAAACTCGCTTTTACGCGAGTTTCATCTTTTTAGTAACCTATGAAATCCACACTACTTTTCAATTCTCAATGCTATTGAAGTATCAAGCATGTAAGGAAAGACAACACCTTGGATATCTGACATCGGCAACACTGACGGATCAAGCTTAATTCCGAGATTTTTTTCCATAAAATCGCGCCTGGCTAAAATCCTCCGGTATGTTTCCGGATATTCATCAGCCAATTTTTTGCGAAGTTCCGCCCCTGCGATAACAACTCCGTCTTCGGCATGGACTCCGTAATAAGGTTTCCCTGGATTCGCTATGATGTCACACTGTAAAGCGACACCCGAAGATAACCTTTTTTTCGAGTTTTTACTGATTATCGAATTAGTCCATTCGTCGAAGTGAATTAAATGACCGGGGTTTAGGGTAACGCCAAACTTTTTATCCTCAACCATAAACCGGACTGATTCATATATTTCTCCGCCGGTAACACCTTCGGCGATAATCTCATACCATTTTGCTAACGCCAAAAAATAGGGCTTGTAAAAATCATCCAGAATATTTTCAGCTTCCTTTGGTAGATCCCGTGAATCATGCAAAGCCATTCCGGACCTGGCAAAATTCGCTCCCCAGATTCCATAATTAATACTAACATAGTCACCAATCTTCAGCCGGTTCCAATCGGTTGGACTAGCCAGCCCCAATTTGGCTTGTCGCCCAAAACTGACAACCAGGTGATAGGAGAAGGGCAAGGTCCCATCAAACCGGACGTTCCTTGCTACTTCGGCTTCGGTCACACCAGGGGTCAAAGATTTTAGCATGGTATAGTAACCGATGTAAGCATTATTGGCGGCGGCTTCGAAAAGGGCAATTTCCTTCGCGCTCAAGTTATGGCGTAAGCCCGTCTCTCCATCCACAAACATAGCGGTCGCGTTTATGACATTATCCGCTCCAACCAACAAACGAATCTCATCTATAATAAAACTGGGAATATCCGAATAAAAACGGTGGTTATCAAATTCCATATCGGAGAAATATTTTGTGCCGACAACCCCTACTTTTTTCCCAGACTTACAGCCCATCTTTTCGAATATTGATTTCAATGATGGACTAGAGTTCCGCGGTTGACCCTGCAAACTAAATGGTTGATATAAGATTTTTTTGGGTTTTAGCGGGCTAACTTCCGAATAATCCCAACCTTCATTTCCGACCAGCAAGATGCTTTCTCCATCAGAGTCAATAATAAATAAAGATTCTTCAAACCTTGGATCATATCCGGTTAGATAGAACAAGTTAGCAAAGTGTTCCCGGTCTCCATAAACCATAAGAACATCGTAACCTTCATCTTTCATTCGATCCAATACTAATTGAATCCGTGCTTGATAATCTTTTTGTTCAAATAAAGGTAGTTGAACGGTGTTAGCTACAGGCAATTTAATTTTTGTCTCAACAATACGAGCCGTCATAACAGCTTCCTCCTTTAATTATTCTAATTGTCAGTATTGTTCAGGCATCCAACGGGTCATCCGGCGGGCTATATGCATAAACACAGCGTCAAAAATAAGCGCTATGGAAACAATCCATAAAACAATCGCGATAATCCCGCCTGACAAAAGTACTGGAATTAAGAACTGTATAACCATACCCAGCCCTTTAGAAGTACCCACGAGCTCGGACACTACTTCAAGTCCCCAAGAAAAAGCTAGTACAACCCTTATACCACCAGTTAATTCCGGTAGGATTGCATGCACGACAATTGTTGTAAATACTTGTTTCCTATTGGCCCCAAGTGTTCTCGCAAAATTAATCGTGTCGGGATGAATATTATCTACTGCATTTAAAATATTAACTACCAGCATGAGAATGGAATAAAAAATAATCATAAGAATTTGCGCCATAGGTTTGGGACCAATCCACATCACAAAAAAAGGAACTAGCGCCATTTGTGGTATGGTTCTGAGAACTTCAAAAGGTGGTTCCAGGAATTCGCGTAGCCGTTTACTGTATGCCATAGCCAGCCCAAGTAAAACGCCTACAGTTATCCCAACTAAAACCCCGATTAAATATCGAATTACCGTGCTAATGATATGAGGCCCGATACTGCCGGAACCGCCAATCCCCAACCCCGCCAGTCTTTCGGAACCAAAAGGGTAACTAAAGAAATAGCTAAGCACTTCTTCAGGAGGAGCGACCGTACCGGGGCCAATAATAACGGAGACCAATTTCCAAAGCACAACCAATGCCCCAAAACTAATTAACATAGGGAGGAATTCCTTCTTCGGTTTCTTTTTCATTTTCTACCCCCACATGTTAAGTATTCAGATGGGAAGATGAATCTTCCCATCTGAATACGAATACTGACTTTCTACTTGCTAAGGATCCGGTTACAAGCTTCAGCAAAACGAAATGCATCCAGATAATCATAGATTTCATAGTAAAAACGGGCTTTTTCCAGTAAATCCTGGGCTTGGCTCACATTTTTCTTTTTTACGTTGGACTTCGCAATTGCCAATTCGGCTTTCTCCATCTCCTGCTCCGACTTTTCCTTAAATGCCAGCATTTCCGAATATACCTCTTTGGCAATGCTTACTTCATCTTCCTTGGGAAGTCAACACTTTTCCGGACATTTCATTAAGCGACACTTTCTGAAACCAGTTCATGATAGCAATTAAGCCATTCGATGGGGCTAAGATAACCCAAACGTTTTTGGATGCGACGCGTGTTATA
>DUNX01000077.1 GCA_012839115.1 Bacillota bacterium
ATCGCCGCAATCTCGCTTTCCAATTCCTTCTCCCGTTTTTTCAAAAGGCTTAAGCGCTTAACCTTCTCTTTGATCTCATCATACTCTTCGGAACCGGCTTGCGCCAGAAGATCCTGCAGTTTCCCGCGGATCTCTTCCTCCCGCCGGAGAAGTTCCCCGAGCTGGTCTTCGTAATCAATCTCTTCCCCGGTGGTCACCGGGTTTTTTTTCAATTTGGCCAGGTCTGCCAGGTATTTCTTTTGTAATTCCACTTCCTGCAGAAAATCCTCAGCCGGCTTCCCGTTAAGAAGTGTATTAAGCCGGTTTTTGATCCCGGAGATCTCATCCAGTTGGCGGCTGATCTTCTCTTCAAGCTCTGTAGTCTCCGCCCGTCGCCCCCCTAAACCCAAGAGCCCCTTCCTGCCACTGTAGATCTTTAATTGTTCTTCCAACCGGCGCAGCAGTTGGAGCTTTTCCTCCTTCTGCCGGACCAAACCTTTTACTTCGTCCTGTAATCCCGGATCCATATATTCTTGGGGAAAAGCCCCGATCTTCTCCTGGAGAAGACGGATCTCCCGCTGCACGCTCTCATCACTGTCCCGTTTTTCTCTAACCTTCTCCTCCAGGTACTTCCTTTCCAGTTCAATGGTGGTCAGTTGGCGTGATAATTCTTCCACCGTGAGCTGGGAACCATCGGTCACAAACGGTTCATAAGCAGCCAGCCCTTCCCTTTCCTCTTTAACCCGCGCCAGTTCTACCTCCAGTTCATGACGGCGCGCGTTTTGGCGCGAGAGTTCATCGATTTTCTCTTGCAGTTCCTGCCGCCGGACTTGTATCCCCTCCAGTGCCAAACGCGCCGCCTCTACCGTCTCCGGTTCTTCAGCACGAGTGGTACCCGTGATACCGGCACCCCCGGAATCCGCACCGGTTTCTCCGGGTGCTTGCGGATCCGCGCTGGCCTCTGTCTTTATCGCCGTAGCTGCCGCCGGGGAAGCCGCGAGCAACTCCTCAACCGCCTCCCGGTCAACACCCTGGTTCAAGATCTTGTTGAGTTGCTCCCGCAGGACCGGGGAATCCAACATGATCTCGACCGGACCCTTATGAAAAACAAACAACGCCTCAAAATCTATGGGGTTCAGGGTCTTCAATTCACTATAAAGGAGCTCCATGAGGCTAGTGGGGGAGAGAAGAGCCAGAGAGAAACCTTCCTCCTGAAAGACCTCCAGTTCTTCCCGGCGAAAGTCTTTACCGACCAAGTACTCCTTCCCGTTTTCTGTAGTTAAAAACAGGGAAGCGGAAAATTTCTCCCCGGCTGAAGACGGGGCGTAGCGGGAAAACTCGCCGCGCCGGCCGGGAGGGCACCCAAAGAGCACTCCCACGATGGCATCGATTACGGTCTTCCCTGCATACTCTTCCCGTCTGTTCAATATGGTGAAGGGGGTGTCCAGAGAAATCTCGGTCTCGCGGTATATGCCGAAATTATTCAGGATCACCTTTTTAAAAAGCACGGCTCACTCTCCATTCTCTTCTTCTTTCCCGACCACCCTGGCCAGAGCCACCACCCGTTCTTCATCCCTGACGCTCATGATTTTTACTCCCTGCGTATCACGGCCGTGGGACGGGATGTCTTTAACGGCCACCCGGATGATCACCCCGTTGGCGGAGATCAGCATCAGCTCATGCTCGGGATAGACCACTTTCACCCCGATAATCTTCCCGTTTTTCTCCGTTTGCCGCAGGGTTTTGATGCCCATGCCGCCCCGGGCCTGTTGCCGGTATTGGGAGAGCAGTGTTCTTTTTCCAAAACCAAACTCGGTAATGACCAGCAGTTCGGCATCGTCTTTAACCACATCCATCCCGATCACCTGGTCCCCGGAGCGCAAGGTGATCCCTTTGACCCCTTGCGAAACCCTGCCGGTAGTGCGAATCTCCGTTTCGTTGAAACGGATCGATTGTCCGTTTTCCGTTACGAGCGTCAGCTCTCTCTTCCCATCGGTTAAGCGGACATTGATCAGTTCATCCTCGTCAACCAGGGTGATTCCCTGGAGGCCGGTTTTTCTTCCGGTTTTATACTCCGAGAGCGCCGTTTTCTTTACCAACCCTTTTTTGGTGCACATCACCAGGAAATGGTTGTCGGAAAATTCCTTGACCGGAATGACCGCGGCCACCCTTTCCCCCGGTTCCACAGGGATCAAGTTAATAATCGCCGTCCCTCTGGCCTGACGGGAAGCCTCCGGGATCTCGAACCCCCGCAACCGGTAGACCCGGCCGGCATTGGTAAAGAAGAGCACATAGTCATGGGTGGAGGTAATAAAGAGGTGCTCCACAAAATCCTCTTCCTTGGTTTGGAGCGCGGTTATCCCCCGCCCACCGCGGCGTTGGCTTCTGTAGGTGGTAACCGGCAGGCGCTTAATATACCCGAAATGGGTAATTGTGACCACGATATCTTCATCAGCCACCAGTTCTTCAGGGGAAAAATCCCCTTCCACCCCGGGCAAAATCTCGGTCCGCCGCGGGTCGGCAAATTTCTCTTTTATGACCAATAGTTCCTCGCGGACCACGCCCATAATTTTCTTCCGGTCCGCCAGGAGTTCCCGGTAGTAGGCTATGGTCTTGAGCAGCTCCTGGTATTCATCTTCGATCTTCTCCCTTTCCAGACCGGTCAGGCGCTGGAGACGCATATCCAAAATGGCTTGGGCTTGTTTTTCCGAAAGACCGAAATTCTTCATCAACCCTTCCCGGGCCTTCTCCACTGTACGGGAGGAGCGGATCAGGTTGATGACCGCATCGATATTATCCAGGGCGATCCGGAGGCCTTCGAGGATATGGGCTCTTTCCTCCGCCCGGCGAAGATCGTAACGGGTTCGCCTGGTCACAATCTCTTCCTGGTGCTCGAGGTAGTAACGGAGCATCTCCCGGAGGGTCAAAATGCGGGGTTCCTTATCCACCAGGACCAGCATGATGACGCCGAAGGTATCTTGAAGCTGTGTATGTTTGAAGAGTTTATTCAAGACAACGTGGGGATTGGCCTCTTTCTTCAGCTCAATAATGATCCTCATCCCTGAGCGATCCGATTCATCGCGGAGGTCCGTAAGACCTTCGACCACCTTATCCCTGGCCAGTTCGGCAATCTTCTCCACCAGGCGCGCCTTGTTCACCAGGTAGGGAATTTCCGTCACCACGATCTGGGTTTTTCCGCCGCTCAGCGTCTCAATCCTGGTCCGGGCCCGCATGATCACACTTCCCCGGCCGGTCAGATAAGCGTTACGGATCCCTTCCTTGCCCAGGATTAAGCCGCCGGTGGGAAAATCGGGACCTTTCACAATCGAAAAGAGGGTTTCGTCATCAGTCTCCGGGTCGTCAATCAACCGCACGGCCCCGTCGATGATCTCTCCCAGATTGTGGGGGGGGATATTGGTGGCCATCCCCACCGCAATCCCTGATGAACCATTAACCAGTAGATTAGGAAAGCGCGACGGCAAGACCACCGGTTCTTTCATGCTCTCATCAAAATTGGGCATAAAGTCTACGGTTTCTTTTTCTATATCCCGCAGGATCTCCATGGCCAGGTGGGAAAGGCGGGCTTCGGTATATCTCATCGCCGCCGGCGGGTCGTCATCAATAGAACCGAAATTACCCTGTCCCTGCACCAACGGATAACGGTAGGAAAAATCCTGCGCCATCCGGACCATCGTATCATAAATGGCCCTGTCCCCGTGGGGGTGATAGCGGCCCATCACATCCCCGACCACCCGGGCTGATTTTTTAAAGGGTTTATCCGGGGTTGTCCCGGACTCGTACATGCCATAAAGAATCCTCCGGTGTACCGGTTTCAACCCGTCCCGGACATCGGGTAGCGCCCGGCTGACGATGACACTCATCGCATAATCCAGATAAGAACGTTTCATTTCTTGTTCTATCTTGACCGGGATGACTCTTCCTTCTGTTACTTCCGCCACTTTATTACCTCCACTTCCGGCTGGATCTAGATATCAAGGTTAACTACTTCTCTGGCGTGTTCTTGAATGAACTCACGGCGCGGTTCCACCTTGTCACCCATAAGCGTGGAAAAGAGTTCATCTGCAGCCACCGCATCCTCTATGGTTACCCGTAAAATGGTTCTTGTTTCCGGATTCATCGTCGTCTCCCATAACTGGTCCGCGTTCATCTCACCCAAACCCTTGTACCGCTGAACAGTAACACCCTGGCGCCCCATCTCTTCCAGGGCCTCCTGCAACTCTTCCTCGGAAAAACAGTACTTCTGCTTATTGCCCTTCTTAGCCATATATAAGGGGGGCACGGCAATATAGATGTAGCCTTTTTCAATCAACGGCAGCATATACCGGTAGAAGAAGGTTAGCAAAAGGGTGCGGATATGGGCGCCGTCGATGTCCGCGTCGGTCATGATGATTATTTTATGGTACCGCAGTTTCGTCAGGTCAAACTCCTCACCGATCCCGGAGCCCAAGGCCGTTACCATCATACGGATGACCTCATTACTCAGGATCTTGTGCAAACGGGCTTTCTCCACATTAAGGATCTTCCCCCTGAGCGGCAGGATCGCCTGGAATCTCCGCTCCCGTCCTTGCTTGGCGGAGCCGCCGGCGGAGTCACCCTCCACCAAATAAAGTTCGGCCAGTTCCGGGTCTCTGATTGTACAGTCGGCAAGGGTTCCAGGGAGAGAAGAAACCTCCAATGCCGTTTTCCTTCTGGTCAGTTCCCGGGCCTTGCGCGCAGCCTCCCGGGCCCGCAAGGCCATGACGCTTTTTTCAATGATCCTTTTCCCGACCGCCGGGTTTTCTTCCAAAAATTCAGAAAGACCCTCGCTGATTACTGACTCCGCCAGGCCGCGCATTTCGCTATTACCCAGCTTGGTCTTGGTTTGCCCCTCAAACTGGGGAAAACGCAATTTCACGCTGAGGACGGCGGCCAGTCCCTCCCGGACATCTTCTCCGCTGAGGCTGGGCTCATTTTCCTTTAACAGATTATGCTTACGGGCGTAATCATTTAGCGTCCTGGTAAGCGCCGCCCGGAACCCGGAGAGATGGGTTCCTCCCTCCTGGGTATTGATATTATTGGCAAAGGAAAAAACATTCTCCATATAGCCGTTATTATACTGGAGCGCCACTTCAATAATATTATCATCCACTGTTTTCTTGATATGAACGACCTCTTTGTGCACGGGTTCTTTCGTCTTGTTCAGGTGTTTGACAAAAGAGACGATTCCCCCTTCATAGTGAAAGGTTACGGCTTTATCTTCCCGTTCATCCCGGAGGTCAATCCGGATCCCCTGGTTGAGAAAGGCCAGTTCCCGCAGGCGCGTCGAGAGAATTTCCATACTGAAATCCCTGTTTTCAAAGATCTCCGGGTCCGGAAAAAAAGTAATCCTGGTCCCGAAACCTTCCGCCGGGCCTACCTCTTGTACGGGAGCATCCGGTTTTCCCCTTTTGTATGTTTGCCGGTATAATTTCCCGTTCCGGCAGACTTCCGCTTTCATCCAGGCGGAAAGGGCATTGACCACCGAAATGCCGACCCCGTGCAGCCCGCCGGAGACTTTGTACCCTTCACCGCCAAACTTGCCGCCTGCATGTAATTTGGTCATAACCACTTCGAGAGCTGAAAGCTTCTCTTTGGCGTGGAGATCAACGGGGATACCGCGGCCGTTATCTTCCACCACCACCGAACCGTCCTTTTGCAAAATCACCTTGATCTGGTCGCAAAATCCGGCCATGGCTTCATCAATACTGTTATCCACGGCTTCATAGACCAAATGATGAAGACCGCGACTACCGGTACTGCCAATATACATGCTCGGCCGTCGCCGTACTGCCTCCAGCCCCTCAAGAATTTGAATTTGTTCGGCGTTATAATCGGTGGCCGCTGCTCTTCTCTTTTCCTCCTGCAATCCTATACCTCCTGCCTTTACTCCTCACTGTGCCTTGGGTGATTTAACTAGACAATAAATTGTTTGGCGCGCTTACTAAGGGTCAAAGATGAGATCGGGGTAATAAAAATCCGGTCGTCGGTAAGGACCAATGCTTTTGGTTTTCCCTCTGAAACATCTTCCACCTGTTTATTTTGGCTATTATTAAGCAAATTTTTACAACAGGAGCCTTTCTCCAGGTTTAAAATGGCAATAATTTTTTTTCCCTCAACAACCGTGTTTCCGCCCACGTGTAGAAACATCCTCTTTCACTCCTTCTTATTATTCTCCATCCCGATCCCGGCTTTTCCTTCAGAATTTATTAGGCCTACCTCACCGTTACTCTTTCCCACTATTTTACAGAGGTTATAGAATCTAATATACGCCTCCTTTAACCCGGAATCTGTTACCTCCTTTATCTCCGGAGGAGAAATAAATTTCCCCCGCGGCTCCTCGACTCTGCGCGGGTAAAGTTCATCCGCCATCTGCGGCGGGTCTTCTATTTCACCGGTAACAATCCGGACAGAACGAATAACTCCCGCTCCAAGTATCCTACGGTATTTTTTTAAAATCTCCGTTTTAAAAAAATGCAAATTATAACTGAAAGCCGGATCCGGGCATTTCACCCAGAGGATACCATTACTTACCCTTTCGGCCCTTGCTTTCGCCTGTAATTCCTTTCCGGCCACCCGCGGCCAAAAGTACAGGGCCAAGCCCTCCTTTAAACGGCCGGGACCGGGTATCTTCTCGAGCAACTCTTTGTAAATCCAGGTCAACAGCGCTGGACTGCTCTTATTTCCGGTCAATAATCATCCCTTCCTTGACATGAAAAAACCAGATTTCTCCCGGTAAATCTTTAACCGTCTCCGGTTCGGTGGTGGTAATGAAGGTCTGCGTTTTGGTGGTCAAGAGTTTTAAGAGCTCTTTTTTTCTGCTGTCATCAAATTCAGAAAAGACATCATCCAGCAAGAGAAGGGGCGGGGTCTTATCCTCCCTGGCGATCAAATCAACCATCGCCATTTTCAAAGCCAAAGCCGCAGTCCGCTGCTGGCCCTGGGAACCATAGATCCGGACATTCACCCCTGTGGGCTCCGGATCATTCGCGTCCGCGCACCCATGTGCGCGATTAATAGTCAAGAGCAGATCATCCCGGTGCGGGCCGGCCAGGGTTATTCCTCTCCTTATCTCCTCGCCCCTTCGCCGCCGCAAGCAGCGGCCAATTTCTTCGGCAATCGCCCTTTGCTCCAGTTGCTGGCCGGCGCCGCAGCCCCAGTAAGAACAGTTTATTTCTTCTCTGGTCCCGGAGATCCAACAGTGGTATTCTTTAAGCGCCGCCCGGATCTCTTCCAACCCTCTTAACCGGTAGAGGACTAAACGGCTACCGCTCTCGAGAAAACTTTCTGTCCAGGACTCCAGAAGCTGGTTATTTCCCCTGCCTTCCCGGAACTCTTTCAAAAGTTTGTTTCTTTGTTGCAAAATCCGGTAATATTCCCGGAGAGCGTTCCTGTAAGCCGGATAAGCCTGGGAAAGGTAGAGGTCGAGAAATTCCCGGCGATAGGAAGGGCCCCCTTTAATCAGCCAGAGGTCGTCAGGGGAAAACGTTACTGCTTTCACCAGGCCAAAGAGGTCTCTTTTTTTATGGTATTTTTTCCCGTTAATCCTGGCCAAGAACTGCCGGCAGTTGTAGCCGATCTCAGCAGTCAAAGCAGAAGCTGTTTCCTCTTCATAAAATTCGCCCTTTAGAAAAAAACCCCCTTCTCCCTCACGAATAAGTTCCTCATCCCGGTGAGTCCGAAAAGAGCGTCCCCAAACCAAATAAGATACGGCTTCTAAAAAATTCGTCTTTCCTTGGGCATTTTGGCCGTAAAAAACATTAATCTGTGGGGAGAGTTGCAAGTTTAGTATTTTGTAGTTACGAAAATCCTTGATCATCATTCTTTCTAGCCGCACAATTCTCCCCTCCGGCTTTCACGATCAAGACCCTTTGGTCAGGTAAAGAGATCCGGTCCCCGTCTTTTAATATTCTCCCTCTCCTTCTTTCTTTTTCACCATTGACCTTGATCTTTCCTTTTTGGATCAACGTTTTTGCCTCACCGCCGGTACCGGCCACAGTTGACCACTTAAGAAACTGATCCAGCCGGATCCTTTCCCCCTGGATTACTATCTCCTCTTCCCTGCTCATTTTCCAGCCTTCATCCCCTGCCAAATCAGGCATTCATCCGCAGCGGCATAACCACATAAGTATAACTCTCATCACCCGCTGGTGTTAAAACCGAGGCTTTCATGCCGGCGGAGATCTTAAAAATAACTTCATTATGGTCGATGGTTTTCAAAAAATTTAAAAGAAAATGGGAGTTAAAACCCACTTCCACTTCTTTGCCTTCGTAAGCGCAAGCCACATTTTCATAGGCGCTGCCCAGTTCCGGACCTTGAGCAGCGACCTCCATCTCTTTCCCCGGCGAAAGTGCCAGTTTGACCGCTAAATCCAGCAGAGCAATCCTCTCGACCGCCTGGAGAAAAAGCTCCCGGTTGATCCGGATTTCACCGTCAAACTCCTCCGGGATCACCTGTTGATACTTGGGGTACTGGGCATCCACCAGACGGGTGGAGAAAACCAAGTCCCCGTTGGTCATATAGAGCATTTTTTGGTGGAAAAAGACCTTGAACTGCTCTTCTTCAATATTGGCAAGGATATTTGCCATCTCACGCAAGGAATTAACCGGAATCATCGTGGAAAACTCTTGATCGCCCTCAATCGCCATGTCTTTAACCACTAAACGGTTGATATCCGTACCGACTAGGCGTAACCTCCCGGGTTGAAATTCCGCAAGGACACTGGAGAGGAAAGGCCGCGGATCCTCAGGCGAAGTGGCGTAAACCGTACATCTGACTGCTTCGCGGAAAGAAGCCACCGGCAAAAGAAAAACCATCGCCCCCTGGTCTTTGGCTCTTTTTTCGTCGATTCTTTCGGGTAAGAGGGGATACTCTTCATCCGGCAAAAGGTGTAATTGGAAAAAGGAGTTCTTCCCCTTGATAGTGAGGGCTTTTTTCTCTCCGTCTGTCCCTACTTCCAGATCCCCTGGAGGAAGGTGTCTTATTATCTCATAAAAGACCTTTCCGGGAACTACCACCCGCCCCGGTTCAAGGATAGAGACTTCAGGGATTTTTACCTCAATTCCGATCTCCAAATCCGTAGAAGCGCAATATAATTCGTTTTCCCGTGTCTCCAAAAGCAGGCCGCTGAGAATAGGAAGTGTGGTTTTAGCTGCTAAAGCCCTCGTGCCCATATGTAATATACGTAACAAAATCTCCTGACGGCAAAGAAACTTCATTTTATCCCTCCCATACAGAAATCATACTTTTCTTTTTCTCTTCTTCTTGTTTTTTATATATAAAAATAAATCTATATAGTAGTAATAATAAGAGAACAAGATATGTGGATAATTGAGGCCGGGCCTGCATAGACCGGGAAAAAAGGTGTGAATAATAAATTCACGTCTCCACTTTTCCCCAGTTTACACAGGGAGAAAAAAAACTGTGAGTTAACTTTCAACAGAATACTAGCAGCTATTCCCCAAAAAGTTCAGGGGTTACCCAGAGTGCCACCAAGGTCTTTTATTTCAGTTTCAAGATTAGATCCTGAACTATCCGGTTAAAAGAAGGATCTTTATTCATTTGCTCCCGGATTTTATCACAGGCATAAATAACTGTCGTATGGTCTCTACCACCAAATTCTTCACCGATTTTTGGCAGGGAAGAGTCGGTCAATTCTCTACAGAGGTACATCGCCAACTGGCGGGGGAGTGTTACATCCTTTGTTCTTTTCTTCGCCCGCAGCTCTTCAGGGCTAAGATGATAATATTCGGCGATCGTATTTTGGATTAAACTGATACTGACTCTTTTTTCCTGTTGCGAGATGATGATATCCTTTAAAAAATCTATGGTTAAATCCAGTGTAATCGGTTGGTTGGTCAGAGACGAATAGGCAATTACTCGGATCAAGGCTCCTTCCAACTCGCGGATGTTGGAATCGATTTGCTCGGCAATATAGGTAATAACATCATCCGGCAAACGCCATCCTTCCAGCGTGGCTTTTTTTCGCAGAATTGCGATCCTGGTTTCCAGATCCGGAGCTTGAATATCAGTGATCAAGCCCCACTCAAAACGGGAACGCAGGCGGTCTTCCAAGGTCGGGATGTTTTTCGGCGGCCGGTCACTGGAGATCACAATCTGTTTTCTGGCTTCGTAAAGAGAATTGAAGGTATGGAAGAATTCCTCCTGGGTGCTTTCTTTTCCTGCCAAAAACTGAATATCGTCGATTAATAATAAATCCACGTTACGGTATTTTTCCCGGAAGGCAGGGGTTTTATTATTTTGGATGGCGGTAATCAATTCGTTGGTGAATTTTTCTGAAGAGACGTAGACTATCTGGTACCCGCTGCTGTTTTGGAGAACAAAATGGCCAATCGCCTGTAAAATATGGGTTTTGCCAAGGCCGACACCCCCGTAGATAAAGAGAGGGTTATAAGCTTTGGCGGGGGCCTCTGCCACAGCCAGCGACGCGGCGTGGGCTAAACGGTTTCCTTCTCCCACCACAAAGGATTCAAAGGTATATTTAGGGTTAAGATGCTGAAAAGTTGCTTCTTCCGGTTCTTTGTTTGTTTGCGGATAGTCCAGCCTTTGTTTTTGGTGCAGATCGTTTTTTCTCGTGACAAATTTAACATCTAAATCCTCTTTTATGAGATCACGCAAGGCAGAGACTAATAAAGGCGAGTACCTGCTTTCCACCCAATCCTTGGCAAAGACATTGGGGGCTTCAATAATGATACAGCCGTCTTCAATCCCTAAAGGACGGGTTAGCTTAAGCCAAGTTTCAAAACTGGGCTTATTGATATGGGGCTCGACCGCTTGCAAGGTCTTTTCCCAGATTCTTGTTAAGTCATCGGTTGTCATAATTTTAGCTCCACCGGAAGATGGAGAGGCACCTCCTTTTGTAAAGAATGAGACAGGTATTAATTCACATGTTGTTAGTAAATTGTGAATAAATCGGCAAGAAAAGAAGAATTATAGAAAAGAAAGGGAAAAAAATCAGATAAGGAACAAAAAAAAGGGAAACTGACAATAATGATACCAAAAATGTCGTGAGTTCGCAATTCCAAATCTGAATGCTTGCACCGAAAAAACCACTTGTTAGTCGCTTACAAGAAAAAATTCACGGAAATGGATAGGATTGTGGATAACCGTATCAGAAAAAACGGCGAAAATATTGACAATGCTCAGCCCGGTCATTATAATTAAAAAGGAATTAACAAAGAGAATAAAGAAAAGAGCGTGAAAGCTCGCCAAGTAACGAGAAAATGGGGAGAAAGAAATGAAAAGAACTTTCCAGCCTAATAACAGAAAACGCAAAAAAGACCACGGCTTCTTGGTCCGGATGCGCACCCGCAACGGGAGAAAAATCATTGCCCGGCGCCGGGCCAAAGGAAGAAAAGTACTCTCCGCGTGAACCGGCCTGGAGAACAGCGCACGCTGCATCGTCCCGCGCGGGCATGCGCGGTTTTAAAAAACCGGGAGATAAGACAGGTTATTACACAAGGCAAGTCCTTTGTTAACCAGTATTTTGTGGTCTATATTTTACCCAATGAGAAAAGCTCCAGTAAAGTTGGTTTTTGTACGGGGAGAGCAGCCGGCCACGCTGTTAAACGGAACCGGATCCGTCGCCGGACGAAAGAGATCTTCCGCCTGGTAGCCAAAGATTTGGCCGACGGGTATTCTGTAGTTATCATAGCCCGGCCGGAAGTATACGCCGCCGAATTCCAGCAACTGCAACGCGCTATGGAAAACCTTTTTTTGCGGGGCGGGGTAATTACCCCGGGCCGGAAGGTGGAGGCAGAGTGCACAGAAAGATCCGGACCTGAAGCAGGAGGGCCAAAAAACGCCCATACCCAGCATCTAGCGGGAATTAAGAAGAAAAAATGAGAAATTTTTTTTGTTTCTTGATTCGTCTATACCAGAGATATATTTCCCCCCTGACTTATCCATCCTGTCGTTATGTGCCTTCCTGTTCCTCTTATACCTTGGCGGCGGTAAAAAAATTCGGGGCTTTTTGGGGAATAATAATGGGGGGCAGGAGAATACTCACATGCTTCTCCCACCGGCAATGGATTTATGATCCGCTGCCTGACCGCAGGCCCGGATGGAAGGATCTTTTTTCCCGGAAAGGGGCATAGCCCCTTTTTCTTATATGCCGCAAAAAAGAAGAGGATATCCTGGAAACAAGGAGAAGTATCAATAAATAATTGCCCGAAATGAATGCCCGGCGTCGGTAATTTTAACTTCTGTGAAAGGTGTGAAGAGCGAGAATGGATTTGGGATTAGGCACGGTAATGGCCAGAATACTACAGTTTTTCCATGAAGTGCTGGGCGTGGAATGGGGATGGGCGATCATCCTTTTGACTATTCTGATTAAGATGATTCTCTTTCCCACCAGTATCAGTCAGTTCCGTTCCATGGAAAAAATGAAAAAAGTCCAACCGTTGTACAAGAAATTACAGGAGAAGTATAAGAATGACCCACAGGAGCTTCAGAAAAAAACCATGGAATTGTATAAAGCCCATAATGTCAACCCCCTCGGCGGCTGCCTGCCCATGTTGATTCAACTTCCATTTTTGGTAGGCTTATTTCGGATGCTCAGTACCCCGGAAGAATACGGTATTGATATGAGCAATGCCTTTTTTTTGGGGATGGATCTGTTACGTTCCGGCTATATTCCCCTGGGAATTATCTCCGGGGTCACTACTTTTTTTCAACAAAAAATGTCCTCCCCGGCAGGGGCTGATTCATCACAGAGCACCATGATGTATATAATGCCGCTTCTTTTGGGTTGGCTGACGATCCGCTTAAAAGCTGGTGTTGGGTTATACTGGGCATCCAGTATGATCCTGGGGATTGCCCAGCAATGGATCATCAACCGGTTTATTCTTGCCAAGGAAAGCTCTAAGGAAGGCCTTTCAGAAGAAGACCAAGATTTAAAAGGGAAACCGAAAAAGGCAAGGCCTAAAGAGAGCACCTGAGAAAAACGGCTGCAAGAGAACTGCTTCCAAAAGGAGGGAAATCATTCACATGCGGTCAGTAGAAGTTGTCGGCCGGACAAAAGAAGAAGCGCTGGATCTTGCCCTGAAAGAATTGAAAGTAGATCGGGACAAGGTAAATGTGGAGATTTTGGAAGAGGTGAAAAACAAGGGGTTACTTGGACTAATTAATATCAACCGTGTCCGGCTCAGGGTTAAGGTCAAGGATAGAGAGGAATACGCACAAAAAGCGGTCCGGTTTTTACGGGAAATTTTGGTTAACATGGGTATCTATGCTGAAGTGGAGATGTTTAAAAGACCCGACCACCTGGTTTTGAATGTCAACGGTTCTGATTTGGGTAAACTAATCGGCCGGCGCGGGCAGACATTAAATTCCCTTCAGTACCTGGTTAATCTGGCCGTAAACAAAAACAGTGAAGAAAAGGAGAAGATCATTGTTGATGTCGGGGGTTACCGCCACCGCAGGGAGGAAAGCCTGAGAAGACTGGCCAACCGGGTGGGAACCCGCGTCTCTCTTCATAAGAAAAAAGAAGTCTTGCCTCCCATGACACCATACGAACGCCGGATTATTCACCTGGCTTTACAGAACAACGAGGAAGTGCAAACCCACAGCGAAGGGAAGGATCCTTACCGGCGGGTTGTGATCACCCCAAAAGACTACGAAATGGAAGATAAAGGAAGCAGAGAAGGAAAAACCGGGAACTAGATTGAGTGAGAAAAAATGTGGGAAGAAACCATTGCTGCGGTGGCCACTCCGCCGGGAGAAGGCGGGATTGGCGTCATTAGAATAAGCGGGCCGCAGGCACAAGCGATTGGGAAAAAAATCCTTCGCCATCCTTCAGGGAAAACAATAACCACCTGGCCGGAACGGAAAGTCCGTTTGGGGGTGGTTCTTTCTTCTGCGCAGAAGGTCATTGATGAAGTGATCTTTTTTTTCTTCCGGGCGCCCCGGAGCTATACCGGAGAAGATGTTCTGGAGATTCAGGGACACGGCGGGCAAAAAAACCTGGAATTGATCCTCAGCTCCGCCATGGCTGCCGGCGCCCGGCCGGCAGAGCCCGGGGAATTCACCAAGCAGGCTTTTCTCAACGGCCGGATCGATCTGGCCCAGGCAGAAGCGGTCATTGATCTGATTACCGCCCAGACGGACCTGGCGCACCAAGCGGCTCAGGAACAATTAAGTGGCCGGCTTTCGGCCTATCTCCGGCAAAGTGAAGAACGGTTGCTGGCGGTACTGGCCCAGATTGAAGCGGCCCTTGATTACCCGGAGGACGAGATCCCCGAATTGGACCGGGAAGAAGCCGGTCGCACCATTCAGGAAGTGACTGAAGAACTGAGCGTCTTGGCAGAACAGGCGGAAAAGGGACGGATTTTGCGGGAAGCCGCCACCGTCGTCCTGGCCGGAAGGCCTAATGTCGGCAAATCCAGCCTGCTTAACCGGTTACTTGACGAAGAACGGGCCATCGTTACCCCAATCCCCGGGACCACTAGAGACTTTGTGGCCGAGGTCAGCAACTTGCGGGGCCTACCGGTCCGTTTGGTTGACACTGCCGGGTTACGGGAGACCAGCGACCCCCTGGAACAGGAAGGGGTACGCCGGGCATGGGGCTGGGTGGAAAAGGCCGAATTGATCTTGATCGTACTGGATGCCGCCGCCGGCCTGAACACAGAGGATGAGCAGTTAATCAGGCAAGTAAAAGAGAAAAAGCGAGTGTTCATAGTATTGAACAAATCGGATCTGCCTCCCCGATTGACCGCCGCCGGCTTGGCGGAGAAATTCTCAGGCTTGCCGGTGCTGACTGTTTCCGCGGTTTCCGGGGAGGGCCTGGAAGACCTGCAGGAGAAGATCCGTGAAGAACTGGTGGGTAAGGAGTTTGGGCGGGGACATCCGGTTATGGTCACCAGCCTTCGCCATAAGGATGCCTTGGAAAGGGCAATCCGCTATTTGCAGAGCGTTACAGCGGGGTTGCGGGACGGCTTGAGCGAAGACTTGTTAACTGTTGATTTGAGGGCCGCCTTGGAGGCATTGGGGGAGATTACCGGACGGACTGTTTCCGATGAAGTAATTGACCTCATCTTCAGCCAGTTTTGTGTTGGGAAGTAGGGTGAAGAGCAATGGAACGGCAGGCAAAAATCTATGACGTAATTGTCGTCGGGGCCGGGCATGCCGGATGTGAAGCAGCCTATGCCACTGCCAAAATGGGTTTCCGAACCCTTCTTCTGACCCTCAACTTTAGCAATATCGCTTTTATGCCCTGTAATCCTTCGGTAGGAGGACCGGGCAAAGGGCACCTGGTTCGCGAGGTGGACGCATTAGGCGGTTTAATCGGCCGGGTAACCGATCTGGCCCACTTGCAAATGCGGTCATTGAATACGCAAAAGGGGCCGGCGGTCCAGGCATTGCGGGCACAGGTTGACAAACGGCGTTACCAGGAGATTATGCTGGAAATCTTGGAGAGGGAACCCTTGATCTATTTACGACAAGGGGAAATTATTGATTTGCAGCGGGCCAAGGGCGCAGCGGTTTCCTGGCGGCTACGACTCTCCACTGGAATCATTGTGGAAGCGCCAGTAGTGATTCTGGCTGCCGGCACATTTTTCCGGGGGACGGTCCATATCGGCCTTACTTCTTTTCTTTCCGGACCCCAGGGCCAGCATCCCTCCGTCTCTTTGCCGGAAAAACTTGCGACCGAGGGCATCAGTTTCCGGCGGTTTAAGACCGGTACTCCGGCCCGGCTCCGCCGGCGCTCGTTGAATTTTGACGCCATGAAGGAACAACCGGGGGAGGAGACCCCCCACGGGTTTTCGTTCTGGATCCCCTGGAAGCCACGGTTGCAGGCTTCCTGCTGGCTGACTTATACCAATGAGCGGACCCATGAGATTATTAGGAAGAATTTGCATCTCGCCCCTATGTATTGCGGGGCGATCAAGGGGATCGGTACCCGTTATTGCCCGGCGATCGAGGGAAAGGTCGTCAATTTCCCCAACCGCCAGCGCCACCAGGTCTTCATCGAACCGGAAAGCGCCGGTACGGACGAGGTTTATGTCTCCGGGCTCTCCTCCAGCCTTCCCGAGGAGATCCAGGAAGAGTTCATCCGGACGGTACCCGGCCTGGAAAGGGCGGAAATTGTCCGTCCCGGGTACGCCATTGAGTATGATGTGGTAGCTGCAGAGCAACTGACCCCCTTCTTACAACTGAAAGACTGTCCGGGGTTGTTTTGTGCAGGACAGATCAATGGGACTTCCGGATACGAAGAAGCGGCCGCCCAGGGGATCATCGCCGGCATTAATGCCGCCCTTTATCTCAAAGGGGAAAGTCCGTTCCTTCCCCGCCGTGATGAGGCATACATCGGCGTGCTTGTAGATGACCTGATTACTAAAGAATTGGATGAGCCGTACCGGATTATGACCTCTTTTGCCGAGTTCCGGCTCTCGTTACGCCAGGAGAATGCCGATTTGCGGTTGGCGGAATACGGTTACCGGTACGGCCTCCTTTCGAAGGACGAATACGGGCGTTTTCTGGAGAAAAAAGAACGGATCCAGCAGATCCAGACCGCTCTGGAAAAA
This sequence comes from Bacillota bacterium, assembly GCA_012839115.1. GTDB lineage: Bacteria > Bacillota > UBA4882 > UBA10575 > UBA10575 > JAAYGG01. The sequence continues at coordinate 16,561 of DUNX01000077.1, forward strand.
ACCGCTTTTGATCCGGAGACCGAAGCCGGCCGGAAGATTACAGGGCAAGCAGGGGTCGTCCTTAAGCAACGGATAAGCCTGGCGCAGTTATTGCAGAAACCCGGGGTTTCTTTTCAAATGCTTCAGGAGGCTTATGACGAATTGCCACCGGTCAAAGATGAAGGCCGGGTTGTGGAAAACCAAATCAAATACCAGGGTTATCTGGCACGGGAAGCGAAAATGGCCGCGCGCCTGCGGAAGATGGAAGAGAAACAGATCCCTCCCGGGTTTGACTATAATACAGTACCGAACCTTTCCACTGCCGCCCGGGAGAAACTGGCCCGGATCGCCCCGCTGACCATCGGACAAGCGGCACGTATCAGCGGGGTGGGTCCCGCCGATCTAAGTGCCCTCCTAATCTGGCTGGAAGCGAGGATAAAGCGGTGAACGCGGTAAACGCCGATTATGAGCTGTTGCAAAAAGCCCTGGCTGAATTCGGGTTAGTCTTTCCCGCGGAGAACGTTCAGCAACTGTACAAATATCTTTGCCGCCTGCTCCAGGCAAACCGCGAGATGAACCTGACCGCCCTTACCAGCTGGGAAGATGTGGTGAGCAAGCACCTTTTGGATTCCCTGGCGTTGCTGAAGGCTCCCTGGTGGAAAGAGAGGCAAGCCGATACCTGGGACCCCCTGCTCGATGTGGGCAGCGGCGCCGGGTTCCCCGGTCTTCTTTTTGCCCTGCTTTTCCCGGGCAAAAGCATATTCTTACTGGAGGCAAACAAGAAAAAGGCCTGTTTTCTCCAGGGCATAAAAGAGGAAGAAAACCTCTCTTCACTTTCGATCCTTGCGGACCGGGCGGAAAACCTGGCGACGCAGGCTTCTTACCGAGAGCAATTTCCTCTGGTTACAGCGCGGGCTGTGGCACGCCTCCCGGAGTTGCTGGAGTTGACCTTACCTTTCTGCCGTTGCGGCGGGTTTTTTTTGGCTTATAAAGGACCGCAAGCCCGGCAAGAAGTAGCGGAGGCCGCTACGGCTTGCGAGGTTTTGGGCGGCAAGCTCCACACTACTTATTCATATGCTTTACCCTGGGAAAAAGGGGAAAGAACCCTCTTGTTTTTTGCTAAGGTTTCTCCCACTCCTTTACGGTACCCGCGGCGGCCGGGAATACCCAAGAAACGGCCTTTGCTCTGACGGTCTTGCCAAGAGGGGCCGGCAGGAAAAATTCTTCTGGAGCAAGGCAGGAAGTTACGGCCTGGATCGCGAATTGCTTCCAATAAACCATAGACAAACAGGAAGGGGCTTTTTGCCCCCGGATTATAGGCCGGAGGCGATTTTTTTACCGGCGGGGTCCGATAAAAACGGTCACATTGTTTACCGGGTTTGGAATGGAAACTTTTCCTCATAACACTTCTGATAAAAATCCGGAAAAGTCGCGCGCGCGCAACCCGGATAAGGGAGGTTGGCAGTATAATGAGTAGGGTTTACGCCATCACCAACCAAAAAGGAGGCGTTGGCAAGACAACCACCGCCGTAAACTTGGGGACTTGTCTGGCACAAATAGGGAAGAATGTTTTGGTTGTTGACAGCGATCCACAAGGGAATGCCACCAGCGGGATGGGGCTGAAAAAGAGCGAAATCAAGAGATGTCTTTATGATGTTTTAATCAGCGAGATCCCCATTTGCGAGGTTATCCTTTCCACACAGGTACAAAGGCTATGGGCGGTTCCGTCCACAATTAAGCTGGCTGGTGCGGAAGCCGAATTGGTGGGGATGATGTCCCGTGACCAACGGCTGCGCCGGGCTCTTGAACCCATCCGCGAAGACTATGATTATGTCTTGATCGATTGCCCCCCTTCGCTGGGGAACTTAACACTGAATGCCTTGGCCGCCGCTGACGGGGTCATGGTTCCGATCCAATGCGAATACTACGCCTTGGAGGGTGTGGGGCAGCTGATGAGAACCATTCAACTGGTACAGAAATATTCCAACCCTTCGCTAACCATCGAAGGCGTAATTCTGACCATGTACGACAACAGGACCAACCTTTCGCAACAAGTGGCCGAAGAGATCCGGAGGTTTTTCCCGGAGAAGACCTACAAATCGGTTATTCCCCGGAATATTAGGCTCAGTGAAGCGCCCAGTTACGGACTGCCGATAACCATATATGACGAAAGATCTAAAGGAGCTGAATCTTATATGAGTTTGGCCAAGGAAGTGGTGGGCAATGAGTAAACCTAGAGGCCTAGGAAGAGGACTGGGCGCTTTTTTTCCGGAGATGGAAGACGATCTCCTGCAAAACCCTACGGAGGTCCCAATAGCAGAGATTGTTCCCAACCCGTATCAGCCCAGGAGTGAGTTCCCCCCGGAAAGCCTGGAGGAATTGGCGGAATCCATAAGAACCCATGGAGTTCTCCAGCCGTTACTGGTAAGAAAAGTTGACGGCAAACACCAACTGATCGCCGGCGAACGGCGGTTGCGGGCGGCAAAAATGGCCGGCCTGTTTACAGTTCCGGTGATTCTTAAAGAGATGGATGACCGGACGACAATGGAGATTGCCCTGGTTGAAAACTTGCAGCGCGAGGACCTTAATCCCCTGGAAGAGGCTGAGGCCTATAAGAAACTGATTGATGAGTTTCAACTCACACAAGAAGAGATCGCCAAAACAGTTGGAAAGAGCCGGTCAGCGATTACTAACACTCTCCGCCTGCTGAACCTCACAGAAGAGGTCCGTGCCCGGCTTGCCGAGAAAAAAATCACATCCGGACACGCCCGGGCTATTTTGGGGCTCGAATCACCCCAGGCTCAGATTACAGCCTGCGAAGAGATTCTCAAGAAAGACCTTTCCGTCCGGGAAACCGAAGATCTTGTGCGGCAATGGGCTGACAACAATGTTTCACGTGAAACATTGTCCGGGCCAAAAAAGCTTGCGGCAAAAGAGCCGGGGCCAGACCCACAACTACAAGCAGTAATTGAGGAGTTAACCCGAAGCTTAGGGACCAAGGTGAACATCAAGAGTAAGGGCGGTAAAAAAGGCGGACGGATTGAGATCGAGTACTATTCCGCAGAAGAACTGGAAAGAATCGTCGAAATCCTCGCTGCCCCCAGGCACTTTTAACCGGCGCCTGCTCCCGTTTGCGGAAACATTGTTCCGGGAGCCGGGCGATTGAGCTTAAGAAACCTTCTGTGGCACTGTTTCACGTGAAACAGTAATCTTGTGCCGGGGGCGTGATCCAGCGAGAATTAGTCACCACCGCCAACTACAGTTAGAACCCTCGGCTGTTTCCTAGGGAGGGTACGCGTTCATCGGGCGGGAACAGTCGTTGCCACCGGGGATGCGGTTGGCGGCTTAAGGATCGGAGGGGTCCCACGCCGCCTATTCGTACTTTAGGCTAGAATGCCCCGGCACAGAACAAGTGTTCTGTTTGTTGCTGCGTACCGGTTACACGCCGGAAGATGAAGGCGCCAGGCGGTGGAGGCCTTACAACGACCATTGCAAGGGGTATGATGAAACAAAGGGAGAAAATTTTAGGCAGTAATAAAGGATAATATGATGGCAAAAGAATTATTTTAATTAAAAGGGCATAAAAAGGGGAGACTTATAATGCTTCTGGGTGAAAACCTGTTTCTACTTCTGCTAATTATACAGATAATAGGGGTAATAATCTTGCTGGTAATCGGCTGGCGCCTGCGCAACCTAATCTGGCAGTACCGGCGGTTGTTGACCGGAAAGGGAGAAATAAACCTGGAAGAAGTGCTAATGCGATTGGGGGACAGAACGAAAAGACTAGAGGAGAGCCTCTCCCGGGTGGAAGAAGAGCTTGAAAAAAATCGTGAAGAGGCCTGCAGATATTTACAAAGGTGGTCGCTACTGAGGTATAAGGCTTTTGCCAATACCGGCGGGGAACAAAGTTTTTCCCTGGTTGTTCTGGATCGTAAAGGGGACGGTGTTGTATTGAGCAGCATTTACGGGCGGGAAGAATCACGGGTTTATGCCAAGGCGATTAAAAACGGGAAATCCAGTTATCCCTTGTCCGAGGAGGAACAGCAGGTTTTAGCACGGGCTTTAAGTAACAAATCGTAAAAAAATTACTAGCTAAGAAGAAGGATTTAAGTAAAATATGGAGAATATTTCATCTACGGATTTTTCCGCCCATTTTGTTGCGGTTCAGGTCAATACAAACAATGTTTACTCCCAAGCACTGGAGGGAGCGGTCTAAAAGGGGTGTATGGAACCGATGCGGATATGGCAGAAAATAATTGCTTACATAAAGAAAAAGCGGGGTAAAGGCTATACCGTCATGGTTGTTCCCAATTTTCAAGGGACAACTAAGAGCCTGAGCATACCTTTTTTCTTAACAATATTTTGTCTCTGTTTATTGGCGGCGGATGTTTATTTCTTATGCCGGTACCCAGGACGGCTGCTTAAGATTAGCCATTTGGAGCAGAAGATTGACCAATTGAGTGATATCATCGCCCGTCAGGAACGGGACCTCAAGCAAATCAACCCCTCAATCGAAAAAACCCATGAGATGGAGGAGCGGCTTAATAATACCAACAAGTTAATTGCCGAGATCCGTGAGACCCTCAACTCCATCCTCCACAAGGCCGGGCAAAGCAGATCGGCTAACCGGGGTTATACCTACCGCCCGATCAGTCTCCCCTCGTACAACCTCTCCAGTGCTGATAACGACCTAACCCGACTGGAGATTCTCAATACCAACCTGGATTTTGTCGAAAAAGAGCTGGAAAAATCCGAAGAAAGACTAGACAAGTTATCTGCGGATCTCCGGGCCTTTAATAAAGAACTGGATTACACCCCGACAATCTGGCCGGTGTACGGACGGATAACCTCGGGCTTTGGCTATCGTATCCATCCAATCTCCAGAAAACATGATTTTCACCGGGGGATTGACATAGCAGCGCGGAAAGGTACTCCTATTCGTGCTGCTGCGGGCGGGCGGATTGTGCGCGCTAATTTTTACGGGGGGTACGGTTGGACGGTAATTATTGACCATGGATATGGTTACCGTACTCTTTATGCACACAATCGTAATTTAGTAGTCAGACAAGGCCAGTGGGTAAGTAAGGGACAAGTTGTGGCGTATTCGGGAGATAGTGGGAATACTACGGGCCCCCATCTTCATTACGAAGTCCATGTCAACGGCAAGCCGGTAAATCCCACTACTTATTTATGGCAATAATACGCAGAGAGAGAAGAAGGAGGAGTTTCAGTGAAACGGGGGAGCACTACGGAAATGGGGAATAAAAAAATCGACACCCTGATTGGGCAAGAATCTTCCCTCACCGGGAGGTTGGAATCATCAGGTACAATCCGGGTGGATGGGAAATTTGAAGGCGATATTATTACCAAGAGCGATCTGGTGGTAGGGGAAAACGGGCAGGTGAGTGGGAAGGTTAAAGCCAGGGATATTACGGTGGCCGGGCTAATCAAGGGCGAATTGGAGGCCAGTGGCAAATTGGAACTGGTACCCACCGCCGTAGTAGAAGGAGAAGCAAAAATGTCTCTGCTCGTGGTGGAGGAAGGAGCGGTCTTTCAAGGGAATTGCCAGCAGATTCCGAAAGACCAAAAAGACCGGGGTAAAGCCTTACGGATTGATACCCCGAAGATACAGGCGTCACCGGTACCGGAGAAATGAGTGGCAGGCAATCGGGGCCGGAAATGCCCGTCCGGAGGGATTTTTCGTACTCAGTACGACGTACGTATACGTATGCATTTGGCGTATAAAGAAAGCCCCTTAGAAAGGGGCTTTCTTTGCATCTGTCCGGATCATTTCTTCCGGACTAAAACACTCCTAAATACCGCCGGATTTCCCAGTCATGGACTTGAGTGCGGTAGAGATCCCATTCAATGGTTTTGGCGTGTAAAAAGTGTTGATAAATGTGTTCGCCCAAAATTTTCCGGATGAGCGGGTCACCTTCCATTTGCGCCAAGGCTTCTCGCAGGTTGGCAGGGAGATTTTTAATCCCTTCCGCTTCCCGCTCCGTAGCGGACATCTGGTAGATATTTTTCTGGGCGGAAGGCGGCGGCTGAATTTTGTTTTTAATCCCGTCCAGGCCGGCAGCGATCATGACTGCAAAAGCCAGATATGGGTTGCAGCTCGGATCCGGGCTGCGTATTTCCACCCGGGTTCCTTCATCCCGGGATGACGGGACCCGCACCAAGGCACTGCGGTTCGTTGCTGACCAGGAGATATAAACCGGCGCTTCATACCCGGGAACAAGGCGTTTATAGGAGTTGACCAGCGGGTTGGTGACCGCGGTGAACGCGCCAACATGGGCCAGAAGCCCTCCGATAAAATGGAGCGCGGTTTCACTCAATTGGTACGGCCTCGCCGGGTCAAAAAAGGCGTTCTTCCCGTCTTTGTAAAGGGAAATATGGGTGTGCATTCCTGAACCATTCACCCCGTAAATGGGTTTCGGCATAAATGTGGCGTGCAGATCGTGTTTTTGCGCAATAATCCGGGTGACAAATTTCAATGTTGAGACGTGATCCGCCGCCAGGAGCGGGTCGGTATACTTAAAGCCGATCTCGTGCTGGCCGGGAGCCACCTCATGGTGGGAGGCCTCGACTTCGAACCCCATTTCATTGAGGGCGAGCACTATATCCCGCCGGGCGTCTTCACCGCGGTCAACGGGTGAAAGATCAAAATACCCGCCCTGGTCGTGAGTGATTGTAGTTGGAATACCTTTTTCGTCAAAGCGGAAGAGGAAGAACTCACATTCCGGACCGATATTGATGGAATAACCCATGGTTTTTGCTTCTTCTACCACCCGGCGCAGGATATAACGGGGATCACCGATAAAAGGCTCCCCCTCATGGGTGTAGACATCACAGATCAAACGGGCGACCTGAGTGCCCCCGGGTTTCCAGGGAAACAGGGTAAATGATTCAGGAACTGGCCGCAGGTTCATATCCGATTCTTCAATACGGGTAAACCCTTCAATGGAAGAACCGTCAAACATAATCTTGTTGTCCAGGGCTTTTTCCAGCTGTTGGAGGGGGATAGCAACATTCTTTACCACCCCCAGGATATCTGTGAATTGCAGGCGGATGAATTTTACCTGTAACTCCCGGGCCTTTTGCAACACCTCTTTTTTGGTCAAAGGGAACACCTCTTTTAAATATATAGTGAAAACATCTCCAACCATGTTTTATCTAATATATATTGATCTTTATGGTTTATAAGGACAGCCAATAACATCCGGTGTTTTTTATAATAACTATAAAGTATAGAATATCCACTGTCAAGATGAATTGAGGAAATCTCCGGTAAGGACGGGAGGGAAAGAATGCGGCTTCAGCCTTCAATAACGGCAGCTCAGAAAAAACTAGCCCAAGGGTTGCGGGAAAAGAAAATACCCTACCGGGAGAACCAAAAGGTGGCCGGCTGGGAGGTGGATATTTTGATCCCCCTAGGGCATCTGGCTGTGGAAATCGACGGGTTTTTCCACTTAAGTACAGCGCAACAGATGAAGGATGAGGAAAAGACGGCGCAGTTGACGGCTGCCGGTTACCATGTGCTCCGCTTTACCAATACTGAGATTCATGAAGACTGCGAAGCCTGCGTAGAACGGATCAATAGCCTGCTTGAAAGGTATAAAGCCCGGGTAAAGGAGGCGCAGAAAGAAGACCCCGCCGGTGACGCCTGGCGGAAAAATCTCCGTAAGTTCCGGGAGAAATTCGAAGATAAAACGGAAAAAGAGGAGGACTGAGCTATGAACAGGCGCGGTTTTATCCTGCTGCCAATACTTATCCTTTTAATAATCACGGGGGCGATTGCTGACAGTGGCAACCCTGCGCTTGGCGCGGAAGCCGCCGGGGGTCAAGAGGCCGCGGCAGGGGAGATCACCGTGGTGATGGTCGGTGATTTGTACCTCTCCAGTTGGTTGGAGCCAATATTGTTAAAGAACCCGGCTTACCCGTATGCGGATCCGGGAATACGCGAGCTTTTCGACCATGCGGATTTAGTCTTTGGGAACCTGGAAGCCCCCTTTTCGCAGCGGGGGGAGGTTTATGTGGAGAAGAAATATACCTTCCGTTGCCATCCGGGGGTGGCGCCTGCTTTAATCGCCGGCGGTTTTGATTTTGTCAGCCTGGCCAATAACCATATAATGGACTTCGGCCCGGAAGCACTGGAGGATACCATTGCCGTTCTGCAAGAGCACGGGGTTGCGTACGCCGGAGCCGGGAGAAACCTGGAGGAGGCCCGGAGGCCGGCGCTCATGGAGCGGAAAGGGCTGCGCATCGCGGTGTTGGCTTATAATAGTACCTTCCCTTTGGAGTTTAATGCCGGGTCCGACCGGCCGGGAACAGCCCGCGGGGTTTGGGAACATATCCGGGAAGATGTGCAGAAGGCCGCCGGCTTGGCGGATTTGGTGATGGTCTCTTTTCACTGGAGTGGTGAAAGGGTAAAAGTACCCCGGGATTACCAACGCAGCTTTGGCCGGCTTTGTATTGATGCCGGTGCGCATGTGGTTTTTGGGCATCATCCCCATGTTCACCAGGGGGTGGAGGTTTATAAAAACGGACTCATCGCCTACAGTCTGGGCAATTTTATCTTCGCTGGCTATTCTTCGAGTACACGGGATTCCATAATCCTCAAAGTCCGGCTGGACCGGAAGGGCGTGCGTGAAGCGGAGATCCATCCGATCAATATTAACAATTATGAGGTAGAATTTCAACCACAGCTTTTCAAGGGAGAAGAGGCCAGCAGGTTGCTCCGGGAGATCCAGGAACTTTCTGCCGCTTTTAATACCCGGGTAGAGATTAAAGGGGACGTTGGGGTGGTTCTCCTGCCCGGCGGTGGGAGGCCGGAACAGGCGGCCCTGGTACAGGGGGCACTGGAGCAGGGAACCCCGGAAGAAGGGGAGGTAAAGCCAGGGACCAGCCCAGAAGAGCCGCCGGCTGAAGACGGGCTGGGAAAAGACAAGCCCGGACAGGAGGCAGTTGAGGGGAACGGTTCTGCTTAAGTCCTGCTCAATCCTGCTTCTGCTGGTTTTCCTTGTTTTCCCGCGCGTATGCGCAGAGATCCAGTAAGGGACATTCGGAACAAAGCGGCCGGGTCTTGCAGACATACTGACCAAGGGCATCAAGTTGTGCATGGTATTCATTATAGAGTTGGGAGTCTTTGGGCAGCCGGGCCTGGAAATAATCCTGAACCATCCGGTAACTGGCCTTCTCCGGTAATAGACCAAGCCGGAAAAGGATTCTTTTAGTATAGCTGTCAACGACAAAAAAGGGGAAACCACCGGCATATAGGAGGATCGAGTCGGCGGTTTCTTCACCAATACCGTAAATATTTAGCAGCTCCCGGCGGAGACGGTCCGGGGGCAGCCGGAACATTTGCTCCAAATCACCGGTGTGGTTCTGAAAAAGATAGGCGAGAAACGCCTTGATTTTTTTGGTTTTCTCCCGGTAATAAAGGGTAGCATGGATCATCGCTGCCAACTGTTCCGTCGGGCACCGGTAAAGGGCCTCCGGGGTCAGCAGGCCGGCCTTTTCCAAAGCGGCAATGGCCTTTTCCACATTGCGCCAGGCTACGGCCTGGGTGAGGATGGCCCCGATAACAACCTCAAAAGGGGTCTTGGCCGGCCACCAATGCCTGGGACCAAAATGAGTCAGGAGCCGGTGGTATATCTCTAGCAAGTCGTCAGGCACTTTCTATCCTCCCCAGCTACTTCTTTATAGAGACTTGGATAACGCCTTTTGTGAGATCATTTCTAAATCATTATATCATAGATGCCTGCGGCGCCCTCTGCCGCTACTGTAGTGCCTATGATGATCATGGGGTGCGCGGCTTCCGTAGCTAGCTGGGATGCGTTCCAGAAAAGCTTGGCAATGGCCGAAAAAGAAAAAAATGTTAGAAAAAAAAGGACCATTACAGGAAGGAGTAAATAAGATCAGGAGGAAATATAGAAAAACGGAAGCGTAAAATTCCAGAGATGGAGGGTTTCTGGTGAAAGACCATACATCCGGCTACAACAAGGATTTTCTTCTTAAACCACAGGAAGAGGTTTTAAACCAGATCACCGCCTGGCTGCGACGGCATAGTTTTTCTCCGGAAGATATCGCTAAGGCGGAAGAAATTTGGGTTCGCTATATCAAAAAAAGCGGGAACTACCGGGCCAACAGCCGGACTTGGGCGGCTGCGGTCATCTATTTTTTGGGGAAAATTCGCGGGCACAAATGGCTTAACCAGGCTTTTTTAGCAAAATCGTTTTCTGTATCCCCGGGTGGGATTAGCCAAAGGTGGCAGCAGATCCAAAGGGCTTTACGGGAAGCCGAAGGCCGGGAGGGAGCAGAAGAGGTTACAGAAGGCTTCTTTACTCCCGTGGCGGCCGAGGTCTTCCGTAAACTGATGAATTATACTCAGACTTCGGAGAAGTGGAAAAACTTTGTTGGGGATGTGTTCTTTCAATTTGTCGGGGTGGAAACCCCGCCTTTGCCCATTGATCTCATCCTCGAACTACTAATCTTTATCACCTGTGACCGGACGCTTCCGGGAGGGGAAAAAATCATCGACTATTTTATAGCGGAGAATGCGGAGAAACTACAGGTGGAGGAGGAAGAATTTCTACAAAACATAAGGGTCAGCAGGTTCAGTTTGTTTAGGGTTGAGGCGATCGTGGACAAATCACGGTTGCTGCTTACCGATTTTTACCGCCAGAACGAAGTGGAAGTACTGGTAAAAGAGAGTGGCCAAATTGAGCAGGGTGATATTATTATGTCCCGGATTATTCCTGCGGCTGCGGAAAAAGAAGGGCTCTGGCGGTTCGGCGGTAACCTGGTTACTTTACGGCCGTCGGCGGCCAAAGAACTGTCGGACCTGGCCGGTAAATGGTTTTGGGAGTTTTCTGTGGCCAATAAAGGCTGGGCCACAGGGGAGAGTTTTATCCAGGAAAACAGCTTCCGGTTTTGGCGGTGGCTGATCGGCCATTAATGATTTGGAGATATAATAGATACCACATATTACTGAAGCTTTGGTGCGGGGGGAAGAACTGGAGTGGACTTGTCAGGGTTTGCGCCCGTACGCGCGCGCATCAACCAATATCAGGAAGAAATGATTCTGAGGTTACAAGAGTTAATTGCCATCCCCAGTGAGAAAAGCAGCCCGGCCGGCCCGGGCGCTCCCTTTGGTCCGGAGATCGCCAGGGCTCTTGAGTATGTACTGGCCTGGGGGGAGAAGGAAGGTTTCCGGACAGAGAATTTTTCGGGTTACGCCGGGCACCTGGAATATGGAGAAGGCGAGGAAGACGTTGGCGTTCTGCTGCATCTGGATGTTGTTCCCGCCGGCGCGGGGTGGCAGCACCCTCCTTTCCATGGGGTTCTGGCGGGTGACCGGATTTACGGGCGCGGGGCGGTTGATGACAAAGGGCCGGCAGTAGCGGTCCTTTACGCTTTGAAGGCCTTAAAAGAAGCAGGTATACGAACGGCCAGAAAAATCCGGGTAATCTTTGGTTGTGATGAGGAAAGCGGTTGGCAGTGCATGAAGCATTATTTTCAAGAGGCGCCCAAGCCAGCCTTGGGGTTTGTCCCGGACGCCGATTTTCCGTTAATTCACTGCGAAAAAGGGTCTGTTGTTCTGCAATTACAGGCCGGGTATAACCCTTCCCCTGCCGGCGGGTTGGAACTGTTGCGCGTGACCGGAGGAACACGCCACAACGTGGTACCGGAGAGCGCAGAAGCGCTTCTTTTACCGGCGGACTCCGGGGCCGGTGTCTGGGACCGCCTCCAGGACATCTGCGCCAAAGACCCCCGGGTTACCTTGGAGAAAACCGGCGGCCAGATCCGGTTGCAGGTCAAGGGAGAGGCGGCCCATGCCAGCCTGCCGCATCTGGGGGAGAATGCCATAATTCGCCTCTTGGCAATTTTGGCTGCGCTGGGGGAGAAGGACGGACCGTGGGAACCCATTGCTCTGCTGGCGAAGAAAATTACGGATTTTACCGGCAAGGGGCTGGGGATCGCCTGCCAGGACCAGATTTCCGGCGCCCTCACCTGTAACCTGGGGACGATCGCCATTGGCAACGGGAAAGTCCAATTGGGGTTGGATATCAGATATCCCCTTTGCCTTGATGAGGAGTCTATCGTTGCGCGTATAAAAGCGGAATTGGGCGGGGGCGGTTTTGAAATTACCGGCCGTCACGGCCTGCCGCCCCATTACCTCCCGGCGGAAAGCCCGCTGGTAAGGACTTTGCTCGCCGCCTACCAGGAAGAGACCGGCGACTTTAGCCCACCGCTGGCGATTGGCGGGAGAACTTACGCCACCGCCCTGGGGAATGGGGTGGCTTTCGGGCCCAACCTCCCCGGCCGTCCGCAATTGGCCCACCAGAAAGACGAGTATATTCAGGTGGCAGACCTCATGCTTGCGGCCGGGATTTACGGGCGGGCCCTCTTTTACCTGGCTACCCGCACTTTCCGGAAGGAGGACGGGGAAAAATGAGCTTTCGCCGCGTTTCTTGGCAGCGGGTACGTGGCCGCTTAATATTCAGCCTGCTACTGGCAGCGCTTGTTTTCCCTGCTGCCCGCCTTGAAGGCAATTGGGAACAATTGCTGGTTATTAAAGAGAGAGCCGGGGTTGATTGGCGGCAATACCCTGTTACCATCGGGATCCCGGTCCCCCGTGGCGAACCGGGGTTGACCTCCCCGCCGCGGCTTTTTGATCCGTGGGGGCGGGAAGTACCTGTTCAGGCCAAATCTGCCGGAGTCTGGCCGGGAGAAGAGGGACCCCGCTGGTGGCTGTTGACCTTTTTGGCATCGGTGAACAGAAAAGGCTCCGCCCGCTACCGGCTGGTTTCCGGCGACCGGGCGGCGCCGGCGCCGGCCAGTTCCTTGGTGATTGAAGAGACGGCCGGAGGATTAAGCGTGGATACCGGAACCATTCTCTTGGAACTAAAGGCTGACAAACCCATCTTCCACCAACTCTGGTTTGATCCTTCAGGACGCCGGAACTACCAGGATGAAAACAGGGTTCTGGTCCCCGGCGGCGATGAATTGGCCTTAAGGATCGGTGATGAGATCTTCCGGGCGCAATGGGCGGCGCCGGCAGTGATCATCCTGGAAGAAGAGGGTCCGATCAAAGCCGTCATCAAACTCCAGGGCCGGCTTTGTGATTTGGAAGGCAAAGGGGATTTCACGTACACCTGCCGGATAGAGGCCTACGCCGGGGCCCCGTATTTACAGGTGGATTTGACCCTCACCGCCGGCGGCCGCCGGGACTGGCTTACAGTGGATGAGGCTTGGATCCGGTGGGCATTGGCGGGCGGAAAAGCCCAAAAATGGACTGCAACATTGGGCAGTGGTGAAGAACAACGGCCGGTCGATACTGTCGTAGACCCGGTGGGCCACGCCGGAGTGCAGGCCACCAGCAGCACGGAAATAACCTGGGAGGGAATTACGGTCCCGTCTTCCCGGCAACAGGAGACAAAAGCGCCGGCTGTGGGTTGGGGTGATTTGACTGGAGAGGCCTGGGGAGTGGCCTTGGGGGTTCAGGATTTTTGGCAGCAATACCCCAAGCGGTTGCTTCTGACCGGAGGCGGGGAGATCCGGGCGGAATTAATCCCTGCCGGGACGGCGGTCCGCTGGCCGCAGGGCGCCGCCAAAACCCACCGTTTCTTCTTGTATCTCCATACCCGCAGGGACAGGGAATACCGCCGGATCATCGAGGCGATGCTTACCGGCACGCCTGTTGGGCTCTTGGCCGCTTCCTGGTATGAACAGGCTGGAGTTTTCGCACAACCGTTTGCGCCTCTTCCCGACGAACATCCGGAGGAATATACAGAAGTCATGCTCCTAAAGGCCAGGAGCCAGGTGGACCTGGTGAATCTTTTTGGCCCGCCGGCCCACGGGGTCCGTATTAACCCACGGTACTGGGGGTTTTTCAATTATGGCGATCTGGAAACCGCTTTTTCCGGGACGCAGAACCCGGGAAGAAGGTATTGGAATAATAACTGCTATGACCTGCCGTATCTTCTCCTCCAGGAGTTTATCCGTACGGGGGATCCGGTCTTCTTAACGTTGGCCGGGCCCGCCCTCACCCACCTGGGCGATGTCGACCTGGTCCATCCGTCGGGGGGGGATCGCGTTACTCCCGGGCTTGACCATGTTAATTCCTTTCGCACAGGTGAACTTGGGGAGGCAGAGTATTTCAGTTACGCCAAGAACCGGGGTTTACTTCTCAGTTATTATCTGTTTGGCGATTACCGCGGGCGGGAACTGGCGATCCGTGTCGCCGACCGGGTCTGTCTGCATGACGGGGTAAATCCCTGGGAACCCAGGACCTTCGGCTTGGGGATTTTAGCGACCCTGGCCGGGTATGAAGTAACCGGGGAAGAAAAATACCTGCGTCGCGCCGACGAACTGGCCCGGGCTGCCCTGGCTTGGGAGAAAAAACAGGAGACCGGTTTTCCCAGCGATTTCATATACCAGGCCGGACTGGCCCTTGAAGGACTGGTTGAATACTATTATTGGCAAAAAGACCCGGCAGTGTTTGCGGCGATAAAATCAGCCGTGGACAAGGGGATCTACCACTTCTGGGATCCGGAAGTCGGGTATTTGCAGAACGAGGGCGGTCTTACCTTCTCCGCAGCTCTGGCCTTACTGCACCGGGAAACCGGGGAGGAACGGTACAGGGAAATAGGGCTCAGGCAGATAAGGACCTTTTTGGCATCAAACCCGGAGACACAGGGGCGCCCACTGACAGCAAAAGAAGTCGCCTTGATCTACAGGAATATTTACTCCCTTTTTCCAGCAGCACGTTAAATTATGGTAACCACAAAAAGAAACCATGGTAACTATAAAGAGAAAGAGGAACTGTGCTGCATAAAGGCTTGGCAGTGGCGCATTGGTGAAACCGGCATGAAAAGAGATTGACTTGTTTTTTTCGCTTTCTTTCGATAAAATGTATCTGGATATTCGCGCGCTGTATGCGCGATACGCTGCATGCGCAGGTTGCAACGCGCGGTTAAGAAAAGGGGGTGCAGCGATGCAAAAAGATCTGAAAGACCAATTAATCGGCGGTGTGATCATGGATGTCACCACCCCGGAACAGGCGAAGATTGCCGCTGACGCCGGAGCCGTGGCGGTAATGGCTTTAGAAAGGGTGCCTGCGGATATCCGGGCGGAAGGCGGAGTAGCCCGGATGTCGGACCCCGAGGTTATTCTCAGGATTAAGGAAGCGGTGGAGATTCCGGTTATGGCCAAGGTCCGCATCGGCCATTTTGTCGAAGCGCAAATCCTTGAAGAGCTTGGCGTTGATTATATCGATGAGAGTGAGGTTTTAACCCCTGCGGATGAGCGGTACCATATAGATAAACACCGGTTTAAGACCCCGTTTGTTTGTGGAGCCCGTAACCTGGGGGAGGCTCTGCGCCGTATCCAAGAGGGTGCGGTAATGATCAGAACCAAAGGAGAGGCCGGTACCGGTGATGTGGTCGAAGCGGTCCGGCATATCCGCACCATAGCCTTGGAGATTACCGAATTACAGGCAATGGAGGACGCAGAGATCAAAGCCAAAGCCGCGGAATTGCGGGTATCGGAGGAACTCCTGCTGGAGGTAAAAAAATCGGGGCGGCTGCCGGTGATGAATTTTGCCGCCGGCGGAATCGCCACCCCGGCGGATGCCGCCTTGATGATGCAGTTGGGTTGTGACGGTGTTTTTGTCGGTTCGGGGATTTTTAAGTCGGAAAACCCCGCCGCCCGCGCCCGGGCTATTGTCAAGGCAACCAAGCATTTTGCCGACCCGGAAATCCTGGCGGAAGTATCGCGCGGACTCGGCAGTGCCATGCCCGGACTTTCCGTCGCCAGCTTGGAACCGGCGGATCGTTTGGCTAGCAGGGGGCAATAGTTGCGCTTATTCTGTGCCCACGTGCCGTGCGTGTAATAAGCCACCCTTATTTCGCGTTCACGTACCATGCGTACACTTATAGCGCGCCTGTTTTGCATGGCCTTTTAGGAACCCAACAGCCCATTCGTCTATGGTAAAGCGCAGTGTAACGCAGGAAGCTTACTGGACAGGTTAAGCTTTGGTAAAACTCCTTTTTTCCGTAGTTAAAATAAGATATGCTGGTAGAGGGAGGTTCGCGGCAAGCGTTCATCCCTCAAAAGAAAGGGTTAGTTTGTGCTTTTAATCACAAACTTGGAAGAAAGAAAGGGGGTAACAAAGTTGGGAAAACTTCTGGAGATCCGTTGGCACGGCCGCGGGGGGCAAGGAGCCAAGACCGGCGCTCTTTTGTTGGGCGAAGTATTAGTAAATACCGGTAAATTCATGCAGGCTTTTCCTGACTACGGGCCGGAGCGGATGGGCGCGCCGATGAGGGCTTATAATAGAATCAGCGACGAACCCATTACTCTTCATTCCGGTGTGACTAATCCGGAAGTAGTGGTCGTACTTGATGCCACATTATTAGGGAAGGTTGATGTTACGGCAGGCTTGCCTGAAGACGGTGTTCTGATTGTGAACACTCCGCAGGAGCCGGGGGAGATCCGGAAACAACTGGGTCTGTCCGGACGAAAACTATTCACGATTGATGCCAACAAAATATCTCAGGAGACGATCGGCCGCGCCATACCGAACACCCCAATGCTGGGTGCTTTGGTGAAAGTGACCGGGCTGGTCGAATACGAGCACCTGATTACCGATGCCAGAAAGACATTAACTAAGAAGTTCCAACACAAGCCTGAAGTGATAGATGGTAATATCAAAGCCATTGAACGGGCTTACCAGGAGGTGCACGGGGAATGACCAAAACGTGGAAAGAATTGCCGGAGGGCGGTCTGATTACAGAGAGTGGTAACGCCCATCAATATGAGACCGGAGACTGGCGTAACCTCCGTCCTGTGCATGACCAGGAAAAATGTATAAATTGCCTTTTTTGCTGGATCTATTGTCCTGATTCCGCCATCATTATTAAGGACGGGAAAGTGGTGGGAGTCGATTATGCCCACTGCAAGGGGTGCGGGATCTGCGCCCGGGAGTGTCCGGAAAAAGTCAAGGCCATAAAGATGGTGGATGAAAGTGAGTGCGAGTGAATCATAGTTAAAAAAACCAGGTAAGAAAGAAGCTGAAAGTGAAAGGGGGAGAAGTAAGTGTCGACCAAAGAGTTAGTCGCTCGGACCGGAAATGAAGCCATGGCCGAGGCCATGCGGCAGATCAATCCGGATGTCGTGGCGGCCTACCCCATAACTCCGGCCACAGAAATCGTCCAGCTCTTTTCTTCGTTTGTTGCGGACGGACTTGTCGATACGGAATTTGTTACTGTAGAAAGCGAACACTCGGCAATGAGTGCGTGCGTGGGAGCTTCGGCCGCCGGAGCCCGGGTGATGACGGGTACTTCCTCACAGGGCCTGATCCTGATGGCGGAGATTCTTTATATCGCGGCGGGCGTGCGGTGCCCGATCATTTTGGCAGAGGTCAACCGGGCGTTGTCCTCGCCGATTAATATCCACTGCGACCATAGCGACACAATGAGTGTCCGGGACAGCGGCTGGATCCAGATCTTCTCCGAAAATTCCCAGGAGGCCTATGATAATATGATCCAGGCCGTGCGGATCGGGGAACACATGGATGTACGCCTGCCGGTTATGGTGACCACGGACGGTTTTATTATCAGTCATGGCCTGGAAGCCATCAGCATGCTTGAAGACAAGGAAGTACAGGATTTTATCGGTCCTTATAAAGCCGCCTATTCCCTTTTGGATGTGGGAAAGCCAATTACCGTCGGCGCCTTGGATTTCACTGATTTCTATTTTGAGCACCGTCGCCAGACGGCCCAAGCCATGGAGAACGGCAAAAAAGTCATCCTTGAGGTGGGACGGGAATTCGGTGAAAAATTTGGGCGTAGTTACGGTTTCTTTGAAGGATATAAGCTCGAGGATGCCGAGATTGCCCTGGTCATGCTTGGTTCCACCGCCGGAACCGCGCGGGTGGCCGTTGACAAACTGCGGGAGGCCGGTGTTAAGTGCGGTTTGTTAAAACTCCGGGTCTTCCGGCCTTTCCCCGCCGTCGAACTGGCGGAAGCGCTGAAGCATCTGAAAGCCATTGCGGTTATGGACCGTTCGGATTCACTTTCCACCGCCGGCGGCCCGCTCTTTACGGAGGTCCGTTCAGCCCTCTATGACCTGCCGTCACGGCCGGCGATGGTCAACTATATTTACGGGTTGGGCGGCCGGGACATCACTGTGGCGGATTTGGAAGGTATTTACCAGGAACTACAGAGAATATCCGGGGGCGGCCAGATACAGAAGACCCTTCAGTATCTGGGCGTTCGGGAATAAGGAGGTGCAGAAATGGCCACATTGAAAGAATTGGCAGCCAGAGAAGACCTTCTCACCGGAGGACACCGGGCTTGTGCCGGTTGTGCTGCGCCAATCATCGTTCGTCAGGTCCTGTTGGCGGCGGAACATCCGGTAGTAGTCGGCAGTGCCACCGGTTGCCTGGAAGTAACCACCACCCTTTTCCCCTATACCGCCTGGAAGGTCCCGTTCATTCATAATGCCTTCGAGAATTCTGCGGCGACAATCAGTGGGGTTGAGGCTGCGTATACTTCCCTGAAGAAACAGGGGAAATATGATAAAGAGGTCAGGTTCATTGCCTTTGGGGGCGACGGGGGCACCTACGACATCGGGTTGCAGTCGCTCTCCGGCGCCATGGAACGCGGCCACCAGATGCTTTATATCTGCTATGATAACCATGCCTATATGAACACGGGAATCCAGCGATCCAGCGCAACGCCGTTGGGGGCGCACACCACGACCAGCCCAGCCGGGAAAGTGATCCCCGGGAAGAAGCAGTACCGTAAAGACTTGACTGCGATCATGGTTGCGCATAATATCCCCTATGTGGCGCAGACCTCCGTCAGCCATTGGCGGGATCTTACCGCCAAGGTCCAGAAGGCACTGGATACCCCCGGGCCATCCTTTATCAATATCATCTCCCCTTGCCGTTTGGGCTGGGGATTTAGGCCGGAGGATACGATTGAACTGGCGCGGGAAGCAGTGGAGACTTGTTTCTGGCCCTTATACGAGGTGGAGAACGGCGTTTACAAACTGACGTACAAACCGAGGGAGAAAAAACCGGTTGTGGAGTGGCTGAAAAAGCAAACCCGCTTCCGGCACCTGTTCAAACCCGGGAACGAAGAGTTGCTGGCTAAGGTCCAGGAGCATGTTGATGCCCAATGGGAAAATCTCCTGAAGAAAAGTGGAGCCGAATAAGTAAGATAACTGGAGATAGTAAGAAGAAAAGCAAAAACAAGGGGCCAATGGGCCTCTTGTTTGTACATAAGAGAGAAACCCTCACCAATATCTTGGTAATTATAATGTTTTTATATTATATATACCACACTTGGTAATTATAATACCTTTATATTATATATACTTAAATATAGGGGATAGTTTTTGGCGCCGGAAACAAAATATCCGGTTGGACAGAGATTGCAAGAAGCCGAGAGGAGGCTGGAGATGGACTGGAAGAAAGAAACGGAAGCCAATATTCACCGCTTACGCAGGAATGAATACCCGGGAAGGGGTATTGTGATCGGTCTCAGTCCGGACGGCAACAACTTTATTCAGGTTTACTGGTTGATGGGGAGGAGCGCGGCCAGTCGCAACCGGATCCTGGTCCCGGAAGGGAAGTTTGTCAAGACGGCGGTTCCCGGGGAAGAGGAGCAGGGTGACCCTTCACTCTTATTGTATTACCCGGTTAAGCACTGGGGCGAGAATCATATTGTGACCAATGGTGACCAGACCGAAACCATCTATTCAGCGTTGCAAAAAGGTACAGATTTTGCCGAAGCTTTGGCCATGCGGACCTTTGAGCCGGACCCGCCCCATTATACGCCGCGGATCTCCGGTCTGGTGGAACTGAAAAATGCGGGATGCGCCTACCGGCTGGCAATCATTAAAACGGCGGGCGGTTCCCCGGACTGTTGCACCAGGCAATACTTTCATTACGAAAAGGGGATCCCGGGGATCGGGCACTGCATACATACTTACGCCGGCAACGGTAACCCGCTGCCTTCTTTTCAAGGAGAGCCCTTTGCCGTCAAGGTATTTGACGATCCCCGGACGACGGCCCGGTATTACTGGGAACTTTTGCATGCGGAAAATAAAGTCGCCTTGCTGGCCAAGGCGATTAACCGCCGGACCGGGGAGAGCAGTCTGGAGATTATAAACAAGCTGGCGAAGGAAAACTAAAAACCCTTTTTGCGCTTGAATAAAGATGAGAAACAGGTGGGCAAAAGATAATGAAATACAGGCGGGGAAAAGGAGGTACGAAAGCATGGATACTCTGACCGCACTAAAGACCCGTCGCAGTGTCCGTAAGTTTACAAGGGAAGAGGTCCCTGAAGGGCACCTGCGGGAGATTGTCGACTGTGCAAGACTGGCGGCTACCGCCAGGAACGAGCAGCCATGGGAGTTTGTCGTGGTCCGCACGCCCGCTCTCCGGGGAGAGATCGCCCGGTTGGCCGATTACGGGCGGTTTATTGCGGAAGCCCCGGCCTGCCTGGCGGTCTTCTGCAAAGAGACCAAATACTACTTGGAAGACGGGGCGGCGGCAACAGAAAACTCCTTATTAGCAGCGCAGGCGTTGGGACTTGGTACCTGCTGGGTAGCGGGGGACAAGAAGGAGTATGCCGAAGCCGTCCGGCAGTTGCTCGGGGTCCCTATGGGCTACAAATTGATTTCCCTGGTAGCTATCGGCTACCCGGCGGAGGGCAAGGTAGCCGGGCCGCCAAAGCGAAGGCTGGAGGAGGTTCTGCATTGGGAGAAATTTAGCCGCAATTAGCCTTCTTTGCCGGCTATGAAAAACTCCTGCAGAAATTCAAGGTCGATCTCAGGATAAACCGGGTATTTATCCAGGAGGTCCCGGATCCGGCCGCGGGCTGCGGCTACAACCTTTTCATCGATAATATACTGCGCTTTACTGGGCTTGCCGGCGTTCTTGCCTTTTTCAACCGTCTTGGGGCTGGTGTTGGCCAGGACATATTTGATCACCGCCGCAATTTCCCGCATTTCTGGCTCACCCATCCCCAACGTGGTGACCGCGGCGGTTCCCAAGCGGAGGCCGCTGGTATACCAAGCGCCGTGGGGGTCAAAGGGCAGGGCATTCCGGTTAAGAGTTATACCGCAGGCCCGTAAGACACTTTCCGCCTGGCGCCCGGTTAAGCCGAAGGAAGCATAGACATCAATCAAGAGCATATGGTTATCCGTACCATTGGTGGCAACCTTCATTCCTTCTTCCATACATGCGGCAGCCAGGACTTGTGAGTTTTCCACAATTTTATGGGCGTACTCCCGGAAGCTTGGGCTGCAGGCTTCGGTTAAGGCAACGGCCTTGGCGGCGAGCACATGGGGCAGGGGGCCGCCGATTACGTAAGGACAGCCTTTATCAATATAATCTGCGAAATCCCGGGTACAGAGGATCATCCCGCCCCGCGGGCCGCGAAGGGTCTTATGGGTTGTGGTGGTTACAATATGGGCGTGAAGAACCGGGTTCAGTTCACCGGTGAAGACCCCGCCCGCCACCAAACCGGCAAAATGCGCCATATCCACCATCAGTACTGCATCGACCTGATCGGCGATCTCCCGTAGGCGCCGGTAGTTAATGGCCCGGGGATAAGCGCTGTATCCAGCCAGCAAAATCAGGGGTTTAACCTTGAGGACCAGTTCTTCGATTTGGTCATAATCGAGCAGACCGGTTTCGGGGTTAACATTATAACTGTATGTTTCAAAAAGGGAACCGGAGATGTTGAACCGGTAACCATGGGTCAGGTGGCCGCCGGAGAAAAGATCCAGGGCGACCAAACGCTGAGCGCTCATCTTTTGCCGGATCTTGTTCCAATCATCGGCCGAGAGTTGGAGCAGGTTCTCTTCGCCCAGTTCTTCCAGGGCAGGACCTTGAACACGCGCGCTGAGGATTGCCCAAAAAGCGATGAGGTTGGCGTCGGCGCCGCTGTGGGGTTGAACGTAAGCATGATCACAACCAAAAAGGCGGCAGGCCATAGCACAGGCATACTCCTCGATGGCGTCGACATTATCGCATCCGGGGTAAAACCGGTGTCCTGGGTAACCCTCGGCATACTTGTCCGTTAAAAGGTTGCCCATGGCCAATTGGGTGTTAAGGGAGGAATAGTTTTCACTGGCGATTAATTTCAGGTTTTCTCTTTGTGCGGCGAGTTCCTGGACAATCGAAGCGGCGGTTCCTGGTGAGACCTTGGCCACCTCGGCCAGGGCGGATATATACGCAAGAAACCCCGGCTTGATCTTTTCCGGGTTGGTCCTTTCCAAATAGGATTTAAGTGCTTGGTGTGTCATGTTGGTTCCTCCTCCGCTTTGCGCTTGCCGCAAAACCCATAGCTCATAACTGGTTTCCCGGCCCCGTTTTGCACATACGCGCTAAACATATTAATTCTAAAATTATAGCATATTTATTGAAAAAAAGCAAAAAAAGTGGAGAAAAATGGCAGTTGCCACCAGGTAAATAACCGGGTATTTCAAAACGTGTATTACCAGGAAGATAAAATCAGTTTACCCCTTTTGACTTTTCTTCTGTAAATATTGTATAATCAAGTAATTAACAGATGCAGTTTCTTAACAGTGTGCGCCTGTGTTATCGCCCGCGTACTTAATTAAGGAAGAAATCAAGGGAAGGAGAGGCGGTCCAATGCTGGACATCAAAGCCCTGCGTGCTGACGCCGAACGGTTTCTTGGTGAATTGAAAAAAAGAAATGCCGGTCTCGGATTCGACGAACTTCTTAACCTGGACAAGGCCCGCCGGGAGAAACTGGCGGCGGTCGAGAAACTGAAAAACCAACGGAATACTGTCTCTAAAGAAGTGGG
Source organism: Bacillota bacterium (assembly GCA_012839115.1). Taxonomy (GTDB): domain Bacteria; phylum Bacillota; class UBA4882; order UBA10575; family UBA10575; genus JAAYGG01. The sequence continues at coordinate 39,394 of DUNX01000077.1, forward strand.
ACGTTTAAAAGCGGAGGGACAGGACGCCTCCGGATTGGTCGAAGAGATGAAAGAGGTAAATGCGGAGATTAAAAGGTTGGACGAGGATATCCGCAAAATTGAAGAAGAGGTCAACGGCATTCTCTTATACCTGCCCAACCTCCCTCATGAATCGGTTCCTGTAGGGGCGGACGAAGAAGCAAACCAGGTGGTGCGGTCCTGGGGTTCCCCAAGGGAATTTTTGTTCCCGGCAAAAGCCCACTGGGAACTGGGGGAGGACCTTGATATATTAAAATTTGAATGGGGAGCGAAGATCAGCGGCGCTCGTTTTACCGTCTTGAAAGGGCTGGGCGCCCGGTTGGAAAGGGCGCTGGTCAATTTTATGCTGGATTTGCATACCCGGGAACACGGATACACCGAGATTTTCCCGCCGTTTCTGGTAAAAAGGGATACCATGATCGGAACAAGCCAGTTGCCCAAATTTGAGGAAGATATGTTCCGCGTTGTCCCGCAGGACTTATATCTTATCCCCACCGGCGAGGTGCCCGTCACCAACCTGCACCGGGAGGAGATTTTGAACGCTGAAGAACTGCCGAAGAAATACGTGGCCTATTCCGCATGTTTCCGGGCGGAAGCCGGGGCGGCCGGACGGGATACCCGCGGGGTCATCCGGCAGCATCAATTTAATAAGGTTGAATTAGTGAAATTCGCCAAACCGGATGAATCCTATGATGAACTGGAGAGGATGGTCCAGGATGCCGAGGATGTCCTGCAAAAGTTGGAACTCCCCTACCGTGTGGTCTTGCTTTCCACCGGGGATATGGGATTTGCCGCGGCCAAATGTTATGATCTGGAGGTTTGGCTCCCCAGCAGCGGCAATTATAGGGAGATCTCTTCCTGCTCAAATTGTGAGGATTTCCAGGCGCGACGGGCCGGGATCCGCTTCCGTCCTGCAGCTGGAGAAAAACCGGAGTACCTGCATACCCTTAACGGTTCCGGGGTGGCTGTTGGCCGGGCGCTGGCGGCAATAATCGAAAACAACCAGGAAGAAGACGGTTCAATAAGAATCCCTGAAGTGCTCGTCCCGTATATGGGCGGGGTAAAGAAAATACCCCAAATTGAAGCCCTGGACTAAAGCTCTAAGCTTATAAAAGCCACAATCAGGAATTGACTAATTTGCGACCCTATGTTAAAATAGCAGTGCATCGGAGGAGGAGTGTCCGAGTGGTCGAAGGAGGCGGTCTTGAAAACCGTTAGACCGAAAGGTCTCGTGGGTTCGAATCCTACCTCCTCCGCCATGACGATTATTGCGGAGAGATACCCAAGCTGGCTGAAGGGGACGGTTTGCTAAACCGTTAGTAGGAGTTAAGCCTCCTAGCGAGGGTTCGAATCCCTCTCTCTCCGCCAGATTTTTTCGCAGCCGGGAAGGCTGCTTTTTGGTCGCGTATGTGACGGCAAGGGTCTACAGGCAAATAAAAAAAACACAAAAAAACCCCTTGCAATCCATCCGGGACCTGTGGTAAAATGTAAAGGCGCTCCGAAATAAGAAAGCAGTTCGGAGCAGCACTGGACCTTGAAAACCGGACAGCAAAGGACAAGTAAGGTAGCGTGTGTCGTGCACGAAAGTGTAGGGCACAAGCGGCCCAAAGAAGCAAAAAAGAGCCCGCGTACGGTGAGTACGTGGAATCAAGC
>DUNX01000078.1 GCA_012839115.1 Bacillota bacterium
AACTCCATGAAGGCAGCACCTATAATATCACCAAGATTTTCTTGAAGAAACTGGCCGGTGAAAACCCGGAAATAGCTGAGTTTTTCATGCCCAAGGACGCCCCTCCTGCCTGTGTCGGTTGTTGCAATTGTTTTGTCAAGGGCGAAAGCCATTGTCCCCATGCGGAGATTGTGCAGCCGGTGGTCAGGGCGATTGAAGAAGCCGATCTGGTGATCCTGGATTCCCCGTGCTATGTTATGGGCATGACCGGCCAGCTCAAGACCTTCCTTGACCATATGGGATACCGCTGGCTGCCCCACCGGCCCCACCCGCAAATGTTCAGAAAAATTGGGCTGGCGGTCTCGACCGCGGCCGGCGCCGGGGCAAAAAGGGTTACGAAGGATCTGCGGCGCCACTTCTTTTTCTGGGGAATACCCAAAAGTTACGGCTATGCGGTAAATGTCCAGGCCACAAATTGGGAAGGAGTTTCAGCCAAAAAGAAGGCCCGGATCGAAAAAGCAGTCGCCCGTTTGGCGGCGAAGATTTTAAAAAAACAAGGGAAAGTAAAGCCGGGGCTAAAGACAAAAGCAATCTTTAAAGTCATGGGGATGATGCAAAAATCAGGTTGGAACCCGGCCGACCGGGAGCATTGGGAGAAAAACGGCTGGCTCGGCGGGAAAAAGCCCTGGTGAAATAGGAGAGTAGCCGGGGTTAAACGACTACTCAATTATTAGATCCGCTTTTTCTTTGATCCGTTCAGTTTTGAAGTACTGCTCCTCCTTGGGAATCCATTGGGTAAAGAAGACCTCTGCCATCTCCGGGCCGTTTCTTTTTAGAATCCTCTCTCTCTGTTCGTCAGGAGAAACATCGCAAAAGAACCGGCAATCCATGTAGTCGCCAAAGGCCGGATGACAGCTGTAAGATCCCTCGACAATCCGCCAGGGACTGCTTTGGACCAAGCGGGTCCCACTGTAGTCCATTATCCCGCAATCAAAGCGGCGGTAGGAAAAGCTTTCGTTCCTCTTGAGATACGGGAGAACCTCGGCGCGAAAACGTTCGTAATGGACATTCCCGCCGCTTTCGGCCAGTCTTTCCGCTGTGCGCAGTTCCGCCGGGAGGAAGAAATCATCCATGGGGATGACCCCAGCCGCCAGCACCTGGGATAAAAGGGCGGCAAGAGTTGTCTTTCCTGCTGCCGCCCGGCCCTCGATGGCGATTACTTTCGGCCCAGCCTGCTTCTGGATAGCCTCTTCCCGGGAGTCTCGTTTCTGGATCGTTTGCTCCTGAATAGCCCGCTCCCTAATGGCGGCAAGCTTTTGTAAAACCGGGAGCAGCTTCTCATACGTCCTTTTGACAATGCGATAGGCCGGTTGTTCTTTCAGCCGGTATGCTTCGCTGTGGTGGACTGGGCGCACCCCGCCCGCCAGATACTCCTCAAGATATTTGCGCCAGGTTGCGCCGGAAAAAGGGAGGAGGCCCTGATCCGCGCAGGCGGTAACAATCGCGAGATACTCCATAAAGAGTGCCTCCGCATTTTTCCCCCTTTCCGGTACAGAATTACCCGGCGCAGAATTATCCAGCACAGAATTATCCGGCGCAGAATGGAAAAAGATCTGGAACAACCATTCCAGCGGCAGTTGCAACTGTTTCCAGGCGGCCAGGTTGCACCTGCTGTATTCAGCGGAGATCGGTTCGAAGACCTCTCTCTTCCGTGGCGGGGTCTGGGCAAACTCGGCCAAGAGAGCGGCCCGTGCCTGCGCCGGATCCGTCAGAATATGTTCTGCCCCAAAAGCCGCTTGAAAACATAACTTCACCCCGTCCTGCGCTGTCATGCCGGGATGCAGGAAAACCTGGTCTTTCAGGTAGCCGGCAAACGCTGCGTCCCTCATACTTCAGGCTGCGCAGGGTACCGCTCCGGGATGAGCTTTGCTTTCATCAGGGCGGAGACAAGGGCCGGAACGAGTACCAGTTGGATGACGATTCCGGGCCAGGTACCCACAAAGTAGCTTGCAGTCCAGGCCGCCAAGGAGTAACCTCCGGCGGAGAAAATCAGGGCCCTGGCAACCCCGGCCAGAATCCGCCCGGCCAGGAGCGCCACCACCAGACTGGTGTAGAGGTCGGCATAAAGCCTTTTTGTGCGGACCAGGGCAAAGATGAGCCCGCTAACCAGCCCGTAAACGGCAAGCTCCACCAGCATTGGCGGTAAATAGGCCACCGGTGGCATGCCCGTGATCAGGGTGGAGAGTAAGGGGCCGGCCAACCCGCAAAGGAGCCCGAAAGACCAGCCACAGATGAGTCCAGATAAGAGAACAGGAATGTGCATCGGACTGAGAAGATTACCGGCATTTGGAATAGCGTGTAACGCCATGGGCAGCACAACGCAGAGGCCGATGCAGGCGGCGGTGATAACCGAGCGCTTCGCGTAAGACATTTTTACCATTGAAATCCCTCCCAAATAATGAGTAATTGCTCCTTACTGGAGAATAAGTAACTGCTCCCTCCAGAATAAGAGTAATTGCCCGCGTATAAGGTGTAAAGTCAGACTAGATTACGCAGCAAGAGGAACTGGACCAGGCAAATAAAAGCGCATACTGCTAAGGCGCAGTACTCATGGGGCGCAAGGGGTTCCTTTTTTCGCCTGGTCC
>DUNX01000006.1 GCA_012839115.1 Bacillota bacterium
ATTTGAAGAAAAAAGGAGCCGGAGAAGATGGTGCCGGTTATTCTGGTCTCAATTTTGCCCGGCATATTGTGGTTGCTCTATTTTTACGGACAGGACCGCCATGAGCCGGAACCCCGGCGGTTGGTGTTTTGGGTTTTTCTCGGCGGGATGCTGCTGGTTGTTCCGGCCGGGGCTTTGGAGGCTTTGGGCAAAGAAGGCCTGGTGGCAGCGAGAGGCGCCGGGGATCTGATTAGCCTCTTTTATTATTCCTTCTTTTTTATCGGCCTGATTGAAGAGGGGCTCAAATTTTCGCTACTCTGGTTTTTTGTCCGGCCCAAAAAGGTAATGAATGAACCGGTGGACGGGGTTGTTTACGGGATCACCACCGGGTTGGGCTTTGCCTCCCTGGAAAATTTTCTTTATACCCAGAACCTCGGTTTGGAGGTGGGGATCTGGCGGGGAATCGTCGCCTGTCTCGCCCATGCGGCTTTTTCCGGTTGGGGCGGGTATTTTCTCACCGCGGAAGAGACGGCGGCGAGGGAGGAGACCCGGTTTGCTTTAGGCTGGGGCGTAGCCTTATCCCTGCATGGCCTCTACAATTTCTTTCTCTTTTTGGAACACCCGGCTTTAACTTTGGCTGCTTTTACCATAACCGGGATTTTGACCTATACCTTGCTGATGAAGATGCGGCAACTGACTAAAGTTTCCCCCTTCCGCTAAAATGCCGGGAGCCTGTAGAAAATGGGGTGATTATTTGCCCACCGTCCGGGGAATGCTATTGGCAGACAAAATTTGGAGTGATTGCCATGAAAAACCGATGGTGGTGGCTGCTGATTATTGCCGCTTTTTTCTTGGGTTTTGTCCCGGCGTACCGGGGCGGGTTTATCCGGTTCTTCCGGGAAGCCGGAGTCTACCAGTTACCGCCGAAGGCGGTCAAGGCCGTTACCCTGCAAATAACCGATATTTATCTTGGCTGCCGGCATAGTGAAAACCATCAAGAGGAGATCATAGGGGAGGAACTGCCGGCCCGCCTCGGGAAGATGCAGGAAAACCGGGAAATTAGCGTCTTTACCGGAGAAGTTTTGGTTCTGAACGGGGAGTTTCCCGGACTCTGCCCGGTCTGCCAGGAAGAAGAGTTCATCGGGGTCTATCAGGGGTATGTGGCGGTATATGCCGGCCGGCCCGGGCGGCCCGGCCCGGTAAAAGAGATGACATTACTAAATATCCAGGGTTTGCCTGAAGAAGAAATTACTGATTTGGAGACTGGAATCGCCTTTTCCGGGCTGGAAGAGAAACTCCAGATTTTAGAGGCGTATTCCGAAGAATACGCACGTAATAATAGACCGGAGGATTGATCACTTCCTCCGGTCTGTCTTCAGGCGGCGAAAACCGACCTTCGCGCCGGCTGCACAGGATCCCTACCGAACCGCTCTCCTCGAGGCGCACGATCCAAAGGCTGTAGCTTCTTCCAGAACCCTGGGCAACCTTTGCCCGAATCAACTTCCTCCCTGGTTGAGCCATCACGACTTTTCGCAAACACAACTGACCCTTGAGAGAAGAAGCCGACTCTTGACTCGGCCTTAACAACTCAGATATAGAACGCCTTCCTCGCATCCTATAGCCAAATTGGAAAGACCTTCGCGCCGGCCAGTTTCAGCAGGATGATTGGCATCCAAACCCGCGCTGACCTTTGCCCGACCTCCTCCGGACGCAGGCGGACTACAGCTCCGCCGGGGACTGGATTCAGTCTTGGTTCGGCCGGTTCGCCTACCGCTATTATTTTATCCAGTTTTCCCGATATTAATCACCTTTTTATTAAAAAAAAATTGTCCGGGAGGAAATACTTGAAGACAGTAGAATAGTAGATTAGGTTAAGACTATGAGTTTATTTGAGGGAGGAATCGGGTTGAAGAGTTATGCGATGGAGAAATTGAGAAATTTTATCCTGGTGGGTCACGGTGGGTGTGGAAAAACAATGCTGGCCGAGGCAATGCTCTACACAGCCAAAGCGACGGACCGCTTTGGCAAAGTGGATGAGGGCAACTCGGTGATGGATCATGATCCGGAAGAGGTTAAAAGGAAAATTTCAATCAATACCGCCGTCGCCCCCTGTGAATTTAAAGAACACAAGTTCAATATTGTCGATACACCCGGTTTTTTTGACTTCGTCGGTGAGGTAAAAAGTGCCAGCCGGGTGGTGGAGGCAGGCATATTGGTGGTCTGCGCCACCGGCGGTGTGGAGGTGGGCACCGAAAAATCCTGGGATTTTCTTAATGAACGGTCCCTGCCGCGGCTGATCTTTATAAACAAAATGGACCGGGAGAACGCCAATTTCACCAAAGTCATCAGCGCCCTGCGGGAGAAGTTTGGTAACCGGATTATCCCTATTCAGCTTCCCATAGGCGAGGCGGAGAAGTTTGCGGGCGTTGTCGATATAATAAACAAAAAAGCCTGGCAAGACGGGAAAGAAACTCCCATACCTGCAGAGTTCAGCGGCGAAGTGGACAATTACTACCAGGCGCTGGTCGAGGCTGTGGCTGAGTCGGATGAGGAGTTGCTCGATAAATACCTGGAAAATGATACCCTCAGCCCGGAAGATCTCCTCACCGGTTTTCGCCGGGAGACAATGAAAGGCGAGATCGTGCCGGTTTTGTGTGGCTCCGCCTTAAAAACCGTGGGCATCGCCGAATTAATGGCGGCGATCATCGAAACGCTTCCTTCCCCGGCTGCGGTCGAAACGGTGGCAGCCGAAATTCCCGGTAAAGGTGAAACAGTGGAGTTGAAAGCCAGCCGGGAAGAGACTCCGGCCGCGTTGGTCTTTAAGACCATGGCCGACCCGTTTGTCGGAAAGTTGACCCTTTTCCGGGTTTATTCGGGCGTGGTTAAATCCGACTCCCATCTCTTTAATTCCTCCCGGAACCAGGACGAAAGAATCGGGCAACTGTTTTTGATTAAAGGCAAAAACCAGGAACCCGTTACGGAGGTAGGAGCCGGTGATATCGGTGCTGTTGCCAAATTGCAGGTGACAGCGACCGGCGATACCCTTTGTGCCAAGGACCGGCCGGTGCTCTTGCCGGGGATTGATTTTCCCAAGCCCCGCCTGGTTATGGCGGTCTATCCCAAAGGGAAAAGCGATGAGGAGAAGATTAGCAGCGGTTTGTACCGTTTGGTGGAAGAAGACCCCACCATTAAAATGGAAAAGGATACCACCACCAAGGAACTGGTCCTGGCCGGTTTGGGCGACCTGCACCTGGAAGTGATCACCAGTAAACTGCAGAAGAAATTCGGGGTGGAGGTTGACCTGCGGACCCCGAAAGTCCCGTATAAAGAGACGATCCGGGGAGCCTCAAAGGTAGAGGGGAAACACAAGAAGCAATCCGGCGGCCGCGGGCAGTACGGCCATGTCTGGCTCGAGATAGAACCCCTGCCAACCGGCAC
>DUNX01000079.1 GCA_012839115.1 Bacillota bacterium
AAAAATTCCTTCCAGTAAAACTCTATGCCCTTTAGCGTTAAGCCATTTTCAACTAAACTAAAGAAGAGGATCCCCAGGAGCGTTCCAAAAACATTCGGCCTGTTTCTCTTCGAAACCAAAGTGCTGATATAAGCCGCGCCAATCGCGTCCCACAAATAGGCGTGGCCGACCAACGGCTGACCGGAACGGACCTTTGAGGCCAAAATGAGCCCGGCGATAACAGAAGAGAGCGCCGAGAAGACATAAGCCAATCCATAATAAGCCCGTACTTTGACTCCGGCAATCCGGGCGCTCTTGATCCCCGCCCCGCCGGCATACATTTTCCTCCCGAACTCTGTTTTGTTCAGGAAAATGTAGTAGAAGAGTGTGAGCAGGATCAAGATCCAGATCGGGTTGGGAATACCCAAAATTTTACCCCGGTATATGTTGGCAAAGCCGGAAGCGACCCCGTATAAATAGATGGGTAATCCCCCACGCGTTAAAAGCCGTTCCACGCTCTCCCCTATAAACATCACGGCTAGCGTGGCAACAAAGGGGTTAAGGTTTGCCTTGGCCACCAAAAACCCGTTAACAGACCCCATCAATAGACCGAGGAGAACGCAAAAGAGGATGGCAAGGCCGATGCCAAAACCGGCTTCAAGCGCCAGGGCAAAAATAACCCCGGTCAGGCCGACGATAGCGCCGGTTGAGAGGTCAATTCCCTTAGCAATCAGGGTCAGCATAATACCAAAGGCGATGGGAGCGATAATGGTACAGCGCATGACGATATCTTCTATATTGTTGGCAGTAAAAAAGGAATCAGTGGAAAATCCGAAATAGAAAAAGACAATCAGAAACCCAATTACAATGGTTAAATTTGAATAATTCATCAACTTCTGGTTTAATCCTTTTAGCCCTGTTAAACCCTTTGCATCCTTCGGCTCCTGTCTCTTCGCGCCTATGCTTTCTTTTCTAATCAAGCTGAACAATTTCATCACTCCCTAATGAATTGCCTAAAATCACAAGGATAACCAGGAACCCTTCGGCAAGCTTAATCCAGTAAGCAGAGACTCCCGCCAGGCCTAGACCGTTCGCCAAAAGCGCGACAAAGACAGCGCCGAACAGCGCCCCCGGAATGCTAATAATCCCCTTTTTCGAAACGGACATGCCAATATAAACAGAGAGAATCACATCCAACAGGCTTATATAAGCCGCAGTAGGCGGGTATCCGGACAACTGCGAAATATAGGTGATTGCCGTCAGCCAACATAAGACCCCCATAAGGAGGAAAGCAGCGTATTTTACCCTCTTGGTCTTGATTCCCACCTTCAGGGCAGCCGGGAGGTTCCCTCCCACTGCGTAGGCGTGTTTACTAAAAGGGGTGTTGTGAAAAAGCAGCGTCAAAAGAAGAAATACCACTGCCAGCAACCAAAGGATAAGCGGGATAGACAAGAAGGCGCCGTACCGGATCGCCAAAAAGAAAGGCGCCTGGGTACTGGTAAAGTGTCCCTTACTAATCGCTCTTTCCAGGCCCATTGTCGTCAGCATCGTTGCGATCGTGGTTAGCCAGGGATGAATCCCCATGTTAACAATGAAAAAGCTGTT
>DUNX01000080.1 GCA_012839115.1 Bacillota bacterium
ATGGCAATTGTCCTGCCTGTATCATTGGGACGATGGGTTCAACTGTTGTTTTATACCCAGGAGGCAGAAAGAATGGACTTGGCAGGGGAAATGGGATTCATCAAGAATAAAATGGATCAATGGTTGCGTCAAAGGAAACGGTTTATTTTATGATAATTTCACCATAAGGAGAGTTAAAAATGAGAGAAGAAGAGAAAATCTTTGCCGGAGTTCTTTTTTCACCGGATGATCCGGAGTTGAGAGCGATAAAGCTTAGAACGCACAACCTGTGTTCGAAATACAACCGTACCTTTGAAGATGAAACCGGAAAAAGAGAAGAATTGATCAGGAAAATTTTCTGTGAGTTTGGAGAAAACGGTTTTTTGCAGGGACCAATCTATATCCACTATGGAAAACACACGAAAATTGGCGCTCACTTCTATGCCAACTTTAATTTGACCATTCAAGATGATACATGGGTAACTATCGGCGATCATTGCAATTTTGGCCCGAATGTGACCATTGTCACACCGGTTCACCCAATGCTTCCCCATGAACGCCGGGCGCTTATGGACAAACACGGGGTAGCAAAGCATATGATCTATGCAAAATCTGTTGAGATCGGAAATGACTGCTGGTTAGGGGCTAATGTCGTTGTTTGTTCCGGGGTAACAATCGGGGATAATTGCGTGATCGGGGCAGGAAGCGTTGTGGTGAGGGACATTCCCAGCAACAGTTTTGCCGCAGGTAATCCATGCCGGGTGATCCGGGAGATCACGGAAGCGGACAGCATGGTAAACAAGCCGGAAATCTTGGGCGACAATAGAATTATAAAATAACAGAGGCACCGTTCAGAGGCGAGAAAGATTACTATCATACCTCCAGAAGAGTAAGAACGCGCCCGGGTTAAGACCCGGGCCCTTTCTTTATACATACGGATACGAAAACCGAATTGACAACAAAATAGACAGCAAACGAAGGCCCTCCCCTTGAGCAGGGAGGGCTAAGTTTTTATGGTTTAGGGGTCATTGTTTTCTGCGGGTTTGGTTACATGAACCGTACCAAAGGGATGTTCAGGCGGGGCATAGATCGAATACAATTTCAGCGGGATATTACCGGTATTGGTCAGGTTATGCCATTTGCCCGCCGGGATGATAATAATATAATCATCGTAGACATTTCTTTGGAAATCCAGGTTATCCTTCTCGTCTCCCATCTCGACGAGTCCCCGGCCTTCCTCGACCCGTATGAACTGGTCAACGTCAGGGTGCATTTCCAGGCCAATCTCTTCCCCGACCTTGAGACTCATCAAGGTAAGCTGCAGGTAATCCCCTGTCCATAAAGCAAGGCGAAAATTTGTATTTTCCCTGGTAGCCTCTTCGATATTGATAACAAAAGGGTTTGGTCCATAATCTCGTAATTCGAGATACGGACACGGTCCGGAACTATTATTCATAATTACCCGTCCTTTCAGTGATTTTTTACTATTATATTCTTTTGTTATTTACATATTGACTCTCACGTTGCGTAATGCTTTATAGTATATAGTGAGGGGGTGAACAGAGGGTGAAAGTAAAAGAAGTCGCTGATTTAGTTGGTATTAGTGTGCGCACACTACACTATTACGATGAAATAGGGTTATTAAAGCCGGAGGAAACGACTACCTCAGGTTACAGGGAGTACTCCGGAAAGAACCTTGAAACCCTGCAGCAGATACTGTTTTTTAAAGAACTGGGCTTCCCTTTGAAGAAAATTAAAGAAATCATTAATGATCCACTATTCGACCGGCAAATAGCCCTTGAAGTACAGCATAAGATGCTCCTTAAAAAAAGGAGCCAACTGGAGAAAATGATCAGGACGATTGAAAAGACAATTCAATATGAGAAAGGAGAAATAAAGATGACCAATAAAGATAGATTCGAAGGTTTTGATTTCAGCTACAACCCATACGAAAAAGAGGCCAGAGAACTCTGGGGTGACGCAACTGTCGATGAAGCCAACGCCAAAATCGCCGCATTATCCAAGTCTGAGCAAGAAGAATTTACGGAAAGATTCAAGGAGATCTATGAGAACCTAGCGAAGGTCCGCCATCTTCCGCCCGATTCCGAAGAAGCCCAGGCGGCAATTGAAGAGTGGTATCTCTTCTTGAATAAAATGGGCAATTACTCCCTGGAGGCCTTCAAGAATCTAGGTGAAATGTACGTCAATGATCCGCGCTTCACTGAGAACATTGATAAATTCGGAGAAGGCTTGGCCAGGTTCATGCGGGAGGCGATGGCGGTTTATGCTGATAATTTGTGTAATGGCATAAATTAGAAGGGTAATTTTTTTTTGTGTAGAATAGGCATAAATGACAAATCACCGGCTCCCGTAAATAATCCGGTTAGAATTGGCCGTCTTAAGCTGTATTATCGGGAGGGCAAAGGGGGATAGACATGGAACAGCTTTTTGTTTTCATTCTCAATATGCCCGGTTGGTTAAGGATCACATTGCTCTTGCTACTAATTTTAATGAACTACGGAGCCGCGTTTTTGGTCAAACGGTCCATATTGATAGTTTACCGCAGAACGGGGTCGGCTGTAGAAGCCATGAATAAATGGCGAATCTACAAGCAATATTTTTTGACAACACTGCAGTTTATCACTGTAATACTTTCAGGGTTTTTGGGCGGGGTATACTTTATCCCCTTTGAAAAGACCGGGCGGATCATTTTTATGCTCCTTGTTCTTTTTTTCTTTTTTATCATCATAAATGTTGGGCAATTATTGATCCTCGATAAAACCTATAAGCGGATTAGAGGAACAACTGAATCCCTGTCTAGCCAGATCAGGGATATCGCTTTCGCCTTTTTATTTGCACTGGTGCCGCTTGGGGTTGTTAGGACCATTTCTCTCTTTATTCGTGGAATCAATATAAGGAGCGGGGTTTTGCGGGATATTATCGCGGCTGCCATTCCAATAATTACAGCTTTTCTTTATATTTTTATCTTCCAGGCTTTATACCGGGGGTTATTAAAAGCTGTTGATTTGCAAGACGAGAGATTAAGAGAACTTCTTAACGGGCTCTTTGACAGGGCGGGGATTAAGAAGGCGAAGCTGTACCAATGGCCGACAAGGCAAAAGAAAGTTGCCAATGCACTCGTACTGGGGTTGGCAAACCCCAAGGTTTTTATCAGTGATTATTACCTGGAAAACGCAGAACCTGATGAGATTGAGGCAATTGTCGCCCACGAAGTTGGACACCTGAAACAGAAACATATCCTCAAACGCTTGTTGTATATTGTTGCGGGTATGTACGGGGTTCTTATAATAGGAAATTTGATGGAGTGGTATGAGAATTATACCGGAAATGAGATCAATCTATATTTGGGTTTGGCCATCCTCCTGATACCGTTTGTTTTATATTTCTCCGTTGGGTTCTTGCAGTTTTGCAGATACCAGGAGAGGAAAGCGGATGAATTTGCCCTGACAATCGGTATTAAGCCGGAGGTCATGATCACCGCCCTCCTTAAGGTGGCGAGGTTAAACCATATGGCGTTAAAACAAAAGAAGCTGGACGAAAAGTTCCAGCTCCATCCTTCGATGGCAAGGAGAATAGGGCGGATCGAGAAGATCAGTGGATATAAATATAACCTTCGTTCATAATTAATCTGTAGAATTATGGTATAATAACTGGAGAGTGGTGCCGGTGAAAGGAAGATTGACAGGCTATGGATAAAGCATTACTGAAAACCAAGATTGGGCATGTCCTGGCTTTAGAACCGGGTGTCAGGTTTGCCTATCTCTTTGGTTCACAAGCGAAGGGTACCGCCGGGCGATTAAGTGATATTGATGTGGCTGTTTTTTTTGATGAAGCAGCCTATATCCGGGGGAGCATTTATGGGCCAGAATCTGAATTAGTATTTAAACTGGAAAAAGCTCTGGAAGCGGGGCCTGTTGATATTGTGGTTTTGAATAAAGCCCCAATCCTTTTACGATATCAGGTTCTAAAATATGGAGAAATCATCTATTGCCGCTCGGAGGAAGAAAGAATCAAGTTTCACGAAGAAACGATCAGATTGTATTTGGATTTTTTACCCTTTCGCGCCGTACAGAATTATTACTTACAAAAACGTATAAATGAGGGCACTTTTGGGAGGTGAGCCCTTGATGGATACCGGGCTGATAATGCAGAAGTTAAAGGAGCTTGACAGGTATTTAAAACAACTGGAAAGATATAAAGGGATAACTGCAACAGAACTCGAGATCAACCTTGATAAGACATGGATTATAGAAAGAGGGCTTCATCTTTCCATCCAAATCTTGCTGGACATAGGAAATCATATTTTGGCGACAGAAGGCATAACTGTCGAAGGATATGCAGATATCTTTATCAAGTTGACGGAATTGGGAGTACTCCCCCTTGAATTTACTGAAAAAATCAGGGGGATGGCCGGGTTTCGCAACATCTTGGTCCATGAGTATGCGAAAATCGACCTTAATAAGCTGGCGGAGGTTCTTAATACCAGCTTATCAGATTTCAGGGAGTATGCCGGATATATTATAACGTATATTAATAGAAAGTAGGGAGAGCAAAGAGAAAGAGGGCGGTGTTGGGAAAATGAAGATCCCTCCCTGACGAGATACGTAGTTTTTGGTGGTGTGATCGCCCTGTCGGACTGGACTTTGGTAGAAAGTAAAGATTACCCGATGATAAAGACGGTGAGACCTACCTTTTTGGTAGGTTTTTTGTTTTTATTAAAGCATTTATACAAGAACACAGTTGACCGGTTATAGGCCCTGGGGTATTATAGTATTACCACGCGCGGGAAAGAATCGATCCGGCCTTCAGCAGCGCATTCAAGATCTGATGGAAAGAGGGGAGAAGATGAAGACCGCCAGTATTGTTCAGGCGAAAAGAAAACTCCGGTCACTTGGGAGAACGGTCCTGGTTTTGCTCTTGTTTGTCTCCGTCTTGTTCTCCGGCCGCCTGCAGGCTACAGCCGCCGGAAAAGTAGACGCCAGCGTTAAGGTGGATTTGGCTGCCACCAAACAGATAATCAGGGGGTTTGGCGCGGCCAGTGCCTGGTGCGGATCAATCAGCGATACAAACATGGACATCCTCTTTAAAGATATGGGCCTCAGTATCTTGCGGGTGCGGATCGCGCCCAGTGAGATCTGGAAGGCGGCGCCGGTTTTAGTAGACAGCGGCTGGACGGTCGAGCTTTACAACGCCAAAAAAGCTTCGGCCAGGGGGGCGATTGTTATTGCCACACCGTGGACGCCCCCGGCTTCGATGAAGACCAATAACAGCCTGGTCGGCGGCGAGCTCAAACCAGAGGAATATGCCAATTACGCCCAATACTTAAAGGCTTTTGCGGATTACTTTACTCATAACCGGGTCCCGCTCTATGCCATCTCCATTCAGAACGAGCCAAATATTGAGGTTGATTATGAATCATGCCACTGGACGGGCGAGCAGATGCGGGATTTCCTCAAGAACCATGGGGAGGTTTTTGGCGGCCTCCGGATCATTATGCCCGAGGCGTACAACTTTGATTTTCGCCTCTCAGAACCGGCCCTCAAAGACCCTGAGGCCTCCAAATACGTTACGATTATTGGCGGCCATCTTTACGGGGCCATGATCCGGGACTACCCCCGGGCCCGCCGTGAAGGGAAAGAAGTATGGATGACGGAGCATCTGGTTAACGACCAGTCATTGAGGGCGGCCCTGGATACGGCGAAAGAGATCCATGACTGCCTGACCATAGGTAATATGAACGCCTATATCTGGTGGTGGGTGATCAGTGACGCCAACGGTTTTCTTAACAAGCAATATCTCCCGCAAAAGCGGGGATATGTCGTCGGGCAATTTGCCCGATTCGTCCGGCCCGGTTACTACCGGGTGGAGGCCACCTCCCGGCCGGCTGCGAACGTTCATGTGACCGCGTACAAGGGTGACGGCAAGGTGGTCATTGTCGCCATTAACAGGCGTCGATCACCGGTGGACCTGGAGTTTACCCTGGAAAACGGGAAACCGGCAGAGGTTTTCTCCTGGGTTACTACGGCCGAGGATAATATCGCCCCCGGCCCGGCGTTGGCCGTGTCAGGGGGGTCTTTCCGCGCCGGGCTTCCGGCACAGAGTGTAACCACTTTTGTTGGTGAGTTATTGGCGCCGGGCGTAATGGGCACACCGGCGGAATAGGATTAATTCGATAAAGAGTGGTTCTACACCAATGCCCGGATGAGCGGGATTATTAAAAAGGGGAACGACTATGGTAAAGAATTGGTACCCATTAAGCACCTATTAACGGCCAGGCCGGCATAAAACTGAAGAGGGGTGAGGACAATGTCCGGGCATAGTCAGGCATATACCGGAAAGAGGATATTCTGGGTGGTCCTTTTAAATGCTTTCATTACCGTAGCAGAGGTTGTAGGGGGCATACTCTCGGGGAGCCTGGCCCTGTTGTCCGATGCCGTCCATAACCTGAGCGATACGGCGGCTGTGGTTTTAGCGTATATTGCCAACAAAATTGCGGGGAAAGCCAAGGATGCCAAAAGAACTTACGGCTATAAAAGAGCGGAGATCCTGGCGGCCTTTATCAATTCCGCGGTCCTTTTGGCTATCTCCCTTGTGTTGCTCTTTGAAGCCTATAAAAGGTTGCGTGCTCCTGAGGTCATCGACGGGACCTTGATGATCGCCGTGGCCCTGATCGGGCTTCTTGCCGATCTGCTCTCCGTTTTTCTCCTGCAGAAAGATGCCCATAAAAGCCTGAATATTAAAGCCAGCTACCTTCATCTCATCAGTGATACCATCTCTTCCGTCGGGGTTTTGGCCGGGGGGATCGCCATAAAATTATGGGAGATTGTCTGGGTCGACCCTTTGGTCACCATATTAATCGCCTTGTATGTTGCAAAAGAAACCATCGAAGTTATAAAGAAAACCATTAATATTCTCATGCAATCGGCGCCTCCTCTGGATTTTGCAGCGATACAAGCCGAGCTTATGAAGGTTGAGAAAGTGAAAAATATCCACCATGTCCATTCCTGGATGGTCGATGAAAAGACAATCCATTTTGAAGCCCACATTGATCTGGATGATATGCTTCTCTCGGAAGTGGAGAAGGTCTATGACCGGATCGAGGCGATCCTTAAAGGGCGTTACGGGATCAGCCATGTGACCCTCCAGGCCGAGGTGGACAGGTGTTGCGATAAGTATATTTTTGAAGTGAAGGAAGAATAAGGTCCAAATCAAACGGTGCAGGAGGTATTATAGTGGAGAAAAAAAGACTTGTGCAAATTGTTGTCCCGGCGGTGATCCTCATCATTATTGCCTCTATCTGGTGGACGAAAAGTAGTAACAGCAAGAGTAAACCACCGGTGGATGATTCCTGGCCGCCTCTGGAGATTACCACTGTGGACTTGGAAGAAATCAAGGGTAAAGGCTTGCCGGTAATGATTAGTTTTGGTTCGGAATCATGTATCCCGTGCCGGCAAATGGCGCCGGCGTTGGAAAAGATCTACGGGGAAATGCGGGGCAAGGCCGTTATCCACTACATGGATGTTTGGAAGTATCCGGACGCGGGAAGGGTTTTCCCGCTCCAGGTCATTCCGACACAATTCTTTTTTACCGCCAACGGTGAACCCTACCGGCCTAGTGAGGAATTAGCCGAAAAGATCCCGTTTATCATGTACAAAACGAAGGATCCGGATGAACACATCTTTACCGCCCACGAAGGAGGACTCACCGTCGACCAGATGCGGGCGATCCTCATCGATATGGGGGTGACCCAATGATCGACGCCTGGCTGGAAGGGATCGGCACGGCAATTCAGAACAATTTCTGGGCAGCGCCGTTATTGGCATTGGTGGCCGGGGTCCTTACCTCCTTCACCCCCTGTTGCCTGTCGAGTATCCCGCTGGTCATCGGTTACGTGGGGTACATGGGCGCCGACCAGGGGAAGGCCTTCCGGCTCTCGCTGGTTTTTGCCGCCGGCGCTGCGGTTATCTTTACACTGTTGGGGGTGATGGCCGCGCTGATGGGAAGGTTGTTTGGGGTGGCGGCCCGCTGGTGGTACCTGCTCCTCGGTCTCCTGATGGTCTTGATGGCCTTGCAAGTCTGGGAGATTTTTCAGTTTATCCCTTCCACCTACCTGACGGCGAAAAGCAAGAAAAGGGGTTATGCCGGCGCATTTATCGCCGGCATTCTCGGCGGACTCTTTTCCACGCCCTGCGCCACACCGGTGCTGGTTGCGCTGTTGGCCGTTGTTGCGGGTAAAGGGAACCCGGCCTGGGGTGCTTTGCTGCTTCTTTTCTACGCCTTGGGCCACGGTGCGCTGACCGTAATTGCCGGGACCTCCCTCGGACTGGTGCAGAAACTATCGCGAAGTGAAAGTTACGCCCGGCTCAGCCAGGCGTTAAAACTTATTATGGGCGGGGCTATCCTGTTGCTCGGGTTCTACCTGCTTTATCTGGGCTTTTGATACCCGTCCGTCTGTATTCCCCTGGTCTGTAAAGTCTCTATGGAAAAAGAGGCGTGCGCGAGGATCAAAAAGACCGGAGACGAATTTGCCCGTCTCCGGTCTGTCACAGTACCCCTGCAACCCACAGAACTTTTCAGGAGAGCAGGCCTAGACCGCCACTTCCCATTTCTGCCGGTAATCCTGGAGAAAATGGGCAAGGTTGTCGAGGGCAACGGACAACTCTTCCAAGGGAGGAAGGAAAACGATCCGGAAATGGTCGGGGTCCGGCCAGTTGAAACCGGTTCCCTGCACTAGAAGGACTTTTTCTTTCAGAAGAAAGTCCAGGACGAACTGCTCATCGTCGCGGATGTTGAACTTCTCCGTGTCCAGCCGGGGGAAGAAATAGAGTCCGGCCTGGGGTTTCACACAGGAGATCCCCGGGATTTCCAGAAGCCTTTTGTAGGTATATTCCCGTTGTTCGTAGAGACGGCCGCCAGGGGCGATCAAGTCCTCTATACTTTGGTGGCCCTCAAGGGCTGCCGGGATCGCGAATTGGGCCGGCACGTTACTGCAAAGACGCATGGATGCAAGGATGTTCAGGCCTTCAATATAGTCGGCGGCTATGCTTTTGTTGCCACTTAAGACCATCCAGCCGACACGGAACCCGGCGATCCGGTGGGATTTTGAGAGTCCGTTCAGGGTGATACAGAACAGGTCATCCGCGAGGGAGGCGAGGGCAATGTGGCGTTTCCCGTCGTAGATTATCCGGTCATAGATCTCATCGGCGAAGAGGATCAACCCGTGTTCAGCCGCGAGCTCCACGATCCCTTCCAGGATTTCCTGGGGATAGAGGGCGCCCGTGGGGTTGTT
This sequence comes from Bacillota bacterium, assembly GCA_012839115.1. Taxonomy (GTDB): domain Bacteria; phylum Bacillota; class UBA4882; order UBA10575; family UBA10575; genus JAAYGG01. Next base: position 9,290 of record DUNX01000080.1, read on the forward strand.
GGGGTTGATCACAACTATTCCCTTGGTGCGGTTGGTGATCTTCTTTTTCATATCAGCAAGATCCGGGAGCCAACCGGAACTTTCGTCACAGAGATAATGGACGGCGGTTCCGCTCGCAAGGGAGACCGCAGCGGTCCATAACGGGTAGTCCGGGGCCGGGAGCAGGATTTCGTCGCCATTGTCCAAAAGGCCCTGCATGGCCTGGACAATCAACTCGCTGACGCCGTTGCCGATATAGATATCATCCACAGTGACGCCGCGGATTCCTTTTTCCGTGGCATATTTTTTGATCGCCTCGCGGGCCGGGTAAAGCCCCTTTGAATCGCAATACCCGTCGGCCAGGGGCAGGTTGGCAGCGACGGCACCGATGATTTCTTCCGGGGCGGTCAGCCCGAACGGCGCGGGGTTTCCAATGTTCAGCTTCAGGATTTTATGACCTTCCGCCTCCAGCCTTTGGGCTTCTTTCATAATCGGCCCCCGGATATCATAACAGACATGATCCAGCTTGGATGATTTTTTAAATTCATTCACCTTTCATACCTCCGCTCTTTTAGCGCGCGGAAAAGGCGCGCCGGTCCCATTATTTATCTTCCTTTCATCCTGTTGATTACTTCGCCAATGATTTTGAACCCTTCTTCCATCTGGTCGTTCTTCACCCGGGAGATCCCGAGGCGGAAGGTGTTGTGGCCGCCGCCGTCGGTGAAGAAGATATCTCCCGGCATAAATATGACATTTCTTTTCAAAGATTCCGCCAGCACCTGCCTGGCGTTGAGGTCTTCCGGAAGCTCGATGAAGACATGGAGTCCGCCCTGGCCCCAGATCCTTTTGGCGGGTATGTATTTTGCCGCTAGTTCCACGGCTTTTTTATGGCGCTCCCGGTAAACCCGGCGGGCATTTTTCAGGTAGCGCTCAAATCTGCCACTCTGCAGGTACTCATAGAGTACAGCCTGGTCCAGGAAGGAAGTGTGGATATTCCTGCTCCGTTTAATACTCTCCAGGTAGGAGATGAGCTCCTGGTCGGCCAGGATCCAGCCGATCCGCAGCCCCGGAAAGAGGATCTTCGAAAAGCTGCCGGTATAGATGAGATTGTTCCCGCGGCCGGCCAGGGCGGCCAAGGGCGCAACGTGGGACCCGGAATACCGTAACTCTTCATTGAAACCGTCCTCGATCACAGGTAACCGGTGGGCGGCAAGGAGTTTTAACAGAGCGATCCTCTTTTCCGGGGACATCACCACTCCCGTGGGGTTATGGTAGGACGGGACGAGAAAAACCGCGGCGGCGTCGCCGGTAGCGAGGGCCTTTTCCAGTTCCTTCAGGTCGATTCCGTCCTCTTCCATGGGCACCCCGGTGATCTCCAGGCCGTGCAGGCGCATGATTTTGATGGCCGTATTATGGGTCGGGTTTTCGCAGATGATCCGCGCACCCGGCTTTGTCAAGGCGGTCAGGGTAATATCAAACGCCTCGGTAAAACCGTTTGTGATCAGGAGGTCCTTGCCGGCCATCGGAACCCCTTTCCCTTTCAGGTAGTTACGGAGGTAATCCAGAAGGTCCCTGTAACCCTGGGCGTACCCATAATTCAGGAGCTTCTTTCCTTCCAAGGCGAAACGGTGCAAAAAGGCCTTTTTGAATTCCTCGGCCTCAAAGAGCTCCGGGTCAGGAGCGATGCTCTTAAAGGAGATCATTCCTTTTTGCCACCGGGTTTCCTTTTTTTCAATGTCCAGTTCCGTGGCGAGCACTGCGCAGTCGGTGAGGAGTTCCGGCCAACGCAAGGTGACACCGGCGCCACGGCCGGTTGCGATCTTGGTAACGAAGGTCCCCCGCCCTCTGACTGTTTCGGCCAGCCCGTCGTCTTCCAGGTATTGATAGGCGAGGATCACCGTGTTCCGGCTGACTCCGGCAAGGCGGCTTAATTCCCTGGTCGAGGGGAGTTTTACCCCCGGTGTCAGGACGCCTTCGAGGATCATTTCCTTAAGATAATCTTTGAGCTGTAGATAAGCAGGGACGCCCTTTTTTAACCTCCACTCCTCAAACATGGCTTCTTCTCCCGCTTTCTATTTTCACATAAAAAAGGTTAGAAAAAAAGAGCCACCACCCGTCAATTTTCTTCTCCCGGTGGTTCATTTTCCGGTCCTGCCCGTCTGCTACTTCCGGTCTCCGGTCAATTGCCGAATTCAATCCCGATCTCTCTGGCCGCCTGTACCAGTTCGCCGCCGGGCGGAACCTTTTTTAGTTTGGTCACTTCTTTTGCCAAGGGGACCGAGGTGATGGTCTGTCCTTGCAAGCTCACCATGCGGTTGAACTCACCCTTCGCCGCCAGGTGTACGGCGGCCACCCCGTATCTTGTGGCCAGGATCCGGTCGAAGGCCGAAGGTTTTCCGCCCCGCTGCAGGTGACCGAGGACGGTCACCCGCGCCTCGTTTCCAGTCAATTTCTCCAGGTCTGTTGCGATCCGCTGGCCGACCCCGCCCAGGCGTACCGGATCCGGGCTCCCTTCCACCTGGCGGCAGACAACCATCTCTTGGTTTTCAGCGTGGGCGCCTTCAGCCGCCACAATTATGCTGAAGGTTTTCCCTTTGCTTTTCCGCTCTTGAATTTTCTTACCTACCCGGGCCAGGTTGTAAGGAATTTCGGGGATGAGGATTACATCGACGCTGCCGGCAATCCCCGAATGCAGGGCAATCCACCCGGCGTACCTGCCCATTACTTCAAGGACCATAATCCGGTGGTGGGATTCGGCGGTAGTATGGAGCTTCTCCAGGGCATCGGTGGCCGTGTTGACCGCGGTCATAAAACCGAAGGTCAAGTCGGTGCCGCTGAGGTCGTTATCAATGGTCTTGGGGATCCCAATCACCCGCAATCCTTTTTTGGTGAAATCCAAGGCGCAGCCGAGGGTGCCGTCGCCGCCAACCACCAGCAGGCAGGCCAGGCCGTGCTCTTCAGCGTTGCGCAGGGCTTGCCCGGAGAGATCCTCATAACGCACCCGGCCGTTTTCTTCCAGGCGGAAATGAAAGGGGTTGTCACGGTTGGAGGAACCCAGGATTGTTCCGCCGCGGAAAAGAATCCCCATGACATCCGCGGGCGTCAGGTGGCAAAAATCATTCAGCACCAGCCCGCGGAAGCCGTCCCGGAAGCCGATGACTTCCCACCCGTATTCATTAACAGCGGTTTTTACGACAGCCCGTAAAACCGCATTAATCCCCGGGCAGTCACCCCCGCCGGTTAAGACACCGATTTTCATGAGAAAGACCTCCAATACGGTAAATGATTCTCTGCAGAATTGCGAAAAACCGGTATGTGATATAGAGTCATTATATCACTGCCGGCCGGCGGTTGGCAACAAAAGAAAAGCAACGGTCCGGAAACCACCGCTTGTTCTTGGAAAACTACATGCGGTTCGTGTGTACGAGCAATTCCCGGGTTGTTTTTTCTTTGCTATAATGAAAGTGTGCATGCGATTAATTTTTGCGATGGGAGTGCCACAGTATGGGAAGGATTAAGGCGGTCATCTTTGATTATGGTGCTGTGGGACTTTTTCCGCCTTCTTTTATAATCCAATTCACCCCGCAGTAAGCGAGCGGTCATAGCTTTTTCCGTCCACCAGGATCTGGGCTGAGCGGGGCGGAACCAGGGTTGAGCGTTCATAGAAACGCCGGATCTCCTTGGTCCCGGCTTGGTTGCCCTCCACAACAGCCACCCATTCATCACCGGGGAGAGCGACTTCCAGTTTTTTTTGGCCGGCATTGCACAGAACGGCAATGGTCTCCCATGGGTCCTGGTTCGCATGGCCGGTCAGGAGGTAGCCGATGCCTTCGGCCGGGAGATCTAAAAATTGCAGGTGTTTCTGGACCTGCGCGGCGGAGACCATCCGGAAAGCCGGGTGGGCCCGGCGCAGGGCGATCAGACCCTGGTAATAGCGGAAAACCTCCAGATAAGCCGCTTTTCGCGACCAGTCCAAACGGTTGATATGGTCCGGGGAACAGTAGCTGTTATGGTCACCATATTTTGTCCGTAAAAACTCCTGGCCGGCATGGAGAAAGGGGATGCCCTGGGAGGTCAGGACTAAAGCCGCGCATAACAGATGGATTTTTATCCGTTCTTCCTCGTTCTCGTGGCAATGGGTACAGGATAACCTGTCCCACAGGGTCATGTTGTCATGGGCCTCAACATAATTTACGCATTGGCAAGGCCGGGTTGCCCAGGGTTTGCCGGGAGGGTTCATCCGCTCATAGTCAACGCCCGGATGACAGGTGGCGCCGGTTATGCCGAACTTGACATTCTCCTTATACGCAAAGGCGCCGCCGGTGAAGCCCGGCGCCCGGTCGTGAAAAATCGGCCCTTTCAGCCCGTCCCTGAAATCATCATTAAAAGCGGCAATTTCGGGCATCCGGGGGATATTCTTTTTCAACGCCGCTTTTTTTGCGGGCAGCAACGACGGGCCGCCGGTCCAGCCTTCACCATAAAGAAGAATTCCCGGCCGGATCTCATCCAGCGCCTGGCGGATTTGGTTCATGGTCTCCAGGTCATGCAGGCCCATCAGATCAAAGCGAAACCCGTCGACTTTGTATTCGGTCGCCCAGTAGACCACCGAATCAATGATGAATTTCCGTACCATAAAGCGTTCGGAGGCCGTTTCATTACCGCAGCCGGAACCGTTGGCAAAACTCCCGTCCGGGTGTAAACGGTAATAGTAGCCGGGGACGAGCCGGTTTAGGTTGGAATCTTCCGACCGGTAAGTATGGTTATAGACCACATCCAGGATCACGCCGATCCCGGCCTTGTTTAAACCCATGACCATCGTTTTCAACTCGCGGATTCTGGTTTCCCCGTTATAGGGATCGGTGGCGTATGAGCCTTCGGGAGCATTGTAGTTCTTGGGATCATAACCCCAGTTGTACTGGGGCTCCGAGAGGTTGCTCTCATCAACTGTATAATAGTCCTGCACCGGCAGGAGGTGCAGGTGGGTGATGCCCAATTCCACCAGGTGGCCCAGGCCGGTTTTTACCATTTTGGGGCCGCGGGTGTCCGGTTCGACAACCCCCAGGTATTTACCCCGGTGTTTGATCCCGGAATCTTCGTGGATGGAAAAATCGCGGATATGGACCTCGTAGATGATGGCGTCGGTGAAGCTCTTCAGTTTTGGCTTGGGGAAGTTGTCCCACCCTTCCGGGTTTGTCCGGGCTAGATCAACCACCATGCCGCGGTTGCCGTTAACGCCAAGGGCCTTTGCGTAGGGGTCCACTACTTCAAAGGCCCCGTGGTAGTGGGTGACTTCATATGTATAATAAAGCCCGTGCCGGTCGCCTTCAAGGATCTGCGCCCAGAATCCGTTGGGGTCCTTGTACATTTCATAGACAGCGGCTTCGCCCCCATGACCGCTGGGATAGGTCTTTAGCTGCATTCGGAGCGCCCCGGGCGCCCAGACCCGGAAAAGGGTCCGGTCTTTACTATAAATGGCGCCTAATGCGGCATCGTCATAATGCATCATCCCGGCCTGTCTCCCCCCTCTTTTACTATCATATTGTTGCTCCTGTCAGCAGGTAAAATACCTGCCGTTCCCGGTAAATTCATAGGCCCCGCAAATGGCAGGGAAAAAATTCAGGAGGAAAAGGAGAAAACACAGAGAAATTACCTAATTATGATTACAGAAACCATTTCCTTTGTTTTTTTCCACCCGTCCGTTATTAGCCATTTACTTCTCTTCCTCTGCGGCTTGGCGGCAGGGAGTTTCCTCAATGTCCTCATCCACCGTTTGCCGCGGGGGGAGGCAATGGGGTTCTCCCGCTCCCACTGCCCCTCTTGCCGGCGCCAACTAGGCGCGCTGGAACTCATCCCCCTGTTCAGTTTTCTTTGGCTACGGGGTAAATGCCGTCACTGCGGGCGCCCGATCAGCCTCCGCTATCCGTTTATCGAATTGCTGGGCGGGGTGGTGACGGTTCTTTGGGGAATGAGTTTCTCCGGGACGACCGGGAAAATCGTCTATCTCCTCCTGACCTACGCCTTGATTGCGGTGGCTTTCATTGATTTGGAGCATAAGATCATCCCGAACCGCCTGACCATTCCTTTTCTCCTGGCGGGACTGGTTTTTATGGCCTGGAAAGGGGAATTGCCCGCTGCGCTCACCGGTGGACTCCTCGGCGGCGGGGTCCTCTTTCTGATCGTCTTGTGTTACCCTAAAGGGATGGGAATGGGTGACGTGAAACTCCTCGCCATGATCGGGGTATATTTAGGTTGGGAACGTATCTTCTTCGTCCTCTTTCTTGCCAGCCTTTTGGCGACCGCCGTTGCCCTGGCGCTGATTGCCGCAAAAAAAATGACGCGAAAAGACCCGATCCCCTTCGGGACATTCTTAGCCTTTGCCGCCTTTATCCTCCTTTACTTCCCAGATTTACCAAGGCTTTTCTTTTTGTCGATACGTTAAAGGGAGATTATTGTTGCCTGGTGGAATGAAAAAACCTTAGCATGACAAAAAATACCAGGCATAGACAACCTGCTATAAAACTATCTTTGTACACGTGCGTACCTGTTGCGCGCGTGCGCGCAACCTAAACCGCAATTTTTGCGGTTTTTTTGTTTCTCCCAAAAATTGGCGGGAAAAAAATCATTCCAGTGTCATATTTTTTTACTTCATTCATATATTACCTTGAAATCGTTTCCAAAGGTTGGGACAAGGGGGTATCACCCAGGTGACAAAGGGGCTAAGCGCGTGTACGCGGCTTATCCGGCTTTTTCTTTTCACAGTGGTCTTGGCGCTAGCGGTAGTATTTTTTCAAGTTCAGGAATCCACCGGCTCATGTAAAGCGGCTTTTAAGGCAAAAAAAGACGGGGCGGAACCCGCACAGGTACGCGCATATGCCCTGGTGGCCGCGCCACGGTTTGAAATAGGTGGAGCACGGGGTTTCTACCGTGAAAAGAAACCAGGACATTGTCTGGTCCGGGTGACAGGCCCGGCCTGGGTGGAATTTTCCGCCACTCCTCTTTATTCTCTGACCGGCAGCAAAAGAGACCAGCTGAATGTGGTTTATTGGGTAGACTTGCCGGAGAAGGAATCCTGGAGTTTTCGTCCGGGTGGTCCTCCCCTGGTGGTAAAGGTAACCCGTGATACACAACGCTTCAATATTTACGGGGGAGTCGCCATAAACGAAGTTTCGGAACAACCGGCTGGCGAGTACCGGGGAAGCATTACAGCAACTGTCATCTGCTATTAACTGCTGAAAACGAAGGTCAAAGGGTATGTGGGGCCGGTTGGCCGGAGGAGGTGGTTGCCGGAGTAGGGTAGAGCACAGCACGCATGGAAAAACACCGTTCAGTGCAGGTAGTTACGAATTAAAAAATGATAAAGGGGGATAAAAATGATGAAAAGGCTTTTTATTTTGAGCTTGGCTTTGGTACTCGTATTCACATTAGCCAGCGCCGGTCTGGCAAGGATAAACTTGGATAGCGATAGCGTAGAGGTGCGGGCGATCGTCCATCCGTATGCGGAAATCCGCGATTTGAACGACCCCAATAACCCCTTACTCCATTATGTGGGTTATGCGGGGGAAGAGCATACCTGGCAAGATTACTTCTTTGTGGTTGCCAATACAGACATTGGTATGCAGCTGAACCAGGTGGATTTCACCCACAAAACCAAAGGCGACACCTTCTATACCAGGGCTAAAATCCAGCGGGCTGCCCGCTACGGTGATGACAGAGGCGATCAAATCCTGCGGACCGATTCCTTTAGGCCCGCGGATGCCAGGAACTATGTCCAAGGACAAGACGGTAAATGGTATCTTCTTGATGTAAAAGGAAAACTGGGAGAAGTCTATTCACAAGCAGCCGGTCAATACAAGGCCAAATTCATCGTTACGGTGTTTACCTGGTAAAAAGCAAATAAGATGTGGCGGACGAGGGTGGGCATATTTGCCCCCCCTTGTCTATGCCATGAGAGAAATGAAGGTGGTCTTTATGTTGCGCATAACCGGTCTTATGATTGCAGTATTGATTCTGCTTTTTAGTTATTCCGGGAGCGTTCTTGCTGTTGGTCTCCGGCCGTTGGTTATTGATATGGACCTGGAACCCGGAACAGTCGAGGATTTTGCGATCATCCTCTCTCCGGAAGAGACAAAGACAGTAATTAATGTCAGCCTCTACCAGCCGGTGCAATTGCTGGACGGAGGATTATTCTTTGAAGAAGGCGACCCTTTGCAAAATCCGGCCATTGGCTGGGTCGAACTGGACAAGGAGAAATTATTCCTTATCCCCGGGGAGGAAGAAAAAATCACCGGCAGGGTACGGGTGCCTTTTGACGCCAGGGGTTCATATATGGTCACAATTATGGTAGAACCGGAAAGGCAGCAAAGTTCTGATATCGCCCTTCATTTCCGTTTTGCTGTCCGCCTGCGGATTAGGGTGGAAAGACCGGGCCTGCGGCCGGCGGCGGAGGTGAAAGAGTTTACCCTGGCCGCCGGGGAAGAGAAGGAACCGATCCTGCAGGCTCTAGTCAAGAATGTTTCTGCTGTGGATTACCTGACCGCTGCCGAGGCCACGGTACGGGATGGGCAAGGACGGCTGGTGGAAAGGTTGGAACTGCGCCCGGAGCGGTTATGGGCCTACCCTCAACAGGAGATTTTAATGTATCCCTTTAGTGAATTACTCTACATTGGTAGGGTTCAAAAATACTTGCCACCCGGGGAGTATCAGCTCCGTTTATTTTTCCGGTATGCCACAGGGAGACAATCGATCGTCACGAAAACCGTGCAAATTGGGGCGGACGATTTTAATTTTTCCGAAGCGCAACTGGCCGTCCTGCAAGTATCCCCGGATGAACTGAGCTTCACCGGGCGCCCGGGGACCGTCTCCAGCCGGGCCTTGGCTTTTGAAAATACTTCCGGAGAAGCCTGTATTCTCTGCCTGACCCCGGTTAACCTGGAATACGGTTATGCCTATTCCATCTTTGAGCATACAGAGTTCGCAATTCGGGGTGATAACCAATTTCTGTTGGAACCGGGGAGAAAAAAGACGGCAATTACCACGGTCCATTTTCCCAGAGATGCGCAAATACAAGGGAATTACGGCTTTTTAAAGGTAGACGCTTTTAAGCTTGACGGGGAGGTCCTTTATGAACAAATGATTCCGCTTGAGGCGGTGGTTAGCGGAGACCATCAGTATAAAGCAGAAGTGCTTGATTTTACCTGCAAACGCACGGGAGAAGAGGTGCTTTTCTCTCTTGTACTTAAAAACACCGGTAATATCAAAGTTTTTCCCTTAGGCCGGGTCGTTGTTAAGGATAAGGAGGGAACGCCCATAACGACAGTGGAATTATCCGGAGCCGGCGAGGAAAAAACACCGGTATTGCCGGGTAAACTCCATACCCTCCAGGGAACGTCCTTGCAAATTCCCCCCGGTGACTACCAATTGGAAGTTTTAATCCAGGCAGAAAAGAAGGAATTGGCGGCCCTGACAACGGCCGGACCTCTATAAAGGCCCGTTCACGCACGGGCGTGTTACAACAGGGGTTTAATGATTCTTCACGCCCTCACCGCGTGAAGAAAGTAAGAGGTGAAAGGATATGTTGGGTAGGCGGATGATTTTCCTGATATGCTCTTTATTCTTCGTCTTTTTTCTCACCGGGCCTGTAGCAACACCCTTGTCGGCCAGGGCAGAGCAGGAACCGGAGCCTTTAGTAACCATTATCTTTTTTGAGATGGAACTCCGGGAAGCCTTGCGTGAGTTGGCCCTTCAGACGGGGGTAAATATAGTAATGGATGAGAATATTACGGGAACGGTCACATTGGAACTGGAGAATGCACCCTTAGAGAAAGCCCTCCAAATGATGCTGGCAGGAGGGGGGTTTAGCTACCGCAAGGTGGACGATTATTATCTGGTGGGGCTGGCCGACCCAAAGAACCGGGTTTTTGCGGACCTTGCCGAGACAGAATTCTACTTTTTTAAGAATACAAAGGTTTCCACTGTTGAAGCGCTGCTTCCGGAGGCTTTTAGACAGAACGTCCGTTTCGACCCGGAGACAAACGTGGCAGCTGTTACAGCGCCCCATGGGCTAAGGGAACGGATTATTGCGGATTTTAAAAAGATCGACACCCCCCGGGCACAGGTAAGGGTAAAGGCACTGGTCTCCGAAGTGCAGACAGAAGTGGTCAAGGAATGGGGAATCGACCTCCTCAACTGGGAATTTACCTCTAGCTTGACAAAAAAACCGGATTGGACGGCAGTTTTGGGTCTAGCCCCCGGAACCCTTGCCCTTGAGACCGATATTTATGGGCTGTTGCATACAAAGATCCGGGCCTTGGAAAAAGAAGGTACAGCCAAAATCCATGCCGACCCCGTAGTCCAGGTGGCGGACGGGAAGACCGCCGATCTCTTCATCGGGGAACAGCGGGTTTTAATTTTAGATGTATATGAGACCTATGACCAGGTGGAAAAGATTGAAGCAGGCACAGGATTGAAGGTAACCCCCCGGGTCTTCGAAGACCGTATCGAGTTGGAGTTGACCCAGACAGTCAGCTATTTCGTGGATAACAACAGTAGTCAGCCGGTGGTAAGACTGGCGGAGTTCGCGTCGACACTGCGGCTTATTCCCGGCCAGACCATCCTGGTCAGTGGTTTGACCCAAGTAGAGGGAAGAGACAGAATGTCGCGAACCCCGGTTCTTGGAAGGATTCCGCTGATACGTCTTTTCTTCCGGGAAAGCAGGAAGGAAAAGAAGGAAAGCGAGTTACTGCTCTTTATCTCAGCGGAGGTTGTGGAGGAAAATGATTAAAAACCACTGGTTCTGCAGGTTGGTGTTGGTTTTGGCCTTAATTACGCTACCAGTGACCGGTAGCGGGGCGGTTGAAGGGCCGGAGAAATCGGAAGCAACGCCGGAACTTATCTTTATCCCGTTAGGATTTATTGCCCCCGGCGTTCTGGAAATACCCGCCGGTTTTGACGGATGGCTGATCTACGATGAAAAAGAAGAGGTCTATTTTCTTTCCGTCCCGGCGGCAGCCGATGAAGAGGTTTTGGCTAATCTCAGGGAAAACCTGGCCGAAGCGGCCACCCTCTTTGTCTTATATACCATCAACATCGTGGAACTGGGAACCACCTCCGCCTGGGGTTGGGTGTTTTCCGGGGAATTTTCATCGGGTACACCGGCGGATAGTTACCGTTTGGTAGCGACCCCCCAGATTCTCCAGGGTGAAGACGGGTTCCGTTTTTTAGTGGAAAACGGGTTTATACAATCCCCGGGTGTGCCCGCATCCAGTAGTTACAAGGGGGCAACCGGGGCATGGGTATTTGCCGTACCCGGCCGGCCGGTAAAATGGAGAACCGGCGCTATTTATCCGCAAGCCTATGACAAGGACGAAAATTATCTCCTGGAGCTCACTCCTGTTTCTATCCACAGGGAAACAGGCCGGGTGGAGACGAACGTCTCTTTTCTGCGGGAAAACGAGGACCACGGCGAAATCGCCGCCCTAACCACCACTGTCAATTCTAACGGGGGAAAGCCGGAGATCATCGCCTTCATGCACCGGGCGATGGAACGGAAAGAAAAGGGACTTTTCACTGCGGGGTTGAAAGAACACCGGGTTTTTGCCCTGGTACTGACGGCTGTACCGCTTAAGATTGAGCAACAGGTGGCGATGCCGGTTTTACCCATGGCTTCCCTAGAGGGGTTAAAGCTCCTTGCCCCTTATTCCCCGCAGAAGCCCGATAGGGAACTGATCCTTGAGACCGGCCTGATCAGTAGCAGATCCGGGAGAGAAATAAACCCCGCCCTGCGTCTCGCCGCGTCTCTGGGTGAGATGGCCGGCCTGGAGATTTTCGTCCGGGCCCCGGAGACTTATTTTATCGGTGTAAAAAGTGAACTTGGGGAAGGGTCCGGCACATTTCTGGATACCGCTCTCGCCGCGGGGTTAGGACCCATGGCTACTCCCGCCCTGATGGCGGGGGTTTCTGATCACGTACAGATCTCCCCTCATGTACGTGCCTCTGTAACCTGGTACCCGTTGGTCCTTTTGCTTGACGGCCGGACCGGACTGGATAAAAGCCGCTGGCGGGCCGGTCTTGAATGGAATATGAACGGCTTGGGGTTGGCCCTGGCTTTAACAGGTAACCCCGGATGGTCTGCGCAACGGTTCGAGGCGGTCGTGCGCATAGAGAGGGATCTTTGGTTGCGGTTAGGTGTTATTTCGGAAAATTGGGATTCGCCCGGTGTTTTTCTGGCAGTAGGCATTAAGGGCAGGAGTAAAACGGACTAGTCGTGCGCTGGCGCGCACGTACACGTGCTTGCGCACGTGCGCGCGCTTATCTGCAAGATGCACATCGCAGCGCGTTCATGCACCCACGTATGCGCGCTTATCTGTAACGTGCTTATCCACAACGTGTTCATGCACACACGTACGTGTACTTGTCTGCAACACACTCATGTATACACGCGCGTGTACGAGTGGGTACGCGCAAATGGAAAATCAGGGCGTGAGGATTAGGAGATAAAATTGAGGCAGGAAAATTCGCCGCG
>DUNX01000081.1 GCA_012839115.1 Bacillota bacterium
CCGGTGAGGAGCCCGGCAAAGAGCGCCACATCAAGCGGAGCGCTTAAAGAGGAGGGTTCAACCCAACTCCGGAAAGGGGCGGCGGCGTCATTCACCCGCAAATCAGCAAGGAAGATAAAGAGGAGCGCAAGCATGAAGAGGGGCATCAACCAGGCGTTAATCGGGGGCAGCGTTTGCTTTCCACCCAGGTCAAATCCGGATCTGATGAAGCCCACCCCAATCGCAACCCCCGTTACCAGGCCGGATAAAGCCAAAAGGGCATTGAGATTACCCCCGGCCAAGCGCAAGATTACCCCTATCGGGCAACCCATAAAGGTGAGCGCGCCAATCATGGCAAAGGCCCCGAGAAAAAACCGGATTAATGGTGAAGAACCGCCCCTGGCTTTGAACTCCCCGAAGAGTAACGCGGATAAACTGGACCCCAGGACCAAACCGATTATCTCCGGCCGGATATACTGGCCGCCTTCGGTCTGATGGAGACCCAGAGCCCCGGCGATATCCCGTTCAAAACAGGAAATACACAAACCGGTACCCGGCGGGTTGCCGAGTTTCTCCAAGAGAACCGCCAGCAACCCAATGGTCCCGCCGGTGAGGATGAGCCCCGCCCGTGAAGCAAATAAACGAGTAAGCCAACCACGCACCGGCTGTCAATTCCCTTCTTTGCGCGCGTTCCCGCGGTAACGATACACTTTGATCCCTGATGCACCCTGCCGGTAGCATGTGACAAAACGCCCGTCAGGCGAAAGGAAAACGCTCCCGATTCCTTGATCAATAATCTCCGCTTGCCAATTCTTTCCACCGTCGCCGGTGCGAAAAGCGACAAGCTGCGGCGTTCCGCCTCCGGTTAAAGCCATAACGGCCAATCCGTTTTCCCGGTCAAAAAAGCGCAGCCCGGCGGTGGTTGCTTCCATAACAGCGGCTTTCATCCCTGGAAAATCCTCTCTAAGAAGCGCCAAGGACTCCCAGGTTTGCCCCTGATTCCCGGTGAAAAATACCATCCCGGTTTCATCCAGGATATAACCTTCACTTGCGGATAACGGGGAAACCGCTTTGACCTTTGCCACGCCTTCGGGCAGCGGAAGCTTTTGCCAGCTTTTGCCTCCGTCTGCGGTTGCGCTGAGTACCCTGTTTTGATAGATCCATCCTGTGCTCTCATCAATAAAACCCAGGGGGCATTCTCCGGGAATGGTTGTATAGCTTGTCGACGGTTCGAAACTCCGGCCGCCGTCTTTACTCAAGCGGAGCCCGCCGGGTGTGGTAAAACTCTGGCCTGTCATCCGCCCACAGACCCAGATCCGGCTGGTATCGATTACTTCAATTCCATAAAGGCAACCGCCGCTGCTCTCCGATAATGTCCACGTTTTTCCGCCGTCTGTCGTAACGTTGGTTTTGCCCCTGCCGCTAAATCCTCCTGTGACACCGAAATTTTCATCGAAAAACGCCGCCATCCTCACCGGTTGCACAACAGTTAGCTGCATAATCAATTCCCAAGAACCTGCCTCCCGGTTTTCTTGGGCGGCGGATAACGGCAGTAGCCCGCAGGCCAAAACAGAACAAACGGTAACAATGATCCCAAAAAATAATCCTCTTATCCTCTTCAAGGACATCTCCCTCCCAAGATTAAACTTGGGACCATTATAAAAAATAAAAAAAAACTTGTAATCATACTTTTAGGTGATTATTAATCCACCAGCCTTAACCTCCTGGCCTCCGCCACAGCCTGAGTTCTGCTGGCAACGTCTAATTTCCCGAAGATATGGGAGATGTGGGTTTTGACCGTATTAATCGAGATAAACAGCTTCTTGGCAATCTCATTATTCGCAAATCCCGCGGCCAGCAGCCTTAAAACCTCCAATTCACGGGCGCTTAACGGTTCTTGCTGCGATAGACGCTTCTCCTGTAAATGATCCGGGCCTTCTTTCCGCAAACGGTGGCAGACCGACAGGATCCGGTTGATATAAGAAGTATGAGTTCTGCCTGAAAGCGCCAATTGCAAAAGCCGCTCCACCTGAACGCCTCCCTCAACAAAAACCCGCAAGTATCCGCCGATCTGTCCAATTCTTAAGGCCTCTTGCACACAGTGTAAAGCCGGATTCGTCTCTCCCAGGCTCTGAAGGACCTTGGCCTGAAAAAGCAGCACTTCTATTTGCCTGCGGGGCTGCTCCCTGTCCGGCGCCGTCTCCAGGTATCCCTTGCCATACTGCAAAAGGGCGGCAAGTTCATCCCGGTTGAAGGTTTCTTCCGCGGCCAGCTGGAAATAACAGAGGCGCGCATACGTCAGGCCGGCCGGGTCGTACCGGTCCCCCCAATCCGCGGCCCGCCGGTTATAAGCCCATCTCAAGGCATTTTCCAAATAATCCGGGTTTCCCTCGGCGGCCAGCAACGAAAGGGCTGCCCAATGCAGGTCAATCCCGGATTCCGAATGCGCAAAACCGCGTTTTACCCGGAGAAGGTCGTCCAAGGCCTCATCCGTTCTGCCTAAAAGCTGCTTAATATAAGCCATCTCAATATAACCCCGTTTTTGGTTATTGAGCGAGTTTGTCAAATCCAGGAGTTCAATGCCACTGGCGATGATCTCCAGCGCCTCCTCAAACCGGCACCATTCACCGTAGATCGACCCTAAAGTGATATAGATATTCCCGGCATAAGGAATAATCCCACCTCCGGAAAGCCGGGAGATCACATGCAAACCCTCCTTGCAAACCTCCATACCCCTTGTGAGTTCCCCCCGTTCACAGTGTAAAACGGCTAAAAAATCGAGGGAACTTGATAAATTAAAAAAATCCTTGCTCCTTTCGCCGTACCGCCGCGCCTCATCAAAGGCTTGGACTGCCGAGTCAATGGCACCCGCCTCCCAATAGGCTATCCCCAGATTATGCCATAAGGCGCTGCGAAACATCAGCTCATTCTTGGGTAAACGGGCCAGCGCCTGGTCGGTTAGGGCGATAAGTGTTGCCAAATCCTCCCCCCGGTATCTGGCCAAATACGCCCGGATTTTATCAATATAATGAACTGTCAACCGCTCCGCCTCCCGGTTAATTGACCCGGACTGCCTGGCCAAGGACTCTTCGGCGTAAGCCAGCCACTCTTCAATCATTTCCCTTACTTCACTGGAACCAATCTCTTCCTGGTTGGCAAGTAAAAGACACCCGGCATAAACCCCGGCCATCAGCGGGCGTTGGCGGAGCAAGGCAAGGGGTAAGGCCTTTAGCCAGCTGTAAACGAGCCGTGTTTCACTGCGGTAAAAGGTACTGAGGAGATTCCGCTCAATAACATCTGCTGCGAATTCATAATCCCCCGTCTCAAGGGCATAAGCCACCGCCTCCCCGGTGTAGCCCGCCCCTTCATACCAAGCGCTGGCCCGTCTATAGACTTGCGAGACTTCCTCTCCTGTCAGGTGAAACTTAACCCGGCGACGCAGCAGATCGGCAAACAAGTGGTGGTAACGAAACCAATTTCTCCGGTTATCCAGGGGAATAAGGAATAGGTTTGCGCCTTCCAAGTACCTAAGCCGTTCAGCGCTGTCCGCCCGTCCCGTTACGGCGTCACAAAGCGCGGCGTTCAGCTTGTCCAGGAGTGCGGTGGTAAATAAAAATAGCAGCGTATCTTCGGATTGTTTCGCCAGGACATCCTCAACCAAGTAATCCATGACAAACCGGTCATCCCCGGCAAAATTCCGGATAAACTCATTCCTTGCGGAAACGCTCAGCTTTTCCAGGGAAAGAGCAGCCATACTCAGGCCCACGATCCATCCTTCTGTTCGCCGGTTAAGCGCAGCAATTTCCTCCGCGGAAAGCCGGAAATCCTTGATTTCATTCATTAATTTCTCTGTTTCGTCAAGGGAAAATTGTAAATCGGGGAAACGGATCTCCGTCAAAGCCTGCTTTGCACGCCACCGCGCCAGCGCCAACGGGGGATCTTCGCGGGTGGAGATGACAATATGGAGGTGAGCAGGGATTTGTTGGATAAAAGTATTCATGCTGTCATGAATTGCTTCCGTGTGGATCAGGTGATAATCGTCAATAACCAGGACCAAAGGGGCCTTGAGACTGGAGAGATCGTTAATTACCGAAGTGAGCAACGCGTCAAACGAAACCGACGGCCATGCCAGGAGTGCGGTTTGGGCTTCTTCACCGATCTCCCGGTCAAACCTTCCCAAAGCGGCCAGGAGATGCGACCAAAAGCGGTAAAAGTCATTGTCCGCCTTATCCAGCGAAAGCCAGGCCAATGGTAGTTTTTTCTTTTGCGCCCAGGTGCTGAGGAGCGTGGTTTTGCCGGCGCCTGCCGGGGCGGAGACCAGAATCAGTTTATTCCCCGAACGGAGCCCGGTATGGAGTTTCTCCCAAAGATGCTCACGGAGCAAAAGATGGGCAGAACCCACCGGCGGCGGGGTTATTTTTGTGGTCAAAATGGAATCGGGCATCATAAACACTCCATAACGGCCATCCAACCTATAACGGACCAGCCGGATCTGTTACGGTTGTTTCCGCAGTCCCCGCCGGCGCTTTGGCGGCGGGAAAGACTAAAGTAATCCGGGTGCCGATATCCACGCGGCTCATAACCTCATAGTCCCCACCATGGTGGTCAACGATCCATTTGGCGATCGCCAGTCCCAGGCCGGAGCCGCCGGTTTTCCGGGCCCGGGATTCATCGGACCGGTAAAAACGGTCAAAAATGCGGGCGACGTCTTCCGGGGCAATCCCTATGCCGCTGTCTTGCACCTGGATTTTGACTTTGCCTTCTTCTTTCTTTACTTTGAGCCGGATTTCTCCCCCGGAAGGGGTGTATTTAATGCTGTTGTCCACGAGGATACGGAGGGCTTGTTTGATTAGCTGTTGGTCCGCCTCAATATAGGCGGGACCGTCCACCTCTATAGCAAAGGTGTGGGCCGGATCAATAAGGCGGGTTTCGCGGACAATCTCCTCCACAACTTTGCCACTGTCAAAGACGGTCTTCACCATATGAATGGTCTCATTATCCCCCCGGGCGAGGAAAAGAAGCTGTTCGACCAGGGATTTCATATTCTCTGTTTCGCTTTTGATGGCGTCAATCGCTTCCTGCATGGTCTTTTCATCATGTTTCCCCCAGCGGTCCAAAAGGTTGGCATAGCCCTGAATCACCGAAATGGGGGTGCGCAGTTCATGGGAGGCATCGGAAACAAAGCGTACCTGCGACCGGTATGCCCTATTAATCCGGTAAAGCAGGCCGTTAATGGCATAAGCCAAGTCCTTCAGTTCTTCCTGGGAAGTCTCAATAGTAAGCTCCTTATTGAGTTGTTGGGCATTAATGGTATTAATCGCCCCTGCCAGGTGTTTGATGCCGGCCCCGGAGGGAGCCGTCCCCAGCGCACTCATATCCTGGTGAATGTTTCTGGCGGTCTCCGCCATCTCCGTAAGGGGTTTCAGGGTTCTCCGGATTACTTTTGTATTGCTCCCGATCTTCCCGAAAATAAAGAGGACCTGCCCGCCCAGGAGAATAAGGATTAAAAAATAGAAGAGACGCAGGTCGGGGCCTAAGGCATAAGAAATGCGACAAGGGGCGCCGTCAACGGTCATGGCCATGTGATAGGTTGCCGCCTCCAGCCGGGGGAGGAACGGTCTTTGCCGGCCGGCCCCGGGGAAAACTATCCAGCGCCTTGCCTCCGGGACCCCCAGGGGAAGCCTTTTTTGGAGGAAACGTGGCAAGAGAAGGCCTTCTTCTCCGAAGTCTACGAAGGTGATCTCATACCCCGTGGCCGCCGCAGACGACCGGGCAAAAGCATCCTCGCCGGCATCGTAAGCATCAATGATCTCGCGCGCTCCGGTTTCCGCCCGCCAGAGGGTGAACCCGGATAAGACCAGGCAGAGCAGGATATTGACGGAGAGAAATCCCGAAATGAGCATGCCGAGCATGCGCAGGTTTAACTTAAAGACCAGCGATAAACGGAGTTTATTCATCTTTGATCACATACCCAACTCCCCGCACCGTATGAATCAGCTTGACGCCAAAGGGCTCTTCGATCTTGGCCCGGAGGTAACGGATGTAGACGTCAACGACATTGGTTTCTCCTTCAAAATCATAGCCCCAGACCCGCTCCAATAAAACCTCGCGTTTCATGACGATATTCTTGTTTTCCATTAAAAACTGCAATAAGTCGAATTCCTTCTTTGTCAGTTCCAATTGGTCGTCCCCGGCCCAAACCTCCCGCCGTACGGGATCCAGCCGAATCATGCCTGCTTCCAAGATAGTGGAAGGCGGAGCGGCCGCCCGTTTTTTCCGCAAAGCCACTCTGATCCTGGCCAGCAATTCTTCAATGGCAAAGGGTTTTGTGATGTAATCATCCGCACCGCCGTCCAATCCGGTAACTTTATCCACCACAGTATCACGGGCGGTCAGCAGAATAACCGGCACATCGGAAAAGAGGCGGATGCGACGGAGAACTTCAATCCCGTTGAGCCCGGGCAGCATAATATCGAGGAGGATCAGATCAAAGGGACGGGCTTGGGCCAGTGCCAAGCCCTCCCTTCCATCCAGGGCTTTCTCCACTTCATAGCCTTCAAACCCCAATTCCAGCTCGATAAAGCGGGCTATTTTCTCTTCATCCTCAATGATCAGGATGCGCTCCATTACTTTCACCCTTGTCATTTTTGGCGTCTTTTGCCATATTGTCAACAGCGTTGACCACGGAATCCACAGCCTTTGTCGTTGCCCTGGAAACGCTTTCCATCGCCCGGTTGACTTCCGGTTTTTCCAGATCCGGACCTCTGAACCGGTACTGGTAGCCGAAGAAAAGGCCGAGCACGATCAGGGGCATGACAATCCAGAAGGCAAAGATGAGCAGCAAGACCAAAGCGGTCACGGGAAGTGTCATTATTCTGTTGCCATTCCTAAACACTTCAAAGTTGTTGATATTTCCCTTGTGAATCATTTTTCCGCACCATTTGAAGAAGGCGGCTACTTGATCCCCAAAGGATGAACCGTTGGCATGGACGGTCTTTTTCTCCCAAGACTTTCGTCCGCAGTTGTCCCCATTAGTTCTTCTTTCTTCCCGGGAGTTATAATACCCTCCCGTTTCCGGCGCTTTAATGCGGTTCTGTTTTTCCAGATTGATGACGGCTTCCAGCATGTCGCCGTTGGCTTCTTCAAGCGCCTTTTTTGCCTCTTCATAAGAGATATTGGCATACTCCCGCAGTTTTTGTACTTTTTCAAAATCGACCACTATGATAACCTCCTTTTTCCTTTTGTACGGTTATCATAACATGGAAAAATTTGAGCGTCCTTTGGTGATCATTAAAATATGATTAGAAAAGAGGTTGTTTTTCTTAAGGAAGGCGTCTCCAGCAATTCCTTATCTAAAAAGATTCTAGGACGCCCTGTAATCACCTGCCATCTGTTACGATTTTTCACCGCAAGGATCATTGTTAGCGTTTCCTATAAAGAATGTCAGGGTGTCGTTGGTAAAAAAAGACACTGGCCAGCAGTAAACCGTTTCAATAACCAATGAAACCACCCCATCATGGTGTAAAATAA
>DUNX01000082.1 GCA_012839115.1 Bacillota bacterium
GCTTGATTCCACGTACTCACCGTACGCGGGCTCTTTTTTGCTTCTTTGGGCCGCTTGTGCCCTACACTTTCGTGCACGACACACGCTACCTTACTTGTCCTTTGCTGTCCGGTTTTCAAGGTCCAGTACGGTGGCGCCCCTGAATTGAGGCGCCATTTGATATAATACCACAAAAAATTTATTTTGTCCAATACTTTTTTTAATATTTTTAATTTCTTTTATAACAAAACTTCAAATCCTTCTCCCATGCACGTTTACCCTTTATCTTCAATCCTGACTCAATCATTTTTCGGCCGCATAAGAGGGAAAAGAAGCACATCCCGGATGGAAGTTGCTCCGGTCAGGATCATTACCAGCCGGTCGATGCCAATCCCTATTCCGCCGGTGGGCGGCATCCCGTGTTCCAAGGCAACCAGGAAATCTTCATCCCACTCCATGGCTTCTTCATTTCCTTGGGCTTTCTCCCGGGCCTGGGCCACAAACCGCTCCCTCTGGTCAAGCGGGTCGTTTAATTCGGTAAAGGCATTCGCCATCTCCCAACCATTAATGAAAAGTTCAAACCTCTCGGTTAACAGGGGGTTATCCGCCTTTTTCTTGGCCAGGGGGGAGATCTCCACCGGATGGTCAACAAGAAAGACAGGACTGGTTAATTTCGGTTCTATATATACGGAAAGCAGTTCGTCAAGAACCTGGCCCTTCGTCTTTTTCCCGGTCAAATCCAGCCCGAGTTTTTTCCCGATGGCCACCGCCTCTTCATCATCCTTAATGGCCAGCCAGTCAAGGCCGGTCTCCTTATGGATTGCTTCCATCATCGAAAGCCGCGGCCACGGCGGTGTTAAATCAATCTCTGTCCCTTGGTACTCCAGGCGAAGAGTACCCAGAACCTCCCGGGCAACGGTGGAAAAGAGCGCTTCCGCCAGGTCCATCATATCCGAAAGGTCGGCATAGGCCTGGTAAAGTTCGAGCATGGTGAATTCGGGGTTGTGTTTGGTGGAAATCCCTTCGTTCCGGAAACACCGCCCAATCTCATAGACTTTTTCCAGGCCACCTACGATCAAACGCTTGTGGTAAAGCTCCAGGGCAATCCGGAGGTGCAAGTCGAGATCCAAGGCATTATGATGGGTGGTGAAAGGCCGGGCATGGCCCCCGCCGGCAATTACGCTCAGGATAGGGGTTTCCACCTCCAGAAAGCCCTGTTCATCCAGGAAACGCCGGATTGCGGAGATAATGGCGCTACGGCGGCGAAAAACTTCCTGCGTCTCCGGGTTGGCGATCAGGTCCAGGTAGCGTTTGCGGTAACGGAGATCCACGTCCTTTAACCCGTGCCATTTCTCGGGCAAAGGCCGCAGGGCTTTACTGAGGATCTCCCATTCTTTAATCTCTATGGTGATCTCACCCCGGCGGGTCCGGAAGACCGTCCCGTAGACACCAATAATATCACCCAGATCCAGGCCGGTGAAACGCTGGTAAGACTCGTCGCCCAAGGCATCGATCTTGGCATAAACCTGGATTTGCCCGCTTAAATCCAGTAAATGGGCGAAAGAAGCCTTCCCGTGGGCCCGCAAGGACATAATTCGCCCCGCGATCCTGACTTCCCGGTTTTCAACGGCGTCAAAATCCTCAACAGCCGCGAATTCATTGATAATCTCCTGGGCCAGATGGGTACGGGAAAAACGTTTTCCGTACGGATCGATCCCTGCGCGGCGCAGTTCTTCCATTTTTCGCCGCCGGTCTTCCATTTCCCCGGTCCAGGCCGGTGTCTCCCGTAGCTCGTCTTTCATTTCCCATACCCCCTGTTTCCGGCTGTTCTGCCGGCTGGTTATTTGTTTATTTTCTCGACCCGGTAACGCAAAATCCCGGCAGGAACCGTGATTTCCACTTCTTCACCGGCTTTTTTTCCCAGTAAAGCCTGGCCCACCGGGGATTCGTTGGATATTTTATCCTCCGCCGGGTCCGCCTCTGCCGAACTGACAATGGTATAATTGAGCTTTTCCCCGCTTTCCAAGTCTTTTAGTAGTACCCGGGAGCCAAGGCCTACTTGGTCGGTCTGGACATCATTGTCATTAAGAACCCGGGCATTACGCAACATCTTCTCAATGGTCAGGATCCGCCCTTCAATAAATCCCTGTTCATTCTTGGCGTCTTCGTACTCCGAATTGTCCGTAATATCACCAAATTCAATCGCTTGTTTGATCCGCTGGGCTACTTCACGACGACGGACGGTCTTTAAATATTCCAGCTCTTTTTCGAGCTTATTAAGACCGTCAATGGTCAAAACGATTTCTTTATCTCTTAACATGACCACGCTCTCCTTTGCGCTTTAATGCCCAGAAAATAATAACGAACACACCGGTCCGGTAGCCGGGGTGCCCAACAATTTATCTAATTATAACTGAGGGGTTTTCCTGTGTCAAGGAGTCTCGTGGACTCGTCGCTCGTCGCTGGTTGCTCGTCGCTCGTACTTAAAGCATACTGTTGGAAACCGGTATTGCTCGTGTTTAAGTATCCCGTTGGAGTTAAGCACCAAAACCAGGCCAGGGCCCGGCGCTCTACCCCAGCGCGCCGGGGGGCTACCCTTGCCGGATTGCCGGCAGGCTAGCCCGCAATCGCCACTAGCGGCGTTAGGAGCGAGCAGGGCAAGGCGCGAGGGAGGACGGAGCGCAGATAATACTTGGGTATATCGAGCACCGCCCGCACCGAGCAACGCAGCCATGCGACGCTAATAAGGCCGCGTCTGCCGGCAATCCGGCAAAACACCATCAGCCTTTCCCCTATGCCACTCGTTACCCATTGCCCGCATTCAACACCTATTCGCCACGAGCGACGAGAGACGAACAGCCTTATGCTATTCGTCGCCCGTCAATCCTCCTCACCGGCGCAGGCTTGCTCGTATTCATCCAGGATCGCCAGGATTTCCTTTTCCGTACCGGCCCGGTAAAGGTGCTCCCGAACCCGGGCGGCGCCGGGAAAACCCTTGATGTACCAGGCCAAATGTTTGCGCATCTCCCGCACTCCCCGGTCCTCGCCGTAGCAGGCGATCTGTTGCTGCAGGTGAAACCGGGCCAGTCCAAGGCGTTCCCGGCGTAAAGGTTCCGCCGGCAGGGGTTTGCCGGCCAGGGCCGCGACCACCGACCGGATCAGCCAGGGGTTGCCCAATATACCCCGGCCAAGCATAAACCCGGCGCAACCGGTTTTCTCCTTCATCTGCAGGACATCTTCGGCGGAGAAAAGATCCCCGTTGCCGATAACCGGGATGGTGACTGCTTCCTTTACCCGTTTGATCACGCCCCAGTCGGCCCTTCCCTGGTAGAAATCCTCCCGGTAGCGCCCGTGGACCGCCACGGCGGCCGCCCCTGCTTCCTGGCAGAGCCGCGCCAACTGGGGGGCCACTTCCGCCCCTCTTTCCCACCCGGCCCGCATCTTCACGGTCACCGGCCGCCCGGCCGCCTCGACCACGGCGGCGACAACCTCCGCCGCGCGGGGCAGGTCTTTCAGCAGGGCGGCGCCTTCCCCGTTCTTTACCACCTTGGGGACGGGGCAGCCCATGTTAATATCTAAAAAGGCAAAAGGGTAGGCCTGCAGCAACCCGGCGGCCCGGGCCATCAGCCCGGGGTCGGAGCCAAAGAGTTGCATGCTGACCGGCCCTTCTGCCTCTTCTGTCCGCAGGAGTTCCTTTGTCCGCTCGTTACCGTAGAGAAGCGCTTTGTCACTGACCATCTCGCCGCAGACCAGCCCGCAGCCGAACCTCTTGGCGATCTTCCGGAATGGTAAATCCGTCACCCCGGCCATAGGGGCCAGCACCACCGGGTTCTCCAGTTCAACCGGGCCGATTCTCAACTTCACCATCTGTTGTCTCCTCTTCTCTAACACCTTCATCTTCCGGCACTGTCTTGTAATATTATAATGACTTTTTCCTACCGGTGCAAGCAAACCGGGGGATAGGTTACTGTCTAACCTATCTGGCGATAGATACACTCTTTACCCTGTTTGGGTCTGCTGACACCCTTTTTTGATTATCTCCCTGTTTGGTTAGGCTTCTTTGGATCTCTCCCTCCTTATGATCTCTTTTTCTTTTGGGATCTCTCCTTTTTTGGATCTTCCTCTTTGTGTAGATTAGCAGGCGCCGGGGAATCTTATAAGCATGGAAAAACGCTTGGCAATCCTCTGTACTGAAGAAGAGTTTTCTCCCAAAATTCACTTTTTTGATGATCTGGCGCTATTTGAGGAAGAGATCGCCAACAATGCCTGGGATACCTGGCAGGCCTTTGCTCTCCGTCTCCGCGCCGAGGAGTTGGCGCAAAGGCAAGGCGGGGAGGAACTCCTGGTCCTAACGGAGTTGAAGGAGCGCTGGGAACAGGTGGGGTTAATCCCTTACGAGCACCAAATTGCCACAGTCAAGCGGGTAATCAATGAGATGCACGGCCGGGCCATTCTCGCCGATGAGGTGGGACTGGGGAAGACCATTGAGGCGGGGATGATCATCAAAGAATATATTCTCCGCGGGGTGGTAAAGAAGGTCTTGATCCTCACCCCCGCTTCCCTCTGCCGGCAGTGGGCTGCGGAACTGTCACAGAAATTCGCCCTCTACCCGGTAATTGCCCGGGGGCCAATGGACTGGAAACGTTACGACCTGATCGTCTGTTCCCTGGATACCGCAAAAAAAGAGGAGAACCGGCGGGAGTTGCAAGCGATCCCCTTTGATCTGGTGGTCGTGGACGAAGCCCATAAACTGAAGAACCCGGCCACTTTAAACCATGGCTTGGTCTCCGGGTTGAAAAAACGCTTCTTTCTCCTTTTGACCGCCACCCCCTTCCAGAACGACCTGAAGGAACTCTTCAACCTCATCTCCTTGCTCCGCCCCGGCCAATTGGGGAATTACCGCGCTTTCCGCCGGCGCTTTATGAAAGATAAACGGGAGACTCAAAACACCGCCGAGCTTCGTTCTCTCTTGCAGGAGGTGATGATCCGGAACCGGCGCGGTCCCCGGATCCAGTTGCCGCCCAGGCGGGTGGCCACCCTGCCGCTGCTTCCTTCACCGGTGGAGAAAGAATTCTACCAGGCAGTCACCGATTTTGTCCGGCGGGAATATCGCCGCCAACAACAGGCCGCGGTCAACCCCTTAACCCTCTTGACGCTCCAGCGGGAGGTCTGTTCCAGTTCGTTCGCGGCCGCCGGGACCCTTTACAAATTATGCACCAAGAGCGGGGAAACGGATGGGACACGGATCGTGACCTTGCTGGAAAAAGCGGCAGCCTTAAAGGAAAACGCCAAGATGAACCTGGTTGAAGCCATCCTCTCGCAACTGGAAAAGGAGAAGGTCTTGATCTTCACCGAGTTCCGGGCGACGCAACAGTACATCGGTTCCCGCCTGCAGAGGAAGGGCATCCCCGTCCTCAGTTTTGACGGGACGATGTCCGCCAGTAAAAAAGATTTTACTATTCACCGCTTCCGGACCGACCCCCGGTATCCGGTGCTGGTCTGCACCGAGGCGGGGGGGGAAGGGATCAATCTGCAGTTTTGCCGGACGATGATCAATTACGACCTGCCCTGGAACCCGATGCGCCTGGAACAGCGGATTGGCCGCCTCCACCGCCTGGGCCAGACCCGGGAGGTCTATGTCTATAACCTAGTGACCACCGGCACTATTGAGGAGTATCTGTTGCAACTGCTGATTGAAAAGGTCCGTCTCTTTGACCGGGTAATCGGCAATTCCCAGCGGATTATTGATTACTTCACCAAAAGCTCTTTTGAGGCCCGGGTGATGGAGGCGCTGATCAACACAGAGAATGATGCGGAACTCAGCGAAAGGTTTACCGCCCTGGGCGCAGAGATCGAAGAGGAACTCCGGCGGGCGCAAACGGACCGGCCTGCGGGTTTTGCCCTTCTTGATGAATTGAGCACCGGCGAAAATGAACTGCATTGAGCGCCGGAGAAATTAGATTGCATTGAGTACTGGAAAAGACGAATTGAGTTGAACTGCATTGAGCACCGGAAGAGATGAATCCTTGACAGGGGAAAACGCCACGGATATTCGCGGGTTTGTCCTTGAAGCACTAGAGGTCTCGGGGGCAGTCTTTCGCGAGGTCAGCGAGGACCTGATCCTGGCTGAGGTAACTGTAGAGATCCCGCCGCTTTTCTTTGACCCGCCCCGTCTGGAAAAGCAAAGCCTGAATCTGGTCTTTGACCCGGAAACGGCCAGCCGGTACCCTGGGGCGGAATTGGCGACCAAAAACAGCCCGCGCCTGCAGTGGTTTATTGCCGGGTTAAAAAAAAGAGGCCGGCTCACACTACAAACCCTCGTCTCTGACCCGGCCGCCGCCGGGGAAAAGATCCGCGCCCAGTGCCCGGAACTCCCGGCTGGCCAGCCGCACAGTGAGATCTTCCGCCCTTGGCTGTTGGTCAACTACGTGGTCGCCCGCTATGCCGACCAGTTATGGGAGGAACCGGTCAGCCTTGGGATTGATATGAGCAGCGGTGAAATTTTTGAGGGTTTCTTTGCCCTGTTAGAGAAAGCCGGGATGAAACCGGGAGTTCCCGCCGGCCAAATCGCCCGGCAGGTTATTCCGCTGGAAAAAGCCTTCGCTTTGCTCAGGGGCTTTTTGGCGAAGAAGATCGCCGCCGCCGACAGGTCCTGGTATAAAAATGCCCGCCGTTGCTATGAGGAGGAATTATTCTGCCTCTACCGGTATTATCATGAAAAAACCGGGATTTCCAGGCTAAACCCGGAGTTCACCCGGAAGGCGAAGGAACTCTATGAACAGTTCCGTCCCCGCATCGAGGTGCGTCCGGTTAATTTTGGCCTAATCTACCTCCCGGAATTCCTGTACACCACTGAAAAGGGTCGTCTCCGTTTTTGCCCCCTCTTGGGGCGGATTCGCACGGGTACGCGTGAAGAGTTGGCGGGTGGAGAGGCTACTACAGAAATCCCCGAAGCATATGCAGAAAAAAATCCCGAAGAAAAGTCTGCCGGAGAGTCCTCGGTGGAGAGCTGTCCGGGGAAATCCCCGGTAAAAAATCGACCGGGAGAAATCTCCAGTCAGGAGCCTGCTGGAGCAATTCCCGACGAAGAGGTCATATCTCTCCATAATGGTAAAGAATGAGCGCTGCGGTTACCGGTCCGGCGGTTTCTGCCCGCAGAATCCGGGGGCCCAGTGAGACGGGGAGGACATCGCGGTCCATGAAGAACTCCACCTCGTCCCGGGCAAACCCGCCTTCCGGCCCGACGACCAGGATTAACTCTTCAGGCTTGGGAATAGCCGTCAAAACCTGCCGGAGGTTCTTTTCCTGCTCCCCCTCCCAGGCCACCAGGGCCGGAACCCCGGCCGGCCACGGCAGGGTTTCGCTTGTTGCTAGGGGACGGACTGCGGGGATGATCCCCCGCTGGCTTTGTTTCGCCGCTTCCAGGGCAATCCTGGACCAACGGTTTTGCTTCTTGCCGGCCTGGGCCGGTTCCGGCCGCGCCACCGACCGGGAGGAAAGGAAGGGTTGGAAGGCAAAGATACCGACTTCGGTCCCTTTTTGCAGGACCCAATCCATCTTCTCCCCTTTCAAAAGGCTTTGGTAGAGATGGATCTTCAGCGCCGGTTCGCTCTCCTCTTCCTCTTTGGCCAGAACTTCGCCGGTCACCAGTTGCGGGGTGACGGTACGGAGCAGGACCCGGTAGGTATAACCCCGGCCGTCTGCCGCCCGGACCTCCGTCCCCGGCGGCAGACGGAGCACACGAGCGATATGCCTGGCGTCTTCCGGGGTGAAACGGACCATTTCCCCGACAACGCCGGCAGTGGAGGGCAAAAAGAACTTAGGCACGGCCGCAAGCCCTCCCGGCCAAGCAGGCCACCCAGCCTTCTTCAGTTATTTCCTTCTGGTATTCCAAGCCGGCAGCCAGTACCGCTTCTTTCACTTCATGCGCCCGGGAAAAAATAATCCCGGAACCAATAACTCGGCCGCCGGGGTTCAGGAAGCGGGGCAGCCTGGGTAGAACGTCAATAATCGTCTCGGCAATAATATTAATCACCACCAGGTCCGCACCGGGCTCCAGGTTTTCCAGGAGGTTCCCCCGGACCACCCGTACCCGCCCGTTCATTCTGTTGCGCCTAACGTTTCTCCGGGCCTCCTCCACCGCCACCGGATCAAGATCCACCCCGATGACCTGCGCCGCCCCAAGCCCGGCGGCGGCCAAAGCCAAAATGCCGCTGCCGGTACCGATATCGTAGACCGTTTCCCCGCCCCGGATCACCTCTTGTAACAACCGGAGGGAAAGAATTGTACTGGGATGTGTTCCGGTCCCAAAGGCCATCCCGGGATCGATCTTCACCACCACTTGCCCGGGGGCCACCGGCACTTCATGCCAGGGCGCGGTGATGATCAGGGAGTCAATAAACTGCGGCTGGAAATACTTCTTCCAATTCTCCCCCCAGTTTTCCTCTTTGACCCGGCGTAAAAAGACCCGGGTCCGGGGGTACGGTTCGTCCGGCCCCGGGGGAAAATACCGGTCCAAACCGGCCAGGCGCGCTCTTATTCTCCCAACTTTCCGGTCACAACCGTCTTGGAGGGGAAGATATCCGGTCACCCGGTACGAACGGGCGGACGGCCTGTCTTTCCCTGCTGGCGGGTCATGACAAACCACCCCGCCGCAACCGGCCTCAATAAGGATCTCCCCGCTCATCTCGGCCAGGACCGACACGGCCTCTATGGTAATCTCCAGCCAATAACGCTCCATAACTCCTCTTCCTACTCCCCGCCGGCGTTCTGTCGCCCGGCAACGGATTCAACGCCGCAACGGGTTTATTTCTCTCACCATCTTTCCAGTACGGATAACCTCGGCAATTTTATAGACGCCCAGGGTACGGCCGTACAAAAACCCATCCCATGCCATCAAGGTGAAACGGCCTTCTTCCAGAAGTTCAAAGATCCAGTCGCCGCAGTGTTTCGGGTTTTGCTGCGGGAAGCCGGCGCCAATCTCCATCAGCCATTGCTGGTTATAGACCTCATGGGGACCGATGGGAGGGGCAATAATGATCGGGATCCCTAAACCGCAATAGAAAGAGAGTTCTGAGGGTTTGGTCCATAAGAGATCGGTCCGGGCCATCAACCGGTTGAACTTGGCAAAATATTCAGGGAAATTATCGGCATACAGGATCTCCACCACATCCATGCCCGGCTGCCCGTTGGAGAGCTTGTCCAACCCCTCCTCCCGCAGTACCCGCCGGAAATAATCCCGGACCTCCGGACGTAACCCAGCCACCAGGTTGAGCTGGATCCTTCCCTCCTCCAGGTGGGATTTTAACCCGCGAATAATCGTCGCCCCGATCTCCACCTGCGCCCCGGCGCCGCCCACGGCAAAGGTTAGAGAGAGTCGCCCCTCGGGAAGGGCTTCCCACTCCTCTCCCAGATAATTGCGGGCTTGAGCCCCGTGAACCACCGCAAAACGGCCGGTCACATCCAGGCGGTGCAGCCTCTGGGCCAAATCCCGCCGGAGGATATTCATGGTTGGGTCCCCGATATTCTCCAAGGGAAGCGGGAAACCGGTAACGAAAATCCGCTCGTCAGGGACGCCGTACTGGCGCAAACGCCGCCAGGCATGGCTGCAGGGGGCAAAATACTTGATCCTGCTGCTCTTCGGGTCCTCCGCCACCCAAACCCGGTTAAAGTCCGCATCACAGATGACACAATAAACCGGGAGGTCCGTATATTTCTCCAGGGCGAGAGCCAACGCATAAAAGGTGGTGACTACCGGGCGCCTTTCCTGTTCTACTCTGTGGGCCATCTGCCGGCCCATCCCTTTCTTTACCAAATACTTTAAAAACTTCACCTGCAAAGAGGGTTGGGAGAGATCCCGGAAAGGATAATACGGCGAGATGTTTTGGGCCTTTTCCAGCAGGCCGTAGAGGAAAAGACCGATCCCCGGGATCCGGCGGACCCTGGAAAGGCTCTCGTAAACCTGGCGGAAAAGCCGCCATTGCCGGCGTTCACCGGCACTTGCCGTCTCTTTTTCCCCGGCAATCAGCAGTTCACCCCCGGCCAGGTCCAATAGGGGGTAAGCCGCCCGCAGGTGTCCCAAGCCCATTTCAGCACTGGTCACCCAAATCTTGGGTGTTTTCTTTTTCACAAACTCACTGGTTTCCGGGTGTACCATTCTCTCTCCCTCCCTCTGAATACTCCTGTCGCGCACGCACGAATACTCCTGATTCACCTTTCCGCACTCCCGACCGGCGGCGCACCGGGTCGTAACTCAGAAACATTGTCAGCCGTCATCTGCCCACCCTCCCGTACTCCTGACCGGTGGCGCTTAACCGCAACTTGACGGTCACGGTCAGTTGCCAAGCGCAACTTGGCAGCTAATAGAGGTCGGTCCGCCGGTGAGTGAGTAAAGGCAGAACGCTCCGGATTTCTTGTAAACGCGAAAGATCCACCGTACCCACCAGGACACCCTCTTCTTCACCCAAGGCGCCCTTGATTTCTCCCCAGGGGTCGACGAGCATGGAATGGCCGTAGGCCAGATAGGAAAGGGACGGATTGGGTACGGAGGAGACCCCGGCCGTATAGAACTGGTTGTCAACGGCTCTGGTCCGCAAAAGGATCTCCCAATGGGCCGGACCGGTTACCTGGCTGAAGGCTGCGGGAATCACCAACAGATCCGCTCCCCGCAAACTTAAAATCCGGGCATATTCCGGGAACCGCAGGTCGTAACAGATACCTACCCCCACCCGGCAAGCCCCGGCATTAAAAAGGGTAAATTCCTCTCCCGGGGTCAAGGTGGCGGATTCCGCCACCGTTACCTTCCCCGGGAGATCAATATCGAAAAGGTGGAGTTTTCTGTGGCGGGCTACCCGGTTCCCGTCGGGATCATAAATAAAACAGGTGTTATAGATTTTCTCCCCGTCTCGTTCCGGGATGGAGCCACCCACCACCCAAAGCCCTTCTTCCCTGGCAATCCGCGAGAGAAGACTGGTAGTCTCCCCCCCTTCTTCTTCGGCAAAAACCGGAAAAAGGTCATGCTGATAGGGGCAGTTAAACATTTCGGGCAAAACCGCCATTTCCGCCCCGCCCCCGGCGGCGGCTTTCAACAGTTGGGCGGTTTTCTCCAGGTTTTTTTCTCTCTCAGGTTCCACCCGAAGTTGACACAAGCCTATTTTCACAGCAGGTAATTCCTCGCTTCGCTTTTTTGGTTTTTCACTTTTCTCTCTATCTCTTCTTTTCTTTTTTCCCAAAGTTTTTGGGGTTGCCCAGTTTTCTTCGCCTTTCTGCTTTTCAGTTACTCGCTTTTCTCTTCTTTCTTTCCGACTTTCACCGGTTTGCTACCGTTCAGGCCGTTTTTGTCACCGCGCCAAACCGGTTCCCGCTTCCACGGTTTTTCGCCACCCTTCTCCCATTTTACCGGTTTTCTTCCCCGCTTGGCCGTTTTTCCGCTACTCTGCGCCGCTTTCCTCCGCTTTCGATGTTTCTTCTTCTCCTTTACCCTCTTTTTCCCCGGCACGGGCCGGTTCTTCCGCGGTTTTACCCTCTTTTTCCCCGGCTTTGGCCGGTTTTCCCCCGCCAAATCCGGGAAGGTCGAGCCCGGCGGAGTCGGCTATTGCCTTTTGCACCTCAATCATGAGTTGGGTAAACCTCATCTCTGCCAGCAAATACTCGCGGATATAAGGGTTGTAGCCCAAAATTTCCGAAAGTCTCTTTAATTCTTCAACCTCTGCAAAAGAGGGTTCCTCCCCGCTCAGGGCCTTCTTTTCCAGGGCCAATTGTTTTTTTCGGAAATCCTCCAGCATTATTTTGGCGGCTTCATGCTCCTCCACTTGCTGTTTGGCTTTTTGGTATGCTTTGTACTCCTCGCTCTCCGCCAAGGCCCTGCCTAACTCCCTGGCTAATGCTACCGGATCCATGGTTTCGCCTCCTTTTTCACCTCTGGGATCTCCCTCATCATTTTACTCCGGTTTTTGGCCGCCACCGGCAAGTTCCGCCGACAACCCGGCCAAAAGGTTAATGATCTCCCGGCCGGTATCCCCGGTCGCCACTTCTGGTTGGCACCGCCGAATCAGGGTTGGCTTGAAAGCCAGTTGCCGCAGGCCGCCCCGGTCAAAGGCGGCTTTCAGGACCAAACCTTGCCGCCGGTTATAGGTCTCCTGGTCAAAAATGAAATTGCCAAGGCTGTAGGCGATGACCCCACGACCACGGAACTCTATACCCTGAATAACATGGGGGTGGTGGCCAATGACCAGATCAGCGCCGGCATCCATGGCGATCCGGCCCAGAGCCTTTTGGAAATCCGTGGGCTTGTGGTCATATTCTTTTCCCCAGTGCATGGAGACGATCACCAGATCCGCCTCCCTCCGCACGGTTTTGACATCCAGGCGGAGGAAGTCCGCTCGCGCCGGCGCCGCTCCCGGCAGTTCCGGGGTGGCCGCCCACTGGTGGGGAACCCGGGTGTACGTAAATCCTTCCCCCACTTCCGTATAGGCTAAAAAAGCCACTTTTACCCCTTTGCTCTGCAAAATTCGCGGCCGGCGGGCTTCAAAAATATTCTCCCCCACCCCGGCATGGACAATACCGGCGGCGCTCAGGCGCTCCATGGTGTCCAGCATCGCGACGACCCCGTAATCCAGGATGTGGTTATTGGCCAGGGAGATCAGGTTAAAACCGCCGTAGGTTAAAGTCTCAACATATTCGGGTTTTCCCCGGAACATATTAATCTGGCTGCCTCTGTCACTTAAAGGGCATTCCAGGTTGGCAAAGGCCAGGTCGGCACGGCGAAAAATCGACGCCGTCCGGAGCAAGGGATAACGGTTATCCCCTACTTCTTTCATGGTTCGCGCCACCGCCCGGTCCAGCAAAACATCGCCAACCGCCGCCAGGGTTACCGTCTCCATCAGCAACTCCCCGGGGGTAAAAGCCTTCCTGATCTCCAAGCCCAGTCTGTAGTCACGGAGAAATCCGCCACCAGCCCAGTAGGAAAAGGGGGATTCCGCCGGCGGAACCAACACCACCGCGGCGGTCAGGGGATAATTTTCCACCGGATCCCAGAAAGGGTTAATCCCTTCCAAGGCCAGGGCTTTCACAGCGGGGCCAACCGCTTGGGGTATAATCAGGCCGATCCCCGACGGATCCGCAGCCACCCGCGCTGTCAATTCCGGTTGGGAGGGGAGGAGAACGGCGTCAGGGGTTATTCCGGGAAAAAACTCCGGTAAATACGGGTATTTTTCTCCGGAGTAATAATAGACGGTAACCGCTCGGTTTTCTCCACCCACCTGCCGCCAGTTGGTGATCTCCCCGCGTATGATCGCCGCCAGTTGGTTGCGGGTCAGCCCACTGACGGGATTCCAGAAATTAACCACGGCTACCAGTGGAACTTTTCCCAATGTGCAACATTGGTCTTCCCCCCATGGGCGGTAGGTTAAAAGAAAAGCCTCTTTTCCCGCTTCACCGGCCGCCCAGACCCAGTTTTTCCTGGCTGTCCGCTCCTGGAACTCCCGCCAAAAAACCTCATCTACCGGCTCGCCGGTTACCGCCGGGGTACTGCTGCCGCCAAGGAAAAAGCCGTAGAAAAAAAGTATAATCAGGAAAAAAAGACCAATGATATTATATGTACTTTTCCGGCGGGCGCCGGGTTGAGCGCGGCAACGCGCAAGCGGCATGGTCATGGTTTTCTCCTTGTTGCTCTTTACTATTGAATATTTTCTCTACCCGCCTTAATATTCCTTTTCCCGCCGGGAAAAAAGGCCCTTGTGGCGTGCTTGGGGGGAAACCTACGGGCCCTGGCTTTTTCCGTTCCGGCAGGAACTTTCTCCCTGAATCGCGTATTATATTATCACCCGGTATAATATGAAGGATTATTTCTCATCCTATCGGAGGTGAAAATTTGTCTCCTGCTAATCACGCTTTCTACACCGTCATCACTGCTGATGTCATCGACTCCCGCCGCCAGGCGATTACAGTTGAAGAAAAGAAAAACGCCCTCGCCGCCATTGCCTACCCGGACCTTTTGACCCCTTTTTCCATCTCCCGTGGTGACGAGATCCAGGCTGTTCTCGAAGGGGTTGTCCTCCCTCTGGATCTGATCCGGCAATTACGTTATCTTTGCCGGCCTCTGGCTTTAAGGATCGGTATTGGTATCGGCCGGATCACCTCCGGGTTGGGAAACAAGACCTCCTGGGAGATGAATGGCCCGGCCTTTTTCCGCTCCCGCCGGGCTTTGGAGGAGGTGAAAAAAGAACGCCGGGCTTTTACCAGCCTGCAAACGGGCGACCGGGAGTTTGACCGGCTGGCCGGTGCTCTTTTGCTCTTGATTGACACCATTGCCTCCCGCTGGACAGATGCCCAGTGGGAAGCGGTTATGACCTACGAAGAAAAGGGTGTTTACCATAAGGCCGCCGAAGTCCTGGGCATCGCCTACCAAAACGTGGAAAAACGATGCCGGGCTGCTCGTTGGTGGGCGGTACAAAAAGCTGAAGCCGCCTTGGCGGCGGCGGTACGGGAGTTGCCTCGTTATCATCTTATTGTGGGTGATAATTAATTTTCACCCCGAAAAAAGTGAAAGGGTGGTTTTGATGAAAGGCCTTTTTCTCCCAGCCTTACTTGCACACCTGGTTGGTGATTTCGTGCTTCAGCCGGCAGCGGTAAACAACAGCAAGGAACAGGGAAAAATCAGCGGTTTTCTCCTCCACGGCCTGGTCATTTTTCTCCTTACCTTCCTGGCCGTCCACTGGTACGGGTTGATAAACGCACTCTTTTACGGGTTGCTGGTCACCGCCGCCCACCTTCTGCTTGACCTCGGGAAATTCCTTGCCGACCGCCGGGCAAAACCCGGAGCGAAGCTCCTCCTTTTTCTCACCGACCAATTATTGCACCTGGCAGTCATTTTTTTCTGCATACACCTCTTCGCTCCGTTGGCGCTGGACCCGGATATCCTCGCTTTCTACTCGCGGATCTTCCCCGGGGAGACCCTCCCGGCTTTGGCAACCGGTCTGCCCGGGGTGGAGGATAGGATAACCAAAGGTTTACAGGTGGCGGTGATCTATACGGCTACCCTCTTCGGTGGCGCCATCTTGATCCAAAAAACCCTGCAATGGCTGACCGGAAAAATCTCGCCTGCCGATGGCCGGATGGGGAGGGCCGTGGGCATTTTCGAACGCCTGATCCTCCTTACCCTGGTGGCGGCAGAATCCTTGCCGGCCTTGGGTTTTATTCTGGCCGCCAAGTCCATCGCCCGTTATCAGGAATTGAATAACCGGGATTTTGCCGAGTATTATCTCGTCGGGACCCTGGCCAGCTTCAGCCTGGCCTTTTTTGCCGGCCTCTGGCTCAGAACCATCCTGAAGATGTAGGTTATTGCTATGCTTCTTCCGAAGGGAGTCCCAAAGCCTTTACCAGGTCTAAATAGCCGGCGCCCTGGACCGCAGGGTGGTAACCCCTGTCCTCCGCAGTCTGCAGCAAAAGCCTTTTTACTTGTTCCGGACGGAATGTAGGG
Source organism: Bacillota bacterium (assembly GCA_012839115.1). GTDB lineage: Bacteria > Bacillota > UBA4882 > UBA10575 > UBA10575 > JAAYGG01. The sequence continues at coordinate 15,458 of DUNX01000082.1, forward strand.
TGTCTCTGGAGGATTAGGGCGGCGGCTCCTGCCACCATAGGGGTGGCCATTGAGGTTCCTGTCTGGGTGGTATAGTCCCCGCCGGGTTTAAGTGAGGTGATCCGGGCGCCCGGAGCGACCAGGTCGGGTTTGAGCAATTCGTCGACCGTCGGGCCTCTGCTGGAATGGTCGGTCATCACATCGTCCAGGCGGGGGATGGTCCGCTGGTCGTCGATACTGCCTACAGTGATCACTGAAGGGTTGATCCCCGGTGTGGTGATCGTCCCCTCACCGGGACCCTGGTTGCCGGCGGCCACGCAAACCACAAGCCCCCGGCGCCAGGCCTCTTCCACCGCCCGGCTTAATGGGTCCTTCCGGTATCCCTTTTCCGCCGGCGCCCCCAGGGAAAGGTTGATTACCTGGATCCCCAGGTTTTTTCTGTTCTCCACCACCCATTGGATCCCGGCAATTACCCGGGAGATCGGGCCGCCGCCGTCCTGGTCCAGGACCTTTACGCCGACCAGGAGAGCTTCGGGCGCCACCCCCACATATTTCCCGCCGGAGGCAGACCCGTTGCCGGCAATAATTCCGGCCACATGGGTCCCGTGACCATCATCATCATAAGGTTCCGGCTTGCCGGCCACCAAGTCATGCCAACCGCTAAGGCGCGACTCCGGCCGGACCAGGTCGGGATGGGGATCAATTCCGGTGTCAATCACTGCGGCAGTAATCCCCTTTCCGGTCAGCCCGTAACGGTGGGCACGGGCAGCCCCCGCCGCCGGGACCGCCACGTCCAGACAGCAACGGGCCGTTACATCCGGCCAAACCACAGCCGGTTCGGCTTCGGGGATCAATTCCAGCAAACCGTCGACCGGGAGTTCCACTGCGATGCTGTTGATCAGCGATAATTCGTAGAGAATTTTCCCCCCCTGTTTACGCACGGCCCTTCTGGTTCTGGCCCGGCAATACTCGTGGTAGGAGGAGAATTCCATTATGACCTGAACCCGGGTCCGGCGGGCGCCGAATATTTCCTGACTTAAGCTGGCGGTAAGCCTTTTACTGTAGAGCTGCTGCCATTTTTCATCAATAAACATGAAAACCCCCCTTCCGCAGGCTTTCCTATAATTTATGGAAGAGGGTTTCCTTTGGGAACGGGGTCGACGGCAGTTTTTTTACAGCGGGTTATGCGTCAGCTACGTCGGGTACACCAAATGGGGAGGGAGTACAGTGAAATTTTCAAAAAATTTATGCCGGAAAACTACCGGTACGGTAAACCTCGAGCATCTCCGGGGAAAATTTCTCGTCTGTTTTTAGGGAGGCGGAGTGCAGGAAAAACGGTTTAAACACCTTCAGCCCGCTGCGGGCGCCCTTTCTCCCCTCAAGCAACACCCGGTGCGGCGGCATGCCGGGACTGGGATAAACCAAACATAAACGTTTGGGCTCAAGCCGGTATTTGCGGAAGAGCACGAAAAGGTCGGGCAAACGCTCCGGCAGGTGAACCAATGCCACCTGGCCGTTCTCCCGGACCAGACGGGCGGCGGCGGCGATTACCTCCTCCAAGGTACAGGTGATTTCAAACCGGGCGCCGGCCAGGATAGGATTCTCCGATACCGGGCCGCCCGTTGCTTTGTGATACGGCGGGTTACTCACCACCCAATCAAAGCGCTCACCGGTGATCTCTGGAGGAGGATTCCGTAGATCGCCTTGGACGATCCTGACCTGGGCTTCCAGCTTGTTCAGGCTGATATTCTCCGCGGCCAGGTCCGCCACTTTTTCCTGCAATTCCAAGCCCGTCACCCGGCGGACCCCCCGGTAACCCGCCAGCCACAAGGGGATCACGCCCACCCCGGTCCCCAGGTCCAGCACATGGTGGCGGGGATAAACCCGGATAAAAGCCGCCAAAAGCACGGGATCGATTGTATATTTAAAAAACTCCGGCCGCTGGTACAACCGGAGCTTGCCCAGACCAAGCCGGTCAAAACCTTCTTTTTCCTGCCTCATGGCTGGCTGCCCTCCTTTTCCTGCCTTACCGGTTGTGCGGCGCCGCCATGCCGACGCGTCCACGGCTTCAGCACGCCTTCTTCTCCTTCCCTATCTGCCTGAGGTGCGGTTGCATCCCATTCCCAGTTTCTTTCAGTTACGGGACCTCCGGCGGGGCACCCTGCGGAGCCTCCGGTGAGGCCGTCTGCGGTGTACCCGGCAGGGTTCCTTGGGTTCTCCCAGACGAAGTACCCGGCGAAATCCCCCGCAGGGCTCCTGGCAGGGACGCCCGCCGGGCCCCCGGCCACCGGCGCCAGAAGGGTTTGCCCTGCGCCGGCCGGTGGACCAGGAGAAAAACCTCTTGTTCCGCCATGGTCACCGGGTCGACCGCCAGTTGCACTATGCGGGTACGGCGGCGCAGTTCATTACGGGAAAACCCGGAGAAGGGCTCCGGTAAAATCCGCCGGTATTCTTCGCCGGGCGCGGCCAGGAGTTCCCGGAACTGCCCGGCCAAAGCGGCGGGCGGCGGCTGTAACCAGTGGGGTTCCGGTCCTTCCGCCCCGGCCAGGTAAAAGTCGAAAGTCAAAAATCCCTGCAAGACCCGGAGATACGGTCTGAACTCCGGTACCAACTTCAGGTATTCCCGGAAGAGCTTAAAAAAGAGGTTGGTTTTCATTTTTTTCCCGGAATACCCCCAGCGTTCCCAAAAAATAGCCAGCCCGTTGTAGAACTCCCATGGCGAGCAAAGCTCCTTCGCCAGCAAGAAATCGAGGGTATAGCGAAAACGCCGGGAGTTGAAGAAGATCCCCAGGACTTCCTCGATTATTTTTAGACGGTGGAGATCCCTGTAGGTGAGCCATTTGTTACCCAGGATCTCGTAAGGAGGGGTCCGGGAAAAAAGATACCCGTATTCCCCGGCCTTCTCCCGTAAAGGTGAGCCCTGGAGGAGTTTCAAGAAACCCAGCTGGAGTTCGTCCGGGCGCAGCCGGTAGGTCCAGTTAAAGGATTCGGCAAAGGTCTCCAGGTTTTCCCCGGGCAACCCGGCCAGGAGATCCAGGTGGATCTGGACCTTCCCCCCGGCACGCAAACCTTGGAGGTTCTCTGCCAACCTGCGCGGGTGGTAAAACCGGTTCACCGCCCGTACCGCCTGCCTGCAGGTGGACTGGACCCCGATCTCCAGGTGGAAGCGGCCGGCGGGCGCCTGCTGGAAGAACTCCACCACCTCCCGGTCCATTAATTCCCCGACCAATTCCAGGTGGAAAAGGGTGTTCTTCCCCTGCTTGGCCATGAATTCCAAGAGCTCCATCGCCCGCTCCCGGTCCAGGTTGAAGGTGCGGTCCACCAGTTTGACGATGGTATTTCCGGCCTCAATAAACCGGGTCAGGTCGGCCTTGACCCGCTCGACCGGCAGGTAGCGGACGGGGTTCTTCTCCCACCCGGTAAGACAATAGGCGCAGTTGAAGGCACACCCCCGGGAGGACTCGTAATAGACCAGGCGGTTGCGGGCGGCAGCCAGTTCCTCCCGATTGTAGGGAAAGGGCCATTCCTTAAGGGGCGGGCGGGGAGGGTTGATCCGGATCTCCGTCCCCTCCCGGAAGGCCAGGCCCAAAATCCCATCCGGGCTTCCCCCGGCCTGCAGAAGAAAATGGAGGAGCTCGCAGAAGGTCTCCTCCCCTTCACCCCGGACGACATAATCCACGGCTGCTTCCTTCTGCAGCAATTCCCTGGTACCGGCACTAACCTCCGGCCCGCCCAGGACAATAATGGTCTCCGGGGCGACTTTCTTTAACCGGTCAACCAATTCCAGGGTAACCTGGAAGTTCCAGATGTTCACCGAGAACGCCGCCACTTTGGGTTGGCGCTTGTAGATCTGCCCGAAAACCCAGCCGGGCTCCTGGTTAATGTGGAACTCTTCCACCCGGATCTCCGCAGGCAGTTGCGGCAACTCCTGCCGGCAATAGGAACGGAGGGCATATAAGGCCAGTCCCGTATGGATATATTTCGCATTTACCGTGGTTAAAAAGACTAAAGGTTTCAACCTGGTTTCACCCTTTTCCCGGGCTGTTTCCCGTCCGGTCTCCTGAGGCTATTATTACCCTTTTGCCGCCTCCCCCGCGGCCATGGCGCGCCATCCTTTACCTATCTTCCATAGCCCGCCGGTATAATCCTTCCATCTTTTCTTTTATCTTCTCTCGCCCTTACCATGGCAAACCAGCGCTTTCCGGCCCGTTCCTCTCCTTAACACCTGTCCGCCTGTCTGCCGGCAACTTCCGGCGTAATCCGTCTCTCTATTTCCCCTGGTTATCCCGGGCGATCTTGTTGACGGCATTCATATACGAGCGGGCGCTGGCGGCAATGACGTCCGTGGAGACGCCGCGGCCGGTATAGGATTTACCACCGTATTCCATACGGATGGTCACCTCGCCCAGGGCGTCCTTTCCACCGGTAACCGCTTTGATGTTGTACTCCTTTAAAGCCGCTGGCAGGCTGGTGATCCGCTCAATCGCCCGGAAGAGGGCATCAACAGGTCCATCGCCACAGGCGGCCTCCTGCAAAACCCGGCTGCCGTTTTTCACCCGCACCGTCGCAGTGGGCAGGGTGTTGTTCCCGGTGGTCACATGGAAATATTCCAGGGTAAAGACATCCTCCACCTGTAAGAGTTCTCCACGAACCAGAGCCTCCAGATCCATCTCCGTAACCTCTTTTTTCTTATCGGCCACCTCTAAGAAGCGCTGGTAAGCCTTTTCCAAATCTTCATTATTGAGGTAATGACCCAGTTCTTCCAGGCGTTCCCTGAAGGCATGACGCCCGGAGTGTTTTCCCAAGACCAACCGGCTGGAGGGAAGCCCGATAGACTGCGGGGTCATAATCTCGTAGGTCAGGGGGTTCTTTAAGACCCCGTCCTGGTGAATGCCAGCTTCGTGGGAAAAGGCATTGGCGCCGACGATCGCCTTATTACTCTGTACATAGGAACCGGTCAGGGTGGAAACCAGGGTACTTGACCGGTAGATCTGTTCGGTAACAATTCCGGTTTCAGCCGCAAAAAACTTGTTCCGGGTATGGAGAGCCATCACTACTTCCTCCAGGGCGGCGTTCCCGGCCCGTTCACCCAGGCCATTGATGGTGCACTCAACCTGGTCCGCACCATTGGCCACTGCCGCCAGGGAATTGGCGACCGCCATCCCCAGGTCGTTGTGGCAATGGACGGAAACAAGAACCTTCTCAATACCCGGGGTGTTCTCCTTGATATACGCCACCATCCGCCCGAATTCCTCCGGTACCGCGTAGCCCACTGTGTCGGGGATATTAATCACCTTGGCCCCGGCTTTGATGACCTCGCCAAAGATCCGGCAGAGGAAATCCCATTCGCTCCGGGTGGCGTCCTCTGCGGAGAACTCCACTTCCGGGCAGAGTTTTGCGGCCAGTTTGACCGCGGCCACCGCCATCTCCACCACCTCGTCCGGGCTCTTCTTGAGTTTGTATTCCATGTGTATGGGTGAAGTGGCGATAAAGGTATGGATATAGGGGCGCCCGGCGGGCTTCACCGCCTCCCAGGCCAGTTCTATGTCGCGCGGAACCGCCCGGGCCAGTGAACAAATGGCCGGCCCTTTAACCTTTTTGGCGATCTCTTGTATGCTTTGGAAATCGCCGGGGGAGGCTACGGCAAACCCCGCTTCGATCACATCCACGTTCAACTTAGCCAACTGCTTCGCGATCTCCAGTTTTTCTTCGACATTGAGGTTGATCCCTGCCGATTGTTCGCCATCCCGCAGAGTGGTATCGAAAATCCTGATCATTCTCATGGTTTTGTCTCCTTTCTCTCGGGTAATAAAAACCCCCCGTCCCTGGATAGGGACGAGGGGCATCGTGGTACCACCCTATTTCCCGGATACCTCACGGTACCAGGCTCACCGGGTAAGAACCACACCACGCAGGTTATGGCCTCACCCTTCGCTGTAACGGGCCGGATCCTCCGCGGCCTGCCATATGCCCATCCATACGCGATGCGTGCATTCGCCTGCCGTCCTCAGCAGGTCTTCATTTTCTGGGCATATTTCCGCGAATTCGCGCGTACACGCGCGCCTGATCCCCCGGCGCAGGCTACTGAAACCCGGCAAGTACATTCAGCACAAGTCATCGGGTACAAGTACCTTAGTACACGACAAGTACGCGAAGGGTACTTGTTGCCCGTCAATTTTCTACACACAGTGCAGAAAATTGACGACTTCACCTGCACGGCTGGTGAGGGGAGTTCGGAAAGCCGCCGGTACCGGTTCCCACCACCCACCGGTTCTCTGCATCCGCGGTTCTCTCCTACTAGTCCTCGTCATCGCCTTTTTCGTATTGCACCTCAAGTTTGCTAATATTATACGGGAAGCGTCCCCCCCTTGTCAAGCAAATTTTACCGTTGAAAAGAGGTAAGACCCTACCGGGGGAGGATTCCCTGTGCAGAAGGAGAAATAAAAAGGGCGGCCTTTTGAAAGGATAGGGATAAGATGAAAAGACCGGGACCGCCGCCAGGCAAAATTTTCCTTGCTTTCCTCAAGATCGGCGCCTTTACCTTTGGCGGCGGTTACGCCATGCTCCCTTTAATCCGCGAAACAGTGGTCGAACGGGAAAAATGGGTCTCTGATGAAGGGTTTTTGGACATAATTAGCCTCACCCAATCGGTCCCCGGGGCTTTGGCGGTCAACACCGCGGTCTTCATCGGCCGGCAACTGGCAGGGGTTCCCGGCGCCTTGGCGGCTACCGCCGGAGCGGTGCTCCCTTCCTTCCTTATCATCCTGGCTGTTGCCGCCTTCTTTATCCGCTTCTCCCAGCACCCGCTGATTATCAAGGTTTTTATGGGCATAAGACCAGCGGTCGTTGGTCTGATCGCCTATGCCGTCATCCTCCTTGGCAAGAAGGTTATTCGCGCGCGTGCACGCGGTAACGGTTTTACGGTGGCTGTTGCCAGCGGCGCCTTTACCTTGGTCTACTGGTTCGGGCTCAACCCGTTCCTGGTGATTATTGCCGCGGCCGGCGCCGGCCTCCTCTATTCTTTTTTTTCCGGAGGCGGTGATGGCCAATGATCCTCCTCACCCACCTTTACGACCTTTTCCTTTCTTTCTGCCGGATCGGCCTGGTGGCTTTTGGCGGCGGTTATGCCATGATCCCCTTGATGCGGGCGGAATTTATCATGGCCCGGCAGTGGTTAACCCTGGGGGAGTTTCTTGATATTATTGCCATTGCCGAGATGACGCCGGGGCCGGTGGCAATTAATGCCGCCACCTATATTGGGTATAAAGTAGCGGGAATCCCGGGGGCCGCCGCGGCCACCCTGGGGGTAATCACTCCTTCGGTCGTTCTGATCCTGATTATTGCCGGCCTTTTTCAGCACTTTCGTTCTTCTCTCCTGGTAAGAGCGATAATATCCGGAATCCGCCCGGCGGTAATCGGCCTGATCCTCAGCGCCGTCCTGGTCTTGGGCCGGCCGGTACTGGTTGATTTTAAGGCCTTCTTCATCAGCCTCGCTGCCTTCCTCCTCTTGATAACCGGGAAGATCCGCCCGCTCCCGGTCATTGGTCTTGCCTCTCTCCTAGGGCTCCTTCTCTACTGAACCGGATGGAGCAAGGCTGAGATCCAGTTTTGCAGTGTTTTTCGCTCCTTTGTGTTTCCTCTACCGAATCCCCGGTAAAGGCCGCCACACAAGCATAAAACCGCCGTACAGCGTAAAGGCAGTGTAAAGCGGGGCAAAAAATATCCCGGGGTTTCTCCCCGGGACCTGTCCTTTTATATCCTTTCCCCACTTTTACTTCTGCTTTCTTACCCTGCTTCTTTTACCTTATACTTTTTGCTTTGTTTTTTATCCCGTTTTATAGTTCTACCAACCGGGCGTTTTTGATCCCTTTGACTTCCGCAATCTTCTGCACGACCTCTTCCGGTACAGGACTATCAACGGTCAGGACCATAATCGCCGTACCGCCCACTTCTTTCCGGCCCACTTGCATAAAGGCGATATTGATCCCGGCCGCGCCCAGGATGTTTCCGACCTGGCCAATAATCCCCGGCTGATCCATATGGGGGGCGATGATCAAGTTCCCGTGGGGGACCACCTCAAAGTGATAGCCGTCAATCTCTACCACCCGTTCATCCTTCTCCCGGAAAAGGGTCCCGGCAACCACCCGCTCGTCTCCGTTGGCGAAAGCCCGGACAACAATCCGGTTGCTGTAATCCTTGTCCACTGTTTCTTTGCGTTCGGCAATCTTGATCCCCCACTGTTTCGCCAGGAAGGTGGCATTAACCAGGTTGACTTCCTCCTCCAAAACCCGCTGGAGGATCCCTTTAAGGACCAGATTGGTCAAGGACGCCGAATCATACCCGGCGATCTCCCCGAAGTATTCCACTTCCACCCGCTCCAGTCTTCCATCCACCAGCTGGATGGCGAGCATCCCCAGTTTTTCGGCGAGGGAAAAATACGGGCGGAGGGCGTTTAAAACTTCCGGGCGGACGCTGGGGATATTGACAGCATTTTTAAACGGTTCTCCTTTTAAGGCCTTGCTCATCTCCACCGCCACATCAACCGCCACATTTACCTGGGCTTCCTTGGTTGAAGCCCCCAGGTGCGGGGTGACGACCACCTGCGGGAGTTCAATCAGCCGCCGGCAAGCCGGGGGTTCCTCGCAATAAACGTCCAAGGCGGCTCCGGCCACCACTCCTGCTTCAACCGCATCCGCCAGGGCCTCTTCATCAACGATCCCCCCGCGGGCACAGTTGATGATCCGTACCCCTTTTTTCGTCTTCTGCAGATTCTCCGTGTTTAAGAGCCCTTTTGTCTCCGCGGTCAGCGGTGTATGAATGGTGATGAAATCCGCCCCCGCCAGCAGTGTCTCCAGATCAACCAGGCGTACCCCCATACGCTCTGCTTTTTCCGTGGTCAAAAACGGGTCCATCGCCAGGATCGTCATGCCCATGCCCTGCATCCTGCGGGCCACTTCCGTGCCGATCCGGCCCATCCCGATTACCCCCAGGGTCTTACCGTTAACCTCCACACCGGTATATTTCTTCCGGTCCCATTTCCCCTCTTTCAGGCTGGCATGGGCCTGGGGGACATTGCGCGCCAGGGCCATGATCATCGCCACTGTATGTTCGGCTGTGGAGATGGTGTTTCCGTCCGGGGCGTTCATCACAATGATCCCTTTCCGGGTGGCGGCGTTGACATCAATATTGTCCACCCCGACTCCGGCACGGCCGATTACTCTCAAGTTTTTCGCAGCGGCAATCACTTCGGCAGTAACCTTGGTCTGGCTGCGCACAATCATCCCTTCGTACGACGGGATTTTCGCGCATAACTCCTCTTGGGAGAGGGTTGGTGAGACATCCGCTTGGATCCCGCTTTCCTCCAGGACAGCCACAGCCTTCTCGGAGACATTATCCAATACCAATACCTTCATTTCCCACATACCTCCTACTTAGTTGGCTTAAAACAAAAGGTCCCCAGTCCATAAGGGACGAGAGGACCCGTGGCGCCACCCTTCTTCTCCCTGCCTTCACAGACAGAGACTCACCGGCACATACCTGCCCGGCGCCCGCAGGTGCGGACAGCCATATGTGTCTTGGTAATAACGCACCAGGCGGCCGGGCTTACTGCCACCCCGCTCTGCGCGTGCACCGGCTTGAGGGCAAAGACCGGTACTTCCTGTTTCGAAAATATACAATCATAATCGCACGCATCTGAGCCTGTGGGTTCCGCCCGGCAGCTCCAGGCTGGGAAGTCCCCCCGCTTCCGGACCGGCTTCCACCAACCGCCGGTTCTCTTTGCCTTCCACGAAGGTTAACCGCCTGTCATTGCTGTTTAAGCTATGGAAAATTTATTTTGTATTATATCCCGCATCGGGCAAAAAGTCAAGATTAACCGGTGCATAAATGCAGCTTATTTTTTTATCCAGGACATCATGTCGCGCAGCACCTGTCCGACTTTTTCGATGGGATGTTCGGCTTCGCGGCGACGGAGCGCGGTAAAGCTGGGACGGCCGGCCCGGTTCTCCAGGATCCATTCCCGGGCGAATTTGCCTTCCTGGATTTCCCGGAGGATCTTCTTCATTTCTTTCCGGGTTTCTTCGGTAATAATCCGTTTGCCTCTGGTCAAATCCCCGTATTCCGCCGTATCACTGATGGAATACCGCATCCGGGCAATCCCGCCCTCGTAGATAAGGTCAACGATGAGTTTCAGCTCGTGCAGGCACTCAAAATAGGCGATCTCCGGCTGGTAACCCGCTTCCACCAGGGTATCGAAGCCGGCTTTGATCAGTTCGGTCACTCCGCCGCAGAGGACCACCTGCTCGCCGAAGAGGTCGGTCTCGGTCTCCTCTTGGAAGGTGGTCTCCAGAATCCCGGCGCGGCCACCGCCGATCCCCTTGGCGTAAGCTAGGGCGGTCTCTTTCGCTTTTCCGGAGGCATCCTGATACACGGCGATCAGGCACGGAACACCGGCGCCCTCGGTAAAGACCCGGCGCACCAGGTGACCCGGGCCCTTGGGCGCCACCATGATTACATCAACCTCCGGCGGTGGCAGGATCTGGTTGAAATGAATATTGAACCCGTGGGAAAAGACCAGGGTCTTGCCTTTCCCCATCTCCGGGGCGATCTCATTCTTGTAAACCACCGCCTGTACTTCATCGGGGACCAGCATCTGTATGATTTCTGCCTGGGCTGCGGCCTCCTTCGCTGTTACCGGCTTGAAGCCGTCTTCCACCGCCGCCCCATAATTGGGGCTCCCGGGAACCTCGGCGACGACCACAGAAAGCCCGCTGTCCCGCAAGTTCTGGGCTTGCGCATGTCCCTGGCTCCCGTACCCGATCACCGCAATGGTCTTCCCTTTAAGTACTCCCAAATCAGCATCCCGGTCATAATAGATCTTCATCTCTTTTCCTCCTTATGCGCGCACGCGCAAAATTTAGGCGGCCGCCCTTAGCGGCCGGCTGCTGAACGGACAAGGGCGACTTTACCGGTCCGGGCAATCTCCCTGAGCCCGAACGGTCGCAACAAGTCCAGTATGGCCTGGATCTTATCGGTATCCCCGGTCACTTCAATGATAACCCCTTCTTGTGAGACATCAACGATTTTAGCGCGGAAGATGTCAACAATCTGCAGGATCTCCGAACGGTTTGCGGGGTGGCAATGGACCTTTATTAAGGCTAATTCTCTCTCCACCGCCTTATCTTTGGTGATGTCACTTAATTTAATCACATCAATCAGCTTATAGAGCTGTTTAGCGATCTGCTCCAGCTCGGTTTCGTCCTCCGCCTCCACCACCAGGGTAATCCGGGAAATCCGTGGATCCTCTGTTTCACCCACGGCAATACTGCTAATATTATACCCTCTTCTGCTGTACAAACCGGCGATCCGTGCCATCACACCCGGATTATTCATCACCAGAATGGCCAATGTATGCTTCATCATTTCTCCACCCCTAACATATCATAAATCGCCGCATTCGGGGGAACCATCGGCATGACGTTCTCCTCCGGATTAACCCGGCAGTCGATCAAAACCGGTCCGGTATAAGCCAACGCCTCTTCCAGCTTAGTCCGGACTTCCTCCGGTTTCTCCACAGCCAGGGCTTTTACGCCGTAGGCCTCTGCCAGCTTGCAAAAATCCGGGTTTTGCAATATGGTGGCGGCATACCTCTTTTCACAAAAGATCTCCTGCCACTGCCGGACCATCCCCAGATAGCCATTGTTCAGCAGGAGGATCTTGACCGGTAGTCTGTACGCAGCCACCGTGGCCAGTTCCTGAATGTTCATTTGCAGGCTGCCGTCCCCGGCGATATCCACCACCGGCCGGTCCGGATTGGCGATCTGGACCCCGACCGCTGCCGGAAAACCAAAGCCCATGGTCCCGAGGCCCCCGGAGGTAATGAAAGAGCGCGGCTTTTTGAAACAATAGAACTGCGCCGCCCACATCTGGTTCTGCCCCACTTCCGTGCAGATGATTGCCTCCCCCCGGGTCAGTTCCGAAAGGGTCTCCACCACCATCTGCGGGGAGATGCCCTGCTCCTGCTCTTCATAGGTTAACGGATATCTTCTCTTCCATTCCGCGATCTGCTCCAACCAGGCCTCGTGCTCCTGGGGAGCAAGCAAAGGTACCAGTTCAGAGAGGACCCGCTTAAGATCCCCGACAATCGGCAGGTCCACCGCGACGTTTTTCCCGATCTCCGCCGGGTCAATATCAATCTGTACTATTTTTGCCTGGGGAGCAAAGGTTTCAACCCGCCCGGTGACCCGGTCGTCAAAACGGGCGCCGACGGCAATAATCAGGTCGGCTTCGGTCACGGCAAAGTTGGCATAGGCCGTACCGTGCATCCCCAGCATACGCAGGGAAAGTGGGTGATCCCCGGGAAAAGCATCCAGAGCCATCAGGGTTGTGGTTACCGGGGCCTGGAGCTTCTCCGCCAGGAGCAGCAGTTCTTTCTCGGCACCGGAGATGATGACCCCGCCGCCGGCATAGATCACCGGTTTTTTCGCCTCCTGGATCAGGGCGGCGGCGGCCTTGATCTGCCTGGCGTTTCCTTCATATACCGGTTTGTAGCCGGGCAAGATTACCTGGTCCGGGTAGTAATAGTCCAGCAGGCTTGTGGTGACGTCCTTCGGTATATCGATCAACACCGGCCCGGGCCGCCCGGTTCCGGCAATGTAAAAAGCCTCTTTTATAATGGCGGGGAGGTCTGTCACCCTTTTCACCAGGTAATTGTGTTTGGTAACCGGCATAGTAATCCCGGTTATATCGGCCTCCTGAAAAGAATCCCGCCCAAGTAAACCGGTGGCTACCTGGCCGGTAATAGCCACTACCGGTACAGAATCCATATAGGCTGTGGCCAAACCGGTAACCAGGTTGGTGGCGCCCGGCCCTGAAGTGGCGATACAGACCCCAGTTTTCCCCGTAGAGCGGGCATAACCATGGGCCGCATGGGCTGCCGCCTGTTCGTGACGGGTTAAAATATGCCGGAATTCCGCCTGATACATAGCGTCATAAATCGGGATTACCGCACCGCCGGGATAACCAAATATTATGTCCACGCCTTCCCGCCGTAAACTCTCAACTACAGCCTGTGCGCCTGTGATCTTCATGGCTTTCTCCTCCAATAACATAGAAATAAAAATCCGCCCTGCTAGGGGCGGAGATTCCGCGATACCACCCTGCTTCTGTGCGGCTTCACAGCCGGCACACTTGGCAAGTGTCAAACACTTCCCGGTAACGGCCAGGTCCGGCCAGGTGTACTCAAACTTCTGCGGTTTTTCGCGCGCGTACGCGCACCACCGTTTTTCCAGCCCGGCAGCTCCGGAGCGACCTTCAACCGGCAACCAGCGCCGGCTTGCACCCACCGCCGGCTCTCTTCAGCCTTTACCGGTTTACTCCTCTCCTTCTTCGCTCTTTTTGGTTTTCTTTTGGGTGTTTGATTATAAATCATACCTTAATTTACCGGGGGTTGTCAAGAGGAAAAATTTTTTCCTCAATGCGGCAAGAGCCACCAATTTCCGCGCGGTTCCCGGTCTTGCCTGTTCTTAGCAACAAAACCTTAGTTTTGTTACTAAATTTTAGTTTAGTACTAAACCTTCATCTAGTTACAAAACCTTAATTTGATAAATATTCTCAATGGTTTCGCCTTTTCTTTCCTCGTCATCCCAGACCAGTTCCAAGGTATATGAACCTTTTTCCATTAATAAAACGGAGATGTTCCCCAGGACCCGGGTTTTTTCGTCCGCCTGTAGTTCTACGTCCCATTGGTTTTTCCAGACCAGCCGCCCGCGGGGATCGCTGAGGCGCGCCTTGACACGAAGAGTTCGCGCGTGCGATTCTCCCCGTTGGTGACGGTCGTTGCCCAAACAAACCGGAACGGAAAGCAGGTCTCTCTCCCGGTAGGCCGCTTTGGCGAAGAGCGCAAAGACATAAACCTGGCGGTAACACAAGCTCAAAACAGGAAAGCTTTCTTTGGGCCTCCCGCCGTGGTCCACCACAGACCAGAACGGGCCGGGAAGCAGATCCCGGAGGCAGAAAAAGAGCATACCGCCGGTGGGGTTATATTTCTGAAAACGCAAACGGTCGATGTAAAAACGGAGGATTTCCCCCTGGAGCTTCTGGCTCACCGGCGCCAATTCTTCCGGACTCACCCCGCCTTCAATCACCCCGTTCTTAACTGTTCTGGCTTTTCCCATTCCCAGGAGGTTCCTAAGCTCGCGGGGCACTTGCTCCCAGGCCACCGTCCCACCCTGCACCGGGATTATCCCGGCCTGTGAAAAACTGGGCGCACCGAACCAGGAGGCAAACCGGATATTCTTTATCATAATTCCTTTCCGGTAACGGTCGAACCGGTACAACTCGCCCTCTTCCGCCGTCACCCCATGGCCAAAGCCTGTGTCGGACGGGGAAAAAAGGGAACGCCGGCCGGATACGGCGACTACCGGCCGTGCCGGGTCCTCTTCTTCCAATTTACGGGCCAGCTTCTCCGCTAAAAGCTTGAGCTGGGAACCGGGTTTCACTCTTCCCTCTTCATAACCGCTGACATTAAGGAGGGAAGAAGCAATGACCGCCGGGTGGCGCCCGAGAAAACGGGCAAATTCACCGGCTTGCATCAAAGCCCGGGCTGACTGATCCGCAGGATAATCCGGGTTGAGCGGGAAATCTTGCCAAACCAGAACCCCGGTTTCCGCCGCAGCCCGGTAAAAATCAGGCGCCGCCACATGCCGGTAACACCTGACTGTATTCTGGTTGCTCTGCTTGAGCAGGGAAAAATCCTCCCGGTACCTCTCTTTTGTCACCCCGGCCGGGTAAACTGCGGGCGGGAGGTAATTACAGCCCTTAAGGAAAATCTTCTCCCCGTTCAAAGTGGCGAGGAATTTCTGCATCCGGAAACAACGTACCCCAAAAAGCTCCGTATCCTCATCCCAAAGGGTACCGGCGCTCTGCAACCGGATCTCCAGACGGTAAAGGGCCGGATCCCCTAAATCCCAAGTCCACCACGGCTTAACCCCGTCCAACGAAAACCGTTCGGCAAAACGGTTGTTTCCCCGGTGCAAAGTAAAGGAAAACCTGCGTTCCAACGGCATTCCGGTAAAATTATGCGGGGTAAGGGTCAGTACCAATTCAGCCGCCGCTTCTCGCGAAGAGAAGAGCTCGGCGGCAAGGAAAAATCCGGCCTTCTCCTTTTTCACGGTCTCTGTGCGCAAACGCCAGTTGCGCAAATAGGCGGGACCGGAACGCAAAATCCGTACCGGTTGCCAGAGCCCGCCGGGGTTATAGGTACGGGGAATGCCGGGATACCCGGCAAAAAGGCCGGTCAAAAGGGTCTTGTCTTCGCTTCCGGGGGAATCGACCTCCAAGACGAGGGTGTTTTCTCCGCGGAGATAAGGGGTGAGGTCAAAATCACCGCGCAAGAAGTAACCTTCGGCACTGCCAAGGGCAAACCGGTTTAGATAGGCCTGGAAACGGTAAAAGACTCCCCCGGTCTGCAGGCGGTAAATATGATCTGCCAACGGGTTCAGGGTGAAAATTTTCCGGTAGATCATCTTGCCGGAGTGTTCTTTCAACTCCGGATGTTCTTGCCAGTGGGCGGGTATTTTCTGGGTAAGCCAGCCTTCTGCCGGCGCTTCTTCGCTAAGCCATAGATTACTGAATTCGCTGACCGGATGCAACTCCCATTCGCCGTTTAACTCTATGATCTCCCTCATTACCTCTCCCCCCTGCGGGTTTCATTCATATTAAGTCTATTACGCCTCTGCCCGGTAGTTTCCTCTTTTTTTAACCGCTTCTTTTCACGTCTCTCTTTTTTTCAAGGCCCCGGTCTCTCCTTCTTTTCAGGCCTCCCCGCGCCCATCCGCCCCGCGGGGCGCCTCCGCCAACAACACCGTGGCCTGGGCGGCAATACCTTCACCCCGTCCGGTTGGGCCCAGTCCTTCAGTGGTGGTGGCTTTAACACTGACCGCCGTTTCCGCCAAACCCAGGATGGCGGCAAGGTTTGTCTTCAGTTTTTCCCGGTAGGGGCCGATCTTCGGCTGCTGGGCGATGATGGTCAGATCCAGGTTCACAGGGTTGAACCCGGCAGCGGCCAGTCTCTCCATGACTTCCGCCAAAAGCAGGCAACTGTCAATATCCTTGTAAGCCGGATCGTCATCGGGAAAAAGCGCTCCGATATCCCCTAAAGCAGCAGCACCGAGCAAAGCGTCGATTACGGCATGCACCGCCACATCCGCATCGGAATGACCGGCCAGCCCAACGGGACCGGGGATCTCCACACCGCCCAGGACGAGCCGGCGGCCGGCTTCGAGCCGGTGCAGATCAAACCCGTATCCCACCCGGTACCGCGGGGTGGCCACCCCTTTTAACAGGGCTGATGCTGCCAGGAGGTCCTCAGGGGTGGTGATCTTTAGATTGGCGTAACTCCCCATTACCATCTGCACCGGATGCCCCGTATATTCCACCAGGGCACAGTCGTCGGTGGCGGAAAAACCCTCCGCTGCCGCTTTAAGATGCGCGTGATAAATCACAGGCCAGGAAAAGACCTGCGGCGTTTGGACCGCCCAAAGCCGGCGGCGGTCGGGGGTCGCCAGGACAATTTCGTCCTCTCCCACCTCTTTTATGGTATCTTTAACCGGCACCCCGGCGGCGGCTGCCCCCGTCCGGGCGGCGGCCGCCAAGACCCGCCGGATCAGTTCCTCCTCCACCAACGGCCGGGCCCCGTCATGAATCAAGACCAACCGGTCCGCCTCTGGAACACGCCAGCCGCCCCATTGGGCCGCCGCCCCCAGGCCGACCAGGACCGAATCCTGCCGTCTTCTCCCCCCGTCGACAATAACCAATTCGCGCTTACGCCCATATGTACGAAATTCGTTTTCAAGCAAGGAAAGGATCTGCTCTTTCTCCCCCGGGTGAAGGAGAAGAAAGACCGCTTCCAGTTCCGGCAGGTCCAGGCCTTGCAAGGTACGGACCAGGACCGGTTCTCCCGCAATTTCCCGCAGGAGTTTAGGCCGGCCGGAACCCATTCGTTCGCCGGTACCGGCGGCGGCAATAATCGCGACCGCCTGCTTTTCCCTTAATGCCATCGCTCTCACCTGCCGTCCGCATTAAGAAGGCATGCGTCGCCCGCGCGACGCTTTTATTTTCATTATATCCCAAGCCCGCCTGAAAACCAAGGTTTTCCCCGGATAAAAAAAAGTGGTGTTTGACACCACTGCGAAACTCGCCGGGATTATATGTTTCCCCGCTCTATTCTGCGGGTTTTTACGGAACCTCACCAAACCTAAGAAAGAGCCGTCTTTGCGATAAATTCTTCTTTTGGTTTGGCAAAGATCATGCGTCCGGCCGCTGTCTGGAGCACACTGGTCACAGTAACATGAATCTCTTCCCCTATATACCTCCTCCCGCCGTCCACAACAATCATGGTCCCATCTTCCAGGTAGGCAATGCCTTGACCGTGTTCCTTCCCGTCCTTGATCACATGGACCAAAATTTCTTCACCCGGCAAGGCCACGGGTTTGATGGCATTGGCCAGTTCGTTGATGTTCAGAACCGGTACCCCGTAAAGTTCCGCCACTTTGTTAAGGTTGAAATCGTTGGTGATAACCCGGGCCTCCATCAGTTTTGCCAGGCGGACTATTTTGATATCCACATCGGCGAGTTCCTCAAAATCCTTGTCATAGATGCGGATGGAGATATTCGGTTCCTTCTGCATTTTGTTTAAGATATCAAGCCCCCGCCGTCCCCGGTTACGTTTTAATGAATCGGAAGAATCGGCGATCTTCTGCAACTCGGCAAGGACAAAACCGGGGACAATGAGGTTGCCCTCCAAAAAACCGGTCCGGCAGATATCCGCGATTCTCCCGTCAATAACCGCACTGGTATCCAGGAGTTTATAGGCCGGGCGGTTCCCCCCGCGGTTCTCTTTTATACAAGCCGGCTCAAAACACTCCCCCCGTAACCCGAAGAAGGAGTAGATCTCCTCCCTTTTGGCCCAGAAGATCTTCACCACCATTCCGGTGGTCGTCAGTACAACCATCAGTGTCAGTAATGTCCCGGGCAATTCCGGCAGCTTCCCCATGGGCAGTGAAAAAAGGACTAACCCTGAAACCAGCAGGCCGAAGAGGATTCCGGCGGCGCCGGTCAGTAATTCCGGTATCGAAGCGTTGTGAAACTGTTGTTCCCAACGGGGCCAGCAGTTTCCCAAGATAAAACGGCCGGAAAAATAACCCCCGATGATACCGGCCAAAACGATGCCGAGTTTTACAATGATCCCCAGAAACGGCAGATAGGTAAAGACTAGCCAAGAACTGAGAATACCGCCGAAAAAAACGGCAAAAAAAGTCAATAGCTTGAAAAACATCTCTCTTTTACCCCCTTTCTTGTTATACTTTAACCAAAATACAAGAATTTATCCCCTGCTTCCCAGAGAAAAAAAGACCGGGCAGCTCCGTACCAGAACTGCCCGGATTATTTTGTAGGCCCAATTTGAACTATTCGGGTTTACTAACGTCCGCCGTAAACCCGCGCAAAGCTAATTCAAACAACCTTCCACCATCTCTTCCACCTGTTCTTCCGTGATATTCTGGGCCAGGACCAACTCGCTCAGGAGAATCTGCCTGGCGTTCTCCAGCATTTTGCGTTCCCCGGTGGAAAGTCCTTTCTCCCGGTCCCGGAGCGAAAGGTTTCTTACTACCTCCGCCACCTCATATATATTACCGGATTTAATCTTCTCCATATTTGCACGGTACCGGCGGTTCCAGTTGGAAGACATGACCGCGGATTTGCTCTTCAGGATATCCAGGACCTTTACAACCTCGTCTTTTCCGATTACCTCTCTTACCCCTACCAGATTGACATTGGAAACCGGAACCATAATCTTCATCTCGCCCATCGACAGCCGGATTACATAGTATTTTTCAACGGTGCCGCTGATATCTTTCTCTTCCACCGCTTCAATTATTCCCGCCCCGTGCATCGGGTAGACAACCCGGTCACCAACATTAAACATCACCGGCTACCTCCATCATTCTTTACTTATTTTATTATAGCACGGGCCGGTTGTTAAGTCAAGAATATAAAAGTTTAACAAATTTTCGCCGAAAAGTCAATAGTTATTATAGTTTTTTTTAGAAAAACCGGCAGATTCTCTCCGTTATACCTGGGGAAACACCCATCTTTCCTTTTGGTTCTTACGCCGGCGCCGGTTAACGGCTAATCCGGTTCTTTGGTCCCTGCCTCCGAGCCCCTTTATTCTTCTGCAGCGGTGATCGTACTGTTACCGTTACCTCACAGGTCTCCCCGGCAGTGACGGTGGCCGTGCCCTCTCCCCGCAAACCATCTTTTGCCGCCCAAATTCTATAGGTACCGGCCGGCTGCGCCATAAACAAGGCCTTCCCCTCTTCATTCGTCATGGTGTTCAGATCACGGCAGCGCCCGGCCGGTGTATTTTCTTCTCTGAGCAGAATCCGGCCGTACTTGACAACCTCACCATTGTTGTCCTTAACAATGACAACCAGGGTCCCAAAGAGATCATTGGTTTGCGGCTGATCCCCGGCCAACGCTCTACCCAGGTCCAACAGTCCCCAACCGGTCTCCGGGTCCCAGCCGGGGACGGCCAGATCCTCCGCGGTCTTTTTAAGCTGTGCATGCACCATGTTAATATCCCAATCCAGATCCGGCCATTTGGATTTGAACAGCGCTACGGCTCCGCTGACAAAGGGCGTAGCCATGGAGGTTCCCCTCCAGGATTCATATCCCCCCGGGACGGTGGAATAGATGGCCTGGCCAGGGGCGGTAAGAAATAGATGACCGCCTTCCGTGGAAAAATCAGCCTTTGTTTTATCGCTCTTCACCGCGCCCACGGAAATCACCCCCGGATAGGCTGCCGGATAAACGTTGTCATAATATTTATGCTCATTACCTACCGCAGCCACTACCGGCACACCCTTCCCCAGGGCGTATTCTACGGCCTCCTGCAAAAAACGGCTGTAAAGCCTGCCGCTCAAACTCATATTGATCACGTGGGCGCCCTGGTCTACCGCCCACATAATGCCCTTACCTATACCCTCATAGTCACCCCGCCCTGTAGCACTCAATACTTTCACCGCCAATAGCTGGCAGGCCGGCGCCACGCCGGCGATCCCAATTTCATTACCGGTCCTTGCCGCAGCGATCCCGGCCACATGGGTACCGTGCCCATGGTCGTCACCCGGCATGTCGGACTCGTCGCCAGGAATATCTGGGGTAAAATTCCACCCCCCAACTACTTTACCGTCCAGGTCGGGATGGGTATGGTCAATCCCCGTATCCAACACAGCGATAATTATCTCCTCCGAACCAGTGGTCTCTTTCCAGCCCGCAAGGGCGTTGATCTTCTCCAGGCCCCACTGAAGGTGAAAATAGGGATCATTAGGGGGTTCGGTAAAAGGTTCTGTAGAAATTTCTGCCAGGTAGTTTGGTTCCACAATATAGACCTGCCCGGTTTGGAGCAGTTCCCGGCCGGCTGCGACAAGATCAAAACGGGGATCGTAGGCGATCCGGTACCAGTCCAGTTCTTCATAATGCTGGATCTCGCTCCCGCCTACAGCCTGGAAGACCCGGCCGGGGTCGGCGCCGGGCTTCAACCTGACCAGCAGTTGGCCGCTGACGGCGTCAACCCCTTCCCTTATGTTGAACGCCGTCTCCGGCGCGAATACATCTACCGGCCCTATTTTGTTTACCGGTTCTCTCCGCCAACGGCTGCTGGAAAGGCAACCGCTCAAGACAAGGAAAAAGAGTAAGAGTACGGCAAGAAGCGGCCTGAGAAAAATTGTCTTCACCGTCTTTCCCTCCTGTCTACAATTTAACGGTACAAGAACCGCGCACCGCAGATCTGCGCGGAATTCATCGGGGTTTACTTCGCGTCGCCGGTTGTAAAGACAAAGGCGCCGTTATAGGATCCGTATGCCTGACTTTTCCGGCCCAGGCTAAAGGCTGCGGAATAAACGGCGATAACTTGTTTCCCGTCTGTTGCGTAATCATATAACTTAAAGGCCCTCGCATATATTACATCCCACTGGTAGACCCAGTTGTTTTGGAGGGCGAAATAATCCTCCCAGCTACTGTCATATACTACAGAAGTCTTGTCTTTTCTATTGGTCGACAGCTCACTATAAGCCCACCGGGGCGGATCACTTTCTTCCGAAAGACTGACAAGTTCAAGTGCATAATCGTAGAGATCCGCCTCCAAGCCGTTATGCTCCCACTTCAACGTGGGGTTGAGCGGAACACCCGTCGCTTCATGGGCCGGCGTCTTTAATCTTACTTCAAAACGGCCCAAGGGAATCACTGACCCTGTTTTTCCGCTCCCCTCCACCCCCCCGGGGCCGTAAGGAACCACCTTGTAATAGGAGCGGACACCCGGGGTTACATCGGAAGACATATCAAAAAAGTAATACCTTCCCGCTTCCCTATCTTCATCTGCGTTGCCCAGCCGCAGCCAGGGCCCGTTGGCAGAGGACGAGCGGTAGACATTATATCCGCCAAAGCCGGAATCGGAATCAAACTCCTTCTCCCAGCTAAGCTGAACAAAACATGCGGACCTTTCCTCCGCCGCCATACTGGAGAAATCCCTCTGTACCTGCGGGAAATCTCTTTGGTGTAAATATAAACCCGGGAAAGAACAGGGCCTTGCCAAGGATTCAATCTGCATATCGTCGCCTTGGGTATAAGCCACCACTTGCAGGGGTTTTCTCATTACCAGGTGAACCCCGGCCGGTGAGCCATTTTTAATTATTACCGGAATCCGGGTGGTAACAAGGTTCTGGTTCTGATCGTACGCTGCGATATAGATAAAAGACGGCCCATCCGGATACCCGCGTGTATTCAACGGTATGCTGAAGGGGTTGCTGGCAAATCCATAAGGATGCCGGTTAGATTCCGACCCGATATCTATGTATAAAACCCGGGGTTCATGCTCTCCTTTCAGTTGAACGGAGATCCGCTTAGTCCCGGAAATTGTCTGGCCTGAATTTACGCCGGTCACTGTTAAAGACGGCGGGGTTACACTCCCGCCGGGGATCTCCGGTTTTTGCATAATCATATCCGCCCTGAAGCTCTCGCCGGCAGGAACAACAACCCCCTGGAACCTGCTGCCGGCAAACCCCTCTTTAGCGGCGATCAGCTCCACCTCTTCACCGGCCTTCACCGGGAGGGAATACCATCCTTCCGGGTCGGCTACGGTATTATACAATCCTGTTCCGTCTTTGACCAAGGTTACCGTTGCAAGTTTAGCCGGGGAGCCCGACCGGCTGTAGGTGACTCTCCCTGTTATCATCCTGCCGCCGGGAACTTCGGTAAAATATGCGGTTATTGTTTTATCCCCGTCCAGTATTAAACGGGCCGGGTTATCACTGCCGGTCAAATCGCCCGTCCATTTCAAAAATGCCCATCCGGGATCCGGGTGCGCGGTCAACTGAATCTGCACCGGGCCGGCGTCTCCTTCACCGGTAACTATTTTCCGGATAACCCTCCCTTTTCCTTCCATCTCTATGGTCAAATTATAATCCAACTCTTTAAAATGCGCCGTTACATTCTTGTTGGCATTCATGACGACCTTGGCCGGGTTATCATCATCAGCAGCCAGATCGCCCGTCCACTGGTAAAATGCGTAATTGTCGGCTTTTCCCAAGGCAAACAGGAATACTGTTGTCCCCTTTTTATACGACGGACCGGATGGTTCTATAAAAACAATACCCGCTTCCGCCGGTTCTACATTGACCAACAGGGTATATAGGGTCTCCGGTCTTTTTCTGCTGCAGCCTGTGCAGAGAATTGTAGGGAAAATAACAATAATAACAAAAAAAACAGTACTAATTAAGACGAGGTACGCATGACGTCGTGTAGCCAGCTTTTTCAACATCCGACTTTGCTACCCCCTTTACGCAGCCCCTAAAAGGAATAAAGTCATCATATATTTTTTATCTGTAATAACATAAAAAACAGATATTTCAATATTTGCCTGCTGGAGCCGGAAATAAAAAACGCCTTTACGGGCAAAGCGCCAGTAAGGCAAAGACACTGTGGCGTTGGCAAAACCCGGACAACCGGGGTTGAAAAATCTCCATCTAGATATGTCTATCCAAAAGTACCTGCTCTCTGAAGCGGCGCAGCCCGTCCTTGATGGATTTGGCCCGGACTTCGCCGATTCCTTCCACCGCATCCAGGTCCTCGATGGTGGCCCCGACAATATTTTGCAACTCTTTAAACTTACGGACCAGGTTCTCAATGACCGGTATCGGGAGGCGGGGGATTTTGCGCAAGATCCGGTAGCCCCTGGGAACAACGGAAATATCCAGACTGGTCATGCCGGTGAAGCCCATCGCCCGGGCAATCGCATCCAAATCCAACAGTTCTTCATATGTCCAGGTGGCCAGTTCCGCCCGGACCTTCTCCACCTGTTCCTGGTCGGGATCGGGTAAATAATCCTTAAGTACTAAGACCTCCTCATCTTCCACATCATACATCAATTCTTCCAATTGCATGTTGACCAGGCGGCCCTCACTCCCCAATTCATAGACGTAAACCTCAATCTCTTGGGCAATCCGCAAGACCATGGCCCCTCTTTGCACAACGGTACAGACATCCACCAGGGCTACCAAATCTTCAAACTCCAAGGCGCTTAAGTTGATTAGGGCTTGTTCGAGAACGCTTTTGTATTTTCCCAAGGTCTGCAAAGCCTGGTTTGCCTTGGCAAGTACAGTCCCGACTTCGCGCAGGACGTGCCTTTGGTTTCCTTTGTACAGGGTAATGACGTTCCGCCGCTGGGAGATGGCAATGACCAGTTCTCCTGTTTCCACCGCAACCCGCTCCGCAGTCCGGTGCCGGGCGCCGGTTTCGGTTGTGGGGATCATCGGATCGGGGGTCAAATGGGCGTTGGCGAGCAGAATCTTTTTGGCATCCGCACTCAAAATGATCGCCCCGTCCATCTTCGCCAATTCATAAAGACTGGCGGGGTTCAGATCCGCGTTGATTGAAAACCCGCCGCCTGCTCTCTTCATAACCTGCTCCGAATCGCCGACCACGATTAACGCGCCGGTTCTGGCCCGCAAAATATTCTCCAGCCCTTCGTAAAGCACGGTCCCGGGCGCTACAATCCGCAACGTTTCCAGCAGGTTGTTTTCTCCTTCTCCCGCCATCTCTTTTATCCCCCCTTCATCTTCATCATTGCCGTCAGCATTTCTCCGACCGTATTCACTGTCGTCACTTCCACTCCTTTAACCGCCTTCTCCGGCATCCCGCGGGGAACGACCGCCCGGGTAAAACCGTGCCGCTTGATGGCTTCCCATCTTTTTGTACCGCCACCAACCCGCCGGATCTCACCGGTCAGGCCAAGCTCGCCAAAGGCTGCCAGGTCATGGGGGAGTGGACGGTCATAAAAACTGGAGGCAACAGCCAAGGCCACCGCCAGGTCGCAGGCGGGTTCTTCCGCCCGCACCCCCCCGATGGCCGAAACATATACATCCCGCCCGGCCAAAGGCAATCCGCCCCTTTTCTCCAGTACCGCCAGGACCATTGCCACCCGTTGGTAGTCAAGGCCGGTCACCAGTCGCCGGGGGTTCCCGGGGTTCCCCCCGCTGACCAAGGCCTGTACCTCCACTAAAAGCGGGAGGCTGCCTTCTAAAACCGGGGTAACCACGGTTCCGCTCTGTCCCGGACGGCGGCCTTCCAACAGCGCAGCGGAGGGGTTTTCTACCGGTTCAATTCCCCGTTCGTTAAGATCATATAAAGCGATCTCCCGGGAAGAGCCAAACCGGTTCTTCGTCACCTTAAGGATACGACAGGGATACCTGCTGTCTCCTTCAAAATAGAGGACCACATCGACCATGTGTTCAATCAACTTGGGGCCGGCCAACAAACCGCTTTTCGTGATATGTCCCACTAGTAAACAGACCATTCCCCAGGTTTTGGCCGGTACCAACAGCGCTTGCACAACATCCCGGACCTGAGCCGGGCTTCCAGGCAACCCGGGTGTGCCGGTGCAGCGCATGGTCTGAATAGAATCGATCACCAGGGCCGACGGGCGGATCTTCTCCGCCTCTTCCAGAATATGCTCAATCTCGTTTTCTTGATAAAATAAAACCCCGGCTTCCATCAGGCCCAACCGTTTCGCCCGTGTTTTGACTTGCAAAAGGGATTCTTCACCGCTGACATACAAGACTTTGCCGGCTTGTTTTTGCAGCCCGGCAGCGACCTGCAAAAGGAGGGTTGATTTGCCTACTCCCGGTTCACCGCCTAAAAGGAGCAGGGTCCCGGGGATTAAACCCCCGCCGAGAATCCGGTCAAACTCGTCCTCTCCTGTTTGCAGGCGGCTGGCCGCATCATCGAGGCCGCTCTCCGCCAACAGGACCGGACCGCCATGGCGTTCTGCCGGGCGGGAGGGAACGAAAGCCGCGACTTCTTGAAAGGTGTTCCAACCTTCGCATACCGGGCATTTGCCAAGCCATTTAGGGGTTTCATGGCCGCAGGCGCCACAGGCGAAGATCGACCCTTTTTTCAAAGTCTTCCCTCCTCGCCCCGGTATAATCTAATACATGCCCTACTGGGCATGACCCTGCGGAGCAGGACCCCTACAGGACATGACCCTGTTTTGCCGAGTGGTTCCTTCCCGGCAGAGCCCCTGCCCACCAGGGTAATTAGGATCTTCTGTATCTTAGATATTCTGGTCATTTAATGAAAAATCCTTCCGTTATGGAAGGATTTTTCTTCAATTTATTGCTTTTTCTTCTCGAACTGAATCTCACCGTTCTTAACGGTCGCCAGGACGGCATCGCCCTCTTTAAACCGGCCTTTCAGCATCTCATCGGAGAGGGGGTTCTCCAGGAGACGCTGGATTGCCCGGCGCAATGGCCTGGCCCCGTACGTTTGGTCATAGCCCTCTTGGAGCAGTACCTCCCGGGCTTCGTCACTGATTTCCAGAGTAAGGCCCCGCTCCTTAACCTGCTGATCCACGTCTTTCAGCATCAGGTCCACAATCTTCCGGAGGTGCTCCCTATTTAAGGAGTGGAAGACAATGACTTCATCAACGCGGTTGAGGAATTCCGGGCGGAAAGTCTTCTTCAACTCCTCCAATAACCGGTCTTTCATCCGCTGGTAATTATCTTTCTCCTCGTCCTGGGTCACCTGGAAGCCGATACTTCCGGCCCGGTCAATCTGGTCGGCGCCCACATTGGACGTCATAATGATTACGGTGTTCTTGAAATCCACAGTCCGCCCTTGGGCGTCGGTGAGACGGCCGTCATCCAAGACCTGCAAAAGGACGTTGAAGACATCCTGATGGGCCTTTTCGATCTCATCCAGCAGGATCACGCTATAGGGCTTTCTCCGCACCCTCTCGGTCAATTGCCCGCCTTCATCATAGCCGATGTAGCCCGGAGGGGCGCCAACCAACCGTGAGACCGTATGCCGTTCCATATATTCGGACATATCAATCCGGATCATGGCATTCTCATCGCCAAAAAGCGCCTCTGCCAGCGCCCTGGCCAACTCGGTCTTGCCAACTCCGGTCGGTCCGAGGAAGATGAAGGAACCGACGGGACGTTTTGGATCCTTTAAACCGGCCCGCGCCCGCCGTACAGCCCGGGCTACAGCGTCGATCGCCTCGTCCTGCCCGATCACCCGCTGGTGCAGAATCTCCTCGAGACGAAGCAACCGCTCGCTCTCAGCCTCCTGCAATTTGGTCAGGGGGATCCCGGTCCAGTTGGAGATGACCTCTGCGATATCCTCCTCTGTGACCATGGGCTCAACCCGCCCCTGCTGATTTTTCCAGGCGTTCTTCTCCGTCTCCAGTTTGGTCCGGAGTTGCTGCTCTTTATCACGCAACTGGGCAGCCTTTTCAAACTCTTCGTTCCCAATGGCCGCCTCTTTCTCCTTCTGGATCTGCAAGACCTCGTCCTCCAAGTCTTTGAGGTTCGGCGGTGTAATCGTTGTCTTCAGCCGTACTTTGGAGGCGGCTTCATCAATCAGGTCGATGGCCTTGTCCGGTAAGAAGCGGTCGGCGATATAGCGGTCGGAGAGGTTGGCCGCCGCCTGGATTGCCTCGTCGGTAATCTTTACCCGGTGGTGGGCTTCATACCGGTCCCGCAGTCCCTGCAGGATCAGAATGGTCTCTTCCCGCCCGGGTTCTCCCACCATGATCGGTTGGAACCTCCTCTCCAGTGCGGCATCTCTCTCCACGTACTTCCGGTATTCGTCCAGAGTCGTTGCGCCGATGCATTGCAACTCGCCCCGGGTCAGCACCGGCTTCAAAATATTCGCGGCATCGATCGCCCCTTCGGCGGCGCCGGCGCCCACCAGGGTGTGCATCTCGTCAATAAAAAGAATTATATCACCGCTCTGCCGGATCTCCTCCAGCACTTTTTTCATCCGCTCTTCAAATTCCCCCCGGTACTTGGAACCCGCCACCATGGAGCCGAGATCCAGCGTGACCACCCTCTTATTGCGCAGGATCTCAGGGACGTCCCCGTTGACAATTTTCTGGGCCAGTCCTTCCACAATCGCGGTCTTCCCTACGCCCGGTTCACCGATTAAGACCGGGTTGTTTTTTGTCCGGCGCGAGAGGACCTGGATTACCCGTTCGATCTCTTTTTCACGGCCGATTACCGGGTCCAGTTTGCCGATCTTAGCCAGTTCGGTCAGGTCCCGCCCAAACTGGTTCAATGTCTGGGTCTTATTTTGGCCGCCGGAAAACTTCCCGGGAAATCCCGCCGGTATACCGCCGCCCAGCAGGCGCATCACCTGTTTTCTGGCGTTTTCCATATCCGCCCCCATATTCTTCAGGACCTGTGCGGCCACGCCTTCGCCTTCCCGGATCAGCCCTAAGAGGATGTGCTCGGTCCCGACATAATTATGCCCCAGTTGTCTGGCTTCATCGACCGCCAACTCCAGTACCCGCTTGGCCCGGGGAGTAAAAGGCACCTCCCCCAGGAACGGCTGGTCCCCAAGGCCGATTATTTTGATGACTTCTTCCCGGACTTTCTCCAGGTTAATCCCTAATTCTTCCAAAGCCCGGCCGGCCACGCCTTCACCCTCCTGAATCAAACCCAGCAGGAGATGTTCCGTGCCGACAATATTATGCTTTAGTTGCTTGGCTTCTTTCTGGGCATGAAAGACGACTTTCCGTGCCCGTTCTGTAAACCGTTCAAACATTGATCTCACCTCGCTTCTATTTTCCCTTGCGTCTTACTTTTCTTTTTATTCCGGCTTTGTCTTACCTTTCTCCTTAATCTGGCTTTATCTTACCTTCTTCTTCTTTAAGCTTCTTTATTTTAAGTGTTCCCTGATGATCATCGCCCGGTAATAGTCCCGTTCTTCCGGTTGGAGTTCTCTCCCGATCAATTGCTGGAGAATGGCGACACGGATTAGCAAAAACAGCTCTTTGACCGCTTGCGGCCGGACGGCGGGCACCAGCCCGGCTTCTACGCCGAGCAGCAGATCGGAGAGTAGATGCATGGCTTCATGGGAAGTCAACAACCGGGACTGGGTCAGCAAGCCATAAGCCCGATAAACCTTATTCTCCAACTGCACACGGGATTCTTTCAGCAAAGCCTGACGGGCGGTTTTCTCTTGTTCCACCACCTGCCTGGTCAGGGAGACCACCTTCCCGACCAGGTCTTCTTCACTGTGCCCCAGAGTAACCTGGTTCGATATTTGGAAAAGGTTACCGATGGATTCCGTACCTTCACCGTAAATACCGCGGACATTCAGTCCCACATGGCCCAGGGCGGCCAATACTTTCTTGACTTGATCAACCATCCCCAAAGCCGGCAGGTGTACCATGACAGAGACCCGTAAACCGGTCCCGGCATTGGTGGGACAGGCCGTCAAGTATCCCCGCTGTTCGTCAAAGGCATAGTCCAAGGTGGCCTCCAGATAGTCATCGATTCTGTCCGCCAGTTCCCATGCTTGATCCAATTGCAGACCGGAGAGCATCGTTTGAATCCGCAGATGATCTTCTTCATTAATCATTATTGCCAAACACTCATCATCCCGGATAACCACTCCCCGGTGGGCGGGGTTGTTAACCAGATTGGGGCTGATTAGATGCTTCTCGACTAAAACCATGCGCTCCAATTGGTCTATAGCATCTAAGCGCACCAGTTTCAAGCGGCTTATATCCGGCGCCGGCTGTTCCAGGGCTTTCCCGGTTAAAGCAATTACCTCTTCCAGCTTTTTTTCCCCGGCATAATGGGGAAAGGGATAATCCCGCAAATTTCTTGCCAAGCGTATCCGGCTGCTGAGTACTATTTCCCCCTCCGGCCCGCTCACCCTAATCCAACCGGGCAAAAGGCGATTAACCTTCTCTGGCAGGTCCATCCTGATTATTCACCCCTTTATTCGCGACTACGCACGGTTATGCGCGTCCTCTATTCAATACTATCAATATCCTTTTCTTTAGCCCGGATCTCATCCCGGAGCTTGGCTGCTTCTTCGTAAGCCTCCCGCTTGATTGCTTCGTTAAGTTTCTTTCTAAGTTGTTCGATTTCCTTTTTTACCCTGATTGTCCCGCCAGTCCGTTTGGGGGCCTTTCCTGTATGGACCGTACTCCCGTGAATCCGCCGGAGCAACGGATCAAGGCTCGGGCCGAAATCCGTGTAACAAGCCCCGCAACCCAACCGGCCAATCCGGCGAAAGTCAGTAAAAGTCAAGCCACAAACCGGGCATGCCCTCTTTCTTTCCATTGTCGAAGGCGCCAGGGCATCCTCCATGCCCAATTCGCCTTCGAGAAGCCCGGCCAGAAGTTTTTGAAAGGAAAAATTGGGTTCAAAAAGGAAGCCCAAATCAGAGCCGCTGGCTTGGGCACAAACTTCACAAAGGTGCTTTTCGGTCTTCTGGTTATTGATCACCTTGGTTATATGGACTGTCGCTGGCCGATCTTTACACTGCTCGCACCACATGATTTCTACCCCTTTCTCATTATTCTCCCCTGACGTCGGGGTCTTCCCGTCATCGACGCGCGCGCAAACAACTACCAGCCGCTTACCTTCTTGGGCCTTAGTCGTTTTCTGCCGGCGCGCGCACACACCCATCAGCCGGGATAATTTTGATGACAAAGAGTCAGCAGGGCTACCCGCAATAGACGGGCCCGAAGAGTATCCGCGTCTTCTCCCGACAAACCGGTTAATTCTTGTTGAATGACACTTTGCACCAGAGCGGCCTCATTTTCGCCCAAAAGCTCCTCTTCCACCAGGCGGTAGAGAAAACCGTCCATCTCCTCCTGGCTGAGCTGCCGGCCAATAATCTCATCAAGTTCCTGCGGAAAATTCGAACGCGGCTCCCAGTTGATACGGGTAATTCTGATGAATCCCCCGCCCCCGCGGCGGCTGTGTACCAAATACCCGTGATGGATGGTAAAACGCGTCTCCAGAACATAATTGATCTGCGAGGGCACGCACCGGAACATCCTCGCCAATTGCCTCCGCTGGATCTCAATGCTTTCCGCTCTGGCCAACAGCTCCCGGAGATACTGTTCAATCAGGTCAGAGAGAGAGCTCATTTCTTCACCCCATTTTTGACCTTTTCTGACCTTAGTTTAATTGTATATTACTGTCTCCCCCCGCGCAAGACGGAAATGGCCTTATACTGGTTATGATCTGCAGAAAAAGAAAGAATATTTTCTATTTTTCCCCGTTTCCGCTTTCTTTCTCGTTTTTTATATTTCTTAAGCCGTTTTCAGCCTCCGGGCTGTTCCTTCCCGCCGGCGTCATCTCCGGTGTACGCGTCAGATAAGGGAGGGGGTTTACCTTTTTGCCCTGAATCTCCAGTTCGAAGTGGAGATGACTGCCGGTCGCCCGGCCGGTCCGCCCCACAGCGGCAATGATTTCGCCGGCAGCCACTTGCTGGTTTTTCTCCACCAGCAAGACGGAGTTATGCGCATAATATGTACGAAAACCTGAATGCGCCAAAATAATCAGCAAGCCGTACGCCCCGTTCCAGTCGGCAAAGACCACCTTTCCGGCGGCTGCCGCCCGGACCGGTCTTCCCTCCGGAGCGGCAAGATCAATGCCCCAATGCATGCCTTGGCCCCGCGGCCCGAAGGGTGAAGTTAACTTGGCCCCGTCCACGGGGATCACCAAAAACCGGTAGGGCTGATCCTCTGCCGCCGGAGCTCTTCCCTGAGAAGAAGGGATTGGTCCGGAGTCTGGCTGGTCTTCCCTGTCTGGCCCGGAAGCCGGCGGGTCTTCCCCATCTAGCCCGGAACCCGGTGGGCTTTCCCCGTCTGTCGCCTCTTCAAGAAGGAGGCCGGACCGGTACATTACCGGCACAGCCGAACGCAAACCACCCTGGCTTTTACTGTCTTCCGGTCCGGCCGGCCTTAAGAGGGACAAGACTGTTCCAACAAAAAAAAGAACCGCCAGAAAACCCGTACGTTTAGTCATTTTTTCACCTCCATTCAACCGGGGGAATATAGAGGGAAAACATTTTCGTTCCGTCAGGCCTAGGCAGTGGTGCGTTTCGGAATCCCTTTCTTTTCATGCTCATGTTCATACTATGCTCATGTTACAAGCTCATACTATAGCACATGCTAATGGCTCATGTTATAGCTCATACTGAGGCGTGACTTAAGCAGGATATGTACAAGAAGACACCAGATATACATTTCAGCAGCAAAAAATATCCAGGGGTTATCTATCCTGCGTATACGCAGTGGTATTGGGAATTCTCTGCTCCGGTGGATGAAGAGGATAAGGCCTTGCTAAAAATCTCCACTGGTATTATCGGGGAAGAGCAAAGAAGCAACAAATGTATCCTGGTAGTTTTCTCTGTTTCCCAAAGAAATATGGCGAACCTTCCCGGCCAGGCGCTCCAATTCCCTCCTGGCTTCCAGCCGCAAGGCTTGCACGGCTCCTTCCAATGCAGCGTTACCAAGAAATTTTATCTGTACTGCCGGTACCCGGGGTAAGAGACCTATCCGTAAAAGGGCTGCAGGGTCAAGGCCTGTGCCGAAAGCACCCGCAAGTAAAATAACCTCCAGTTCTTCCGGGTCTACTCCAGCCTCTTCCAGCAAGGAGTCGACCGCAGCTCTCACCGCTCCTTTGGCCAGTTGCAAAAGGCGAATATCCTTTTGGTTTATGGTTACGCCGCTCTCCCTGTCGATCAGTACTTCTTGACCGTTCTCCCCGGTCCGCAGGCGTTCGCGAATAGCTTTAGGTAAATCCGGTATTTCCTCCGGGCCTTTCAGCCGCCCTTCCGGGGTAATCAACCCCGCCGAAAGCAAAGCGGCAACCAGGGCAATCAAGCCGGAACCAGTGATCCCAAGGGGCGTAACCCCGCCCAGTGTTTCCAAGTGCCATTCGTTGCGGAGTATCTTTATCCCGGTAATTGCTCCGGACGCCGCCCGCATCCCCCAAGTGATCCCTTGGCCCTCAAAGGCCGGGCCGGCAGCAGTTGAAGCCGCCCAGATCTCCCCGCCACCGGTTAGAATAATCTCTCCGTTGGTACCGAGATCTATAAGCAACCCTTTTCCCGGCCGGGCCGTCAAACCGGAGGCATATAAGGCGGCGGCGGCATCTCCGCCAACAAACCCGCCCAACAAGGGGGCAAGGTAAACTTCTGCCCGGGGGTGTACAGCCAGACCTGTTTTTGCCCCTTCGGTCAGGTACGGTTCTTTATTAACAGGTGTAAACGGCGTCCGGCCCAGGCTGGCCACGGGCAACCCCAGGAACAAATGGTGCATGACGGGATTACCCACCGCTGAAACCTTCCGGATTTGTTCCGGAGCGACTCCCCCCTTGGCGGCAGCCTCTTCAATTAATATGTTTATGCCGGAGATCAACATTTCTTGTAGCCTACCCCGGTCTTCTTTGGATAAAGCATGCTGAATCCGGGTGATCAAATCGGCGCCCACCGCCGTCTGGGGGTTCAAACCGGCAACCGTCACCAGCCGCCGGCCGCTTTCCAGATCCACCAAGGTTAGAACCAAAGTGGTAGTTCCCAGATCCACCGCCGCTCCAACCGGGCTTTCTTCTTCCCTTTTATCCACCGGGCCGGGCTGAGTATCGGATAGGCTTTCCCTGCCCGGCAGGTAGACTTTGGTATCCCCTTGAAGCGAGGCTTGACAGGCCAGACGCCAACCCTGCGCCAGCATTTGGCTGGAGAAGAACCGTTCCTCTTCCGGAGTAGGCGGGGGAACTTCCCCTTTCAGCAGCACCCGGCAACCGCCGCATATCCCCTGGCCGCCGCAGGGTAAATCAATTTTAACGCTGGCGCCGGCCAGAGCCTGCAGAAGCGGTACCCCCCGGCGTACCCGGCGGACTTTCTTCTCCTTGCCGGTGATAACTACAAGCTCTACAAACTCTCCCAAAATCAACCCTCCCGTAACCTGTCCAAATAAAAAAAGGGCCCATAGCTCCTATGTACGACATCAAGCCAAATCCCCAAAGCAAGCCCGCAACACCCCCAGTGGTGGTAAAGGGCAAACCCAGTGGTGGCAGGTCATCCGGAGTTTTGAGACTTGCGTACAGCCTTACGGTTACTTGGCGAATGCAAAGGACGGGGACGGGGCGGGACGCACGACGCGGCCCGTTGGCTTCCGGGACAAGGAGGTCCCGTAAGCCATGTACTCGTCCCCGGCC
>DUNX01000083.1 GCA_012839115.1 Bacillota bacterium
CGGCGGTTGGCCGTTACTCAATG
Organism: Bacillota bacterium; assembly: GCA_012839115.1. Taxonomy (GTDB): domain Bacteria; phylum Bacillota; class UBA4882; order UBA10575; family UBA10575; genus JAAYGG01. Next base: position 24 of record DUNX01000083.1, read on the forward strand.
TCATGCTTGAATTGGGGTTGGTGGCTGATACCGGGGAGTATTTTGAGAAATATTTCGGCCTGGGGCGGCCCGCCTATGTTACCACCGAATTTGTCGCCATCCCGGAGGCGGTTGCCGCCATCAAAGCCGCCGGCGGCGTACCGGTCCTGGCCCATCCTGGCCTCTACCGTGGGGATGGCGGCGAAAAAGACAAGAAACTGGCTTTGCAGGCGGATTTCTTCCCGGAACTGCTTGCCTTTGGAATCGAGGGGGTTGAGGTCTTTGCCAACTACCATACGCCGGAGGAAACCACTTATTTCCTTGAGGCCTGCCGCCGTCACAACCTGCTGGTCACCGGCGGTTCGGACTACCACGGGGATTTTGCCGGGCGGATCCTGGGCGAACCCCAGTTGGATGAGGCCTACCTGCCGCCCCTCCTGGCGAGGCTGGACGCAGTGAAGAACTGACTTCCTATATTCCCTATATTATCTGTTGGCTTATCCTCCATTCTTTATCTATCCGGTTATCCCTGCATTCATCTATTCGCTGCGTGTATCCGTAGTGTGGTCAACTGTCACACCCACCTCAACCGTCTCGCTGATGAGTACCCAGCGGACCGAGCATTCGTATAGTTCATCATTAACCGCAATGATCCGGCCGTCAAGGATCGTATAGACCAAACGGGGGTCAACCCGGGAAACCTCCATGCCTACAAGCTCCCCCAAGAGTTCGGTGATGACCCCGCGAAAAAATCCTTCGTGAAAAGGGTCGCCAACCTCCAAATCGATGGTCAGCCGGGTAACCACCCGGGTCCTCTTCTCCTGCAAGCTTTTGGTTAACCTTTCGACCTGCAATTGCTCTTTTTTCAGTTCTTCCAGAAGCCGCTCCTTTTCCCGCTCTGTTTTCTCCACTTTCCTGCCGGAAAAAAAACCGGTTCCGGCGGCGCCGATCAGAAGCCCGGCAAGCAACGCCGCGGCTATGCGCTGCCAGTAAAAAGGGGGAGAAAAAAAACCGGCCCTTTTCATTGGGCTCCTCCGGCCAGGGTTGTAATCAACCAGTAACCGGTATTGGCGCCCAGAAAAGCCCCGGCTATGAGGAGCAACTGTTTTCCAAGAACCAGCAGTTCGCCCCCGAGAATACTGCTCTCCAGCGCCCGGATGGTGGGAAAAGTACCGCCGATCGCCACCACCATCGCCCAGAGTTTCAGGCCGCGGGCCAGGTCATAAGCAGCCCGTAAAGGGCGGCCGTCCAAAATGAGCCCTGGCAGGCTGCCGATGATTGCTCCCCCGATCACCACCCCCAAGGCGGTGAAAAAAGGGTAAGTGGCGATCCTGATCAATTTAAACAGCAGCCACCCCTCCTGCCCGCAATTTTTTGAACCGTCAATACTTAATTATATGAGAAGAGAAGCGGGAAAAGAAAGGACCCTTTTAATGATAAAATCATCGAGTTAGTCCGCTCAATCAGAAAACACCGGATTTTCCTGGGAAAATAACTCTATGACAAAATAAGAACTGAAGAAAAAAAAGGGGAAAGCGGATTACCTTGCGTCCTTCCACTTTTCCCCTTTCTTATGTCCGGCTCTTCTCTTAGGCGACAAAGACAAAATAGAGAATAAAGAGTGCGCCCAAGAGATAGACAAGCCAGTGTACGTTCTTGCCCCGCCCGGTCAGGAGCTTAACCAACGGGTAAAAGATAAAGCCCAGGGCGATGCCATGGGAGATCGAGTAGGCCAGCGGCATGGCGATCATACAGATAAAAGCGGGAAGAACTTCGGTGAA
>DUNX01000084.1 GCA_012839115.1 Bacillota bacterium
AGGGCGGTTACCCCGCAATCCACCGTCACCACCAGCCGGCAACCGTATTTTACCGCCTTTGCCAGGCTATCCCGGTGTAAACCATATCCTTCCCCCAATCTTTTCGGGATATAATAAAAAATATTCCCCTTATTCCACGGGCGCAGGGTCCTGAGGAGCAAGGCCGTTGCCGTCAAACCGTCAACATCGTAATCCCCGTAGATCAGAATCTTCTCTTTTTTCTGCAATGCCGCAGCCAGCCGCTCCACCGCTTGCTTCATAGTACTGAGGAGAAAAGGCGAAGATAAGTTCTCTGCTGTACCGTGGAGAAAAAGTTTTGCCTCGGTAAGGGTTTTAACCCCCCTCTGCGCCAGCAGGCCGGCGGTCAGCGGCGAGAGGGATAATTTCTCAACCAGTTCTGCCGGGGCTTCCCGGGCGCTGTTCTTAATCACCCATCTTCTTTTTAGTTTCATCTTCCGTCGCTACCTGCTTCACCCTTTTCCGTCCGTCCGGTGAAACAGGTTTTCTTTTCCCGTCACTCCCTTCACTTTTGGCTTTCGGCGCCTAAAAGAATTCTCCTCCCCGGCATCAGGTAAAAAAAAAGAACAGGCCATCTGCTACGCCCAGGCCTGTTCTTGTCCGGAACTAAAAAAGGAAAAACGTGCCAAGGACAAAAACCGTCCCCACTAGCAAACAGTAAATCATGAACGGGCGCAACCTTCCCCGGCCAAGATAGCCCAGGAAATATCTGATGACCAGAAACCCGCTGACCGCCGCAACCAAGGTCCCCGCCAGGTAAGGGCCGGTCAGTTCCAGCGGTGTTTCCCCGGTCAACAAAGGCAAGGCTTCGTAAATCCCGGCGCCGAAAATAATCGGAAGCGAAAGGAGAAAAGAGAACCTGGCCGCCTCCTGCCGGGATAGGCCCCAGGCCCGGCCGGCGGTAATGGTCGCTCCCGATCTGGAGACCCCGGGCAACAAAGCCAAGGCCTGAAAAAGCCCGACCAGTAAAGCGCCGCCCCAACCCAGGCTCTCATAACCCTTGGCGCCGTCGTACCGGTCGGCCAGCCAGAGCAGGAAAGCGGTGACCAGGAGGAAAACCCCAGAAAAAACTGGAACACCGAAGACCTTTTCCACCTGATCCCGGAGGAGAAAACCGGCCGCCACCGCCGGGATCGTCCCCACCACGAGCCCGCCGGCCAGGCGCAAGGCGGCCTTCTCACCTTTGCAAATGCCCTTGATCAGTGTAAGCAATTCGTCTTTGAAAACAGCCGCTACGGCAAGACCGGTCCCCAGATGCAGTAGCACATCAAAGGTGAGCGGCGGCTTGGGAATGCCGAATAAGGCGGGAATTATCACCAGGTGCCCGGAAGAGCTAACCGGGAGAAACTCTGTTATCCCCTGGACAATGCCAAGCAAAATCGCGTGTAAAAAACTGATCACAATCACCCCGTTGCCAGTGGTATCGCGCGCTCGCTAACGGGCCCCGGCCAACGCCCGCCACCGCTCTTTTTCCTACTACTCACTGCCCTTCCAGATCGCCCACAACGGGCCGGCAATAAAGAGCGAGGTATAGGTGCCGACGGTAAAACCGAACATCATCGCCAGGCAGAACTCGCGAATCGAAGCGCTGCCCAACAGGTATAAGAGGAAAATCGTTATCACCGTAGTCGCCGAAGTATTCACCGACCGCCGCATGGTCTGGAGGATACTGAAGTTAACAACCTCCGCAAAGGTCTCGCCTTTCTTCCGGAAACGTAGATTTTCCCGGACCCGGTCGAAGACAACGATGGAATTATTGATGGAATACCCGATAATCGTCAACAACGCCGCAATAAACGTCACGCTGACTTGCTTTTGTAACAGGGCGAAAAGACCGATTACGGACATGACATCAAAAACAAGGGCAAAAAGCCCGGCCACACCTGACCTGAACTCAAAACGGAAAGCCATATAGCCTAAGATCAGAACGCCGGCAATAATCAATGCCAGCAACGACTTTGACAGCATCTCCCGGCCGATCAAAGGATCGACTCCGTAGACCTCCAGCCCGGTATCTTCACCGGCGGACCCAAAGGCTGTTTCCAGGGCGGCGATCACCACCTCCTGGTCCTCAGGGTTTAAAAATTTCGTCTGCACCTGTACGCCATATCTCTGCCGGCCTGTAGAATCCACATAAGCATAAGGTTGGGGTGGAGCAAGTTGCAGATCAAGACTCTCCAACTCCGGGGTTTCCAAGACTGCCATTACCTCCGGGGAGGTCACCGGCTTCGATAAGGGAAAGCGGATGGTGGTCCCTCCTGTGAAATCCACCCCGTAGTTCAGCCCTTTTGTGGCCAACATAACCACATTAAAGAGCAGGATTAAAACCGCGGTAGTAATATATACTTTCCTGTATTTTAAAAGATTCATGCCTGCACCTCCCCGCCGCCCAAGCGTTTAAAGATTTTTCCCGGGTTCCGGTTGATAAGGATCTCCATGAATACCCTGGTTACCACCAGCGCAGTAAACATACTGGCCAGAATACCAATGGTGAGGGTGACGGCAAAACCCCGCACCGTTCCGGTGCCCAAGAATAACAGGACCAGAGCGACGATGAGCGTGGTGACGTTGGCATCCAGGATTGCCGTAAAAGCCCGGTCAAAGCCGCCGGCCAAAGCCGCACGCATTGTTTTGCCGTTCCAGATTTCGTCCTTAATCCGTTCAAAAATAAGGATATTGGCGTCGACCGCCATCCCAATGGAGAGGATAAAACCGGCCACCCCCGGCAGGGTCAAAACCCCCCGGAAAAGGGCCATAATCCCCAGAACCAGAAGGCCGTATATGACCAGGGCCGCATTGGCCAGTAAGCCCGGGATCCCATAGAAACCAACCATAAACAGGAAAACAAGACAAAGGCCGATTCCAGCCGCCAGCAGGCTCTGGCGGACGATCTCGCTGCCCAGCGTCGGAGCGACCTGGGTGATTTGAATGGTCCGTAAGGAAACGGGCAAGGCCCCGGATTTCATCAGCACCGCATATTCTTTGGCCTCTTTGAGGGTCGATCCGCGGCCAAGAGTTATCCGTCCTTCTCCCCCCGGGATCGGTTCCCTAATCATCGGTTCCATCAAAAGCTCTTCATCCAGATAAATGGCGAGCACCTCTCCCACATGGTCTCTGGTGATCTCCTCAAACTGCCTGGCGCCCACCCTGCCAAATTTAAAATTAATAACCGGCGCACCTTCCCTGGGGTCAATCTCAGCCCTGGCATCGGTAAGATCGGACCCAAACATCACAACCCGGTTCCCCAAGCGGAAGTTTAACCGGCCGGTCGTTTGGATCAACCGCTCCGCCTCCTCCTGGGTGGTAATCCCCGGCAGTTGAATCTGGAGGCGTTGATTGGCTTCGTCGAGCCATACTGCGGGTTCACTGAGCCCGCTGGCGTTTATGCGGTTTTCAATGATTATTCTCGCCTGTGCCAACGCATCTTTAGGAAAGTTCCTGGGATCCTCGGAGAAAAAAACCCGCAGGACTTCCGGTTTTTCCGTTGACGCCTCAGCCCGCACCTTCAGTCTTTTCTCCTCCGCCCCCGAACGCCAGGTCATTTCCGGGCGGATAACCCGCGCAGCCAAAACCCGTTCTACTTCTTCCCGGTTATCAAAAACAAGCTCCAGCCCTTCATAACGGTTCTGTTCCGGCCGGCCCAGCAAACGGATGGTTGGACTCGTCACGTTAATACCGGTAACAGCGTCCCGCAATTCGTTCATGATCCCGGCCAATACGCGCCGTTCCACCCGGTAATCGGGGGTGAGAATAACCTCGATCCCTCCCTGCAGGTCAAGGCCTTGACGGACGGGATCCTGTCCCTTAAAAAAAAGAGCTTTCAGATTTGGGTTGTTGTAAGGTAATACCACAAAAATAACGCATAAAAAGCCCAAAAAAATAGTGACCCAAAATTTCCAGCGCAGATCTTTCCGCACCAGAACCCCTCCTTCCTCCACCATGCCTTCAACGTTTTTTTCTGCTTGTTTCCTGTTTCGAACTCACCCGGACAGTGACTTCTTTTTCCGCCTTGGCGCTTAATACCCCTAAAAATGTAAAGGCAATTACGACAAAGGCCGCAACAATAACCGTCTCTGTCATGCGGCTCCCTCCTTCCAATGACACAGGCGCTTTTTCTCCAACCTGATATATTATAAACTTTTTTTGAACAGCTTGTCAATTTCAAAAGGTGGACATAATAAGAAAGGCTGCCGTTTCGACAGCCGCAATTTTTTGGAGCGGGAAACGGGACTCGAACCCGCGACATTCAGCTTGGAAGGCTGACGCTCTGCCAACTGAGCTATTCCCGCGAACCTATTAATATAATAAGGAAAAAAGAGGCCGCTGTCAATAGGGACTTTTTCCAACCGGAAACAGTCCCCGGCTTGCCGCAGCGGCCTTTCGGAGGTTTTCTAGCCTTTGCTCTGAAAACTTCTTCCGGCTGCTCTATTGAAATGGGCCCGCCACATTCCTATGACAGGGTACCCCTTCTGATCGCGGCAGGAAAATATTGCTTGACCTTTTCTACTCATAACCTTATGATAAATCTAAAGGACTCTATTTATTGAAAAACGTTGATAGGCTACTCCTGTCCTAAAAATATAAAGTAAGGGGATTAAATTGGAGATAAAGGATATTGCCAACAAGCACCGTTTACGGCTGCTTATTGTGTTTGGCTCATATGGTACAAAACGGTATACCAAAGACAGCGATATTGATCTGGGATATCTATCGGAAGCTCCTTTGCAGCCTGAAGAGGAAATTAACCTGCTACGGGATTTGATCTTCTACTTCAAAAAGGACCGGATTGATCTGGTCAATCTGGACAAAGCAAACCCGCTTCTCTTATATGAAGCCGCATCGCAAGGAAGAATTCTTTACGGGTCAGAGGAGGATTTTTTACGGTTCAAAATAAAAGCCTTCGCCAGGTATGCAGAGACGAAGTTCTTACGGGAGAAAAGGAGAGAATACTTACTAGACCTCCCCTGAGAAATGGAGGGATAACAATTGCTGGCTGCAGATATTATCACAGAAAAACTGATCAAGATGAAAAAATACCTGGAGGAATTGAAGTCTATTAGGCCCGCCGATTTTAGCATATATATACAGAACCTCACAACCCGGTACGCTGTGGAAAGATTAATGCAGTTAATTGTTGATCTTGCACTTGACATTAATAATATAATTTTATCGCAAAAGGGGAAACCCGCGGCTGTTGATTACTTTAACTCTTTTATGGATTTAGCGGATTGTGGGGTCTTACCTCCTGAATTTGCTGCACAGATTGCGCCCTCTACCGGATTAAGAAACCGTTTGGTACACGAGTATGAAGAAGTGGACAATAAAATAGTCTATAGCAGTATCGACAAAACCATAGATATGTACGGCAGGTATATAACGGAGATAAAAAAGGTGCTGGAAAACTGAGAGACCACTTCGCCAGAGACTCAAGCCCCTCATCTCCACCATGCTTTCAGGAGGCTTCTTCCCATCTCACCAATGACAGTAATGACGGGTGGCCGGAGAATTGACAAACAATGACCAAGATAACAGGCGGAGGCGTAAACAAGACAAAAAAATAAGCCTGAAAGGCTTAAATAATCTCCCTGGAAGAGGCCACAACCGGCGCCCAAGAGCGCAAGTCGCGACTATAATTTTAACTGGTCGGGGTGCAGGGATTTGAACCCTGGACCTTCTGCTCCCAAAGCAGACGCGCTCCCAAACTGCGCCACACCCCGAATCCTGCAGTACCAGTATACGCGAAATTTATATATTAGTCAATACGATCCTGGGCGGCGATCGCTTTCAAGTGCGCCAGCAGATCCTTCATGGCTTTTCCCCTGTGACTGATCTCGTTTTTCTTCTCCTCCGGGAGTTCGGCCATGGTTACCCCGAGTTCCGGCAGGTAAAACAAGGGGTCATAACCAAAGCCCCGGTTGCCCCGGGGGGTCAGCCCAATCAAACCTCCACAGGTTCTTTCGGTGGTCCAAACCTCTCCTCCGGGAGAGACAAGGGCAAGGACACAGCGGAACCGGGCCGTCCTTTGCTCTATTGGGATATTGGCCAGTAACCGGAGGAGCTTCTCATTGTTTTTCTTGTCATCTCCGGGTTCCCCGGCGAACCGGGCGGAAAAGACCCCCGGCGCCCCGCCCAAAGCGTCGACTTCCAGCCCGGAATCATCAGCCAAGGTCCATTCCTTAAGTATCTTCGCGACTGTCAGCGCTTTTTTCACCGCGTTTTCCCGGAAAGTCTCCCCATCCTCCACCACCGGCGGCAACTGCGGGAAATCCGCGACCGAATAGGGTTCCCAGGACGAACCGGCCAGCATCCTTTTTAACTCCCGGAGTTTCCCCTTATTTTTTGAGGCCAGCACCAGCCTGGGCACTGGTACTCACCCCAATCCTGCCCGCAACATCCGCCAATAACTCCTTTTGCAGGTTGATCAAGGTCATGATCCCGGCGGCGCCGATATCTTGCAGGCGTTGAAATTCTTCGCGGGAAAAAGGAGCCCCTTCTGCGGCTGCCTGTATTTCAACGATCTGGCCGTTACCGGTCATCACCAGGTTCATATCAACCGAGGCTATGGAATCTTCGGCATAATTCAAATCCAGCAACAACTGGTTATCAATAATTCCCACGCTGATGGCAGCCAAAAAATCATAAACCGGTAAAGGCTCATCAGGGGCTTTGGCTATGGCAGCCAAGGCGTCCACCAGGGCGACAAAAGAACCGGTGATCGCCGCTGTCCTCGTACCGCCATCGGCCTGGATCACGTCACAATCCAACCAGATGGTTCTTTCCCCCAAAGCCGGCAGGTTAACCACTGATCGGAGCGCCCGGCCCACCATCCGCTGGATCTCTTGTGACCTGCCGCTGGGCTTGCCTTTAGTCGAATCCCTGATATTCCGCTGGGGGGTAGCCCGGGGGATCATGGCGTACTCGGCAGTAATCCATCCCTGGCCTCCTCCACGTAACCATTGCGGTACCCTGTCTTCAACAGTTGCCGTGCAGATCACCTTGGTTTCACCAACCGTAATCAAGGCCGAGCCTTCAGCATGTTTCAAGAATTTCCTCGTTATCGTTACCGGTCTGAGCTGTTCGGCTCCCCTCCCGTCAATACGTTCCATCTTCTCCTCCATCCTCTTTTTTTATTTTCCATGTGTATGTTGGTTGCTATTCTCCTGGCCCGGAAAACCGGCCTTTTCTTGCCGGACCTCTTCTACGGCCGCCTGCAGCAGGTAAAATGCTTCATAAGGGTGCTCCCCGGCCAACAGACCCAGGGTGGAAAAAAGATACCGGCGGTCAACAAAAAAACGGGAAGAAACAGGTTTCAAACTCTCCGGTGCGGCGGGATCAAAAAGGGCGCCCGCGAGGATCGTCCCGGCCTGCAGTCCGTGGACGAGGATCCCGCCGGTACCGATTACGTTCTTGACTCCTGTAAGATCCTTCCCGGTCTGTATGTAAGAAATCCCGTACGGGGTTGGGATCTTTTCAATCGACCCGGCATGCCGGGTGACCGCGGTTTGTACTGCCAGACGGGCTAAAGCCTCGTCCAGCCGGCGTTCGTCTTCCTCTACGGGCAGGTATCCCGGTTGGCGCCGCCGTTTTTCCGCCCCCCTCCGCACCCGCTCTTCAGAGAGACCGGCCAGCCGCGCCGCAACCGCTGGTGAAGAAATTTCCAATAACGCTTCGGCACTTGACCGTAAACCCAAGTCCCCTTCGACGCTCCGCTTGACCCGCGGTTCCGGCAGGCCGCGGAGGAAAACATCAGGCCGGGTAGGGAACCCCTCCGCCACCGAATGGACATCAGTGGTGGCTCCACCCACATCAACCAGGAGTAATTCTCCCAGGCCGGGCGTGTGGCCGTCACCGCCGGCCAGGCGGCAGGCGACAGCCAACACCGCGGCCGGCGTCGGCATAGTAATCCCGTCAATCTCTTTTTCCACCCGGTCAAGGCCTTTCGCCCGCACAAGCCGTTCCAAAAAAACCTCCCGGATCGCTTTTTGCGCCGGCTCGATATTCAGTCTGCCCAATTCCGGAAGGACATTAGGCACCCGGTAACAAGGTTTTCCGGCCTTGCGCAGCAAATCCCCGGCTTCCGGAGCCGCGTTCTTGTTGCCGGCAATAATCACCGGCGCCTCCAGCCGGCTTTCTGCCAATTGGCGCGCATTGTAGATCAGGGTCTCCCTGTTCCCGCCGTCCGTCCCGCCGGCCAAAAGGATAAGGTCCGGTTCTAAACTGCTCAGCTCCGTAACCTCTTCCGGTGTTAACTCGTAACCATAAACCCCGACCACCCTGGCTCCGGCGCCCAAAGCGGCCATCTTGGCCGCTTCCACCGTCAACTCCGGCACCAACCCGACAGCAGCCATGCGCAACCCCCCGGCCGCGCTGCTGCAGGCCAGTTTTTTACGGAATTTAAGCGGCCCTGTTTTCGCGGTCAGCTCCTGGAAAGCCTGGGAATAACCGTTTATTAGCCCGTCATCCACAGTGGTGGGGGCGGCAGCGGTACCCAAAACCGCCGGCCCGTCCAGATCCACCGCAGTCATTTTCGTGTAAGTACTGCCAAAATCGACCAGGAGATACGGTCTCATTGCACCTTTCTGTCCTTTGCCTTTTCTTACAGTTGTGTCGCCTGCCGGCCAGAGCAGTTCCCGCCCATGACCAAACAGGATAATTATACCACAACAGCCCTGATTAATCCACTGAAATACCTCGCGGGCCGGATCTGTTAAACAGAAATATCCACGGTCAAAACCGCCTGGACCGGGTTTTCGCCTGAAGATGCACGCAGGAAATCATAAGAAAGATATCCCCCAAAATATAACGGTTTAATCCCGATGATTCGATAAGCGGCACGAAACCCGCACCCGGCTGCTATAGAAAAATCCTTTGTTCCTTGTCCCTCCAGGAACTGAAAAAATTCCACCCCTGTCCATTGAATAAACCCCAGAACCTCCTTGGAGTAGCGAAAACG
>DUNX01000085.1 GCA_012839115.1 Bacillota bacterium
ATGAGCGGTGTAAAGATTAAACTATTAATTGTTGATGACCATCCCCTGTTCCGGCAGGGAGTGCGTTTGTTTCTGGAAACCATCCCCGACATGGAGGTAGCTGGAGAAGCCGACTGTGGTGAAGCAGCCCTTTCCCTACTGGAACAAAGAGATGTTGATCTTGTATTATTGGATCTACAAATGCCGGGGCTGGACGGGATTGAAACAACCGGACAGATAAATGCAGTTCGTCCCGGGACAAAGATCCTGATCCTGACCTCTTTTGGCGACTGGGAAAAGGTCTACGGTGCTTTGAAAGCAGGAGCGTCCGGGTATATTCTTAAAGATGCCGAACCTGAACAGCTCTTAACTGCCATTCGTGCCGTGGCAGCCGGAGGCAGTTACCTGGGTGCTCAGGTAGCAGCCGATCTGCTTCAGCATGTGGAAAACGAAGGAAGAACCGGACCAAGTGAAGTCCACGAGCCCCTCTCCACCCGGGAAATGGAGGTGCTCGCCCTGATTGCCCGTGGTCTGAGCAACAGGGAGATCGCTGAATCCTTATTTTTAAGCGAAAAAACCGTTAAGACCCATGTGGCCAATATCCTGCAAAAACTTGATGTGAAAAGCCGGACCCAAGCAGCCCTGTACGCCATGCGGAAAAACCTGATCAATGGCGGGTGATCAAGCACAGGGAGTATTTGTTCACGCACACATGCGTGCACAATGCATGCACTAATGTCCGCATGCACGCGCGGTCACGCTTTCCCACTGCCAAAGCTGCGAAAGGATTGGTTTCAAGTGCTGAAACACCCAAAAAAAATGCATTTTAAAAAACCGGCGGAACCGCCGGAGCAAACCTATAAACCCGGTTACAGGAAGATCTTCCTGATCAGCGCCGGGGCCGGCGCTGGTTTCGGCTTGGTCGCAGCCGTCATCTTCATGAATCTGGAGCTCGTTCCCTGGCCTCCAGCTCTGTTTTTCACAGTAATGATTATTGGCGTCGCTGTCTATTCCGGCCTCTTGGGCTTGGGAACTACTTATCTCGAGGACTATTTGCGCCGCAAAGGAATGAGCAATCATTTTCAGCGCCTGGCCATCAGCTTCGGCGCGGCGTTTCTGGTCTCTCTTGCCGTAGCCTACGGCATAACAATCATCGCCGGCGGCGCAGAAATCTCCCCGGCGCCATACTGGTATATGCTCTGGAGTACGTTGGCGGGGATAGCCTTTGGCATCATCTTCGCCTTGTTCAACTACCGTGCGGAAATAATCCGCCAGAAAATACGTATCTTGGAGTTGGAAAACCGGCGCCTGGCCGAACTGGCTCTGCGGGAGGAACTGTTGCGTGAAGCCGCCCGCAACCTGGCGGTGACGGAAGAACGCAACCGGATGGCCAGAGAACTCCATGATTCCATCACCCAGGACATCCACGGTATCCTGTACTCCCTCCGTCCCCTGCGGGAGGTTTTGAGCGGCAACCAGCAGGGGATGAGAATCCTCAACCACCTGGAAGAAACCGCCGCCAACGCCTTGCAGGAACTGCGCCGCCTGGTCATGGAGCTCTCCCCCTCCCCCTTGGAAGACCGGAGCCTTGAGGAGGCCCTCACCCTGCATTGCGATCTCTTCGCCCGTAGGACGCAGGTGGAGCTAAACCTGGAACTGGATTACAACGGGGCCCTCCAGCCCGACCAGGAAATGGCCGTCTACCGGATCACCCAGGAAGCCCTGGCCAACATCCAAAAGCATGCTGAAGCCGGCCGCGTCGCCGTCTCCCTGCAAAGCAAGGATGGCGCCACCTGCCTTTCCATTACCGATAACGGGAAAGGGTTTGAGCCCCAAACCGCCAAGAAAGGGCATGGCCTGACCAACATGGCGGACCGCGCCCGGCAAAGCGGCGGCAGGTTGGAGATAAAATCCGCCCCCCTTCAAGGTACCACCGTCATTTTGAGATTTTCAAAGGACGATCACCACGTTACTGGATGAGCTAATAGCCCCGGTTCGTTATCTTCCCCCTGTCAAAAACAGACAGGGTTTGGAGAAAATAAAGACCGAAGGAGAGGGATGAAAGATGCAAAGCGGCTTTCAAGCGATAGAACCACAGCGGTTAACAGCAAATGTCTTTAAACTCATCGGCGAGGACTGGCTGCTTATTACCGCCGGCACCCCGGAGGAATTCAACATGATGACAGCGGGTTGGGGAGGGTTTGGAATCCTCTGGGGAAAGCCGGTCTGCTTTTGTTTTATCAGGCCACAAAGGTATACATACGGCCTGATGGAGAAGAACTCCGTCTTTACTCTCACCGCCTTTGCAGAAAAGTACCGGGATATCCTTAACTTCTGCGGGACCAAGTCCGGCCGGGAGGTAAACAAAACAGCGGAGACCGGCCTCACTCCCGTAACCGGAAAAGCAGGCGGGGTCTATTTCCAAGAAGCAGACCTGGTCATGGAATGCAAAAAAATATACTATCAGGATCTGGAACCCGGCCATTTCCTGGACCCTTCGATCCATAATAGCTATGGAAGCAACGACCACCACCGCATGTATATAGGAGAGATCCTCAACTGCTTGGTAAAGGCATGAAAAAAGCGCCAACATTATCTAATGTTGGCGCCAGACCTGTCCATTTCTATGGAAAAAGACTAGTCAGTCCTGGCAAAACGGAAGCCATAGGCAGCGGGAGCGGAGTCGGGTTCAACCCAGTCTTCATAGCTGACGAGCAAATTGTATCCCCCTGTCTGAGACCAAATATTACCGCCACGCCTTACCCGCATACTCTGATCTTTCCAGTGCCGGTCAAAGCAAAATTCGTAAACGTTACCACTCATGTCAAAAAGGCCAAAAGGATTACTTTTCTTCGTCGCCACCGGGTGGGTTTGCTCCCCGCTATTCGCCGCATACCAAACATAATCGCCAATTTGCGTAGTTGTTACCTGTTCCGGCGGATAACAGGGACCGGAGAGATCGCCGCTGGCGTGGTTGTAGGGAAGCCAGTCGATCCCATCAATATACCGCGCTGCCAGTTCCCATTCCCTACTCGCCGGCAAGCGGAAGCCTTTGGCGGTGGAAGAGGCTGTTGCATCATCGCAAACGTCGCCATTGGCGTCGCGGGAATCGCGGATTGGCTTCCCTACACTGTCTATATAGGCGCAAGCCCAATTGGTCTCGTTTACTGCGTTATAGTACTCGGTTAACGCATTACACCAGACTATGGCATCGCGCCAGCTTATTATGGTGACCGGCTCCGTTTGGTCCGGTTCTGGGCTATAATCTTTGCCTGCCTGTCCTTTGTTCTGGAAATAATACCTACCCTCCCCTCTTTCTTCAGCAGTTGCCCAATCATATACCTCGGACCATAATGCGTAGGTAACCTCGGTCTCTCCGAGCCAATAAGCATAATCGATGGTGGTCTCTGTGTCAAACATGCCAAAGGGGAAGGTCAATCCTGCCGGGGCCTGGCGCATATTAAAGCTAACCCCGCTTACCTCATGGGTAATGCTCTCTATTGGTTGTACTGCAAGCGTAGTATAAACAAAAGTTCTGATGTTACTGTCCAGCATCCCCTCTTTTACGGCGAAAGCCTTCAGTGTCATTCCTCCGTCCGGGACCACCGGTTTATTGTCGTTACTATAAACAAAAGCGTTTTCTGTCGTCGGAACCGCGCCGTCCACCGTATAATAAATTGTCGCCCCGTCGGTGGTAGTGGCCAGGGTAATTCCTGTATTATCAGCCGCCACCCTGCCTCCCAATGGCGAGGCCGTCGGCGCCGCTACCTGGTTTTGCTTTAGTTCAGTAAAGACAGCAACAAGCTGTTTATTACCGTCCATTATTATGATCCATCTGTCGAACTTGGCCGTCACATCATCTTTATTCGGCCCGCCCCAGCCGCTAAACTCATACCCTTCTTCAGCGGCGGGCTTAAGGGTCACCTCGGTATTTTTCTGGTATGTTCCTCCTTCAGGATCCAACCAAACCGCTCCCGCCCCATTTGGATCAACCGTCACATTCAAAGTATAGTAGACACCGCTGCCTCCGTTTCCCCCGTTACCATTTCCTCCGTTGCAACCAGAGAAGATAACTGTGCAAATCGAAAAAGCGGTCAAGAAAATAAATAATGAGCGTTTCATTTTTTCTCTCCTCTTATTAGCAAGCTTTGTTTTTGCTTTTTTACGGTTCTTCGCATACTATAACATTTTCTTCTCAACAAAAACTAAACAAAGCCATTTCTACAAGAAAGGAGAGTTGACCATCCAGGTTGATTGGTTGAAAAAAATCTGAAGAAGTTGTGCGCAATAGTCTTAAGTGGGAAGAAGTATATCTCAAAAATATCCCGGCTGAAGTATATACAGGCTCTGTGGCTTTGGGCGCATAAGCGACTGCCCTATAAAACCCATTTCTTCAAAAAAACCGCCTAAAATTATTAGCAAAAATATTTATTATAAACATTAACAGAGTAATTTTCTTATACTATCGGCTCCTTTTAGTCTCCTACACCCCGCCCCATCTATTTTTTTCCTTCCATTTTTTATTTTTATCCAAGGACACGTCCATCCTCCGCAGTAAGACAGAAAAAACGATGGCGCGTGTGGGAGCGTGTAAAACGCGTGTAATCCTGTCTAAGAGACAAAAAGGGTGTCAGACTTGGTCTGACACCCTTTTTGTCTCACCTTTATCTCTTTCCCGTCTCTATCTCGTCCGGTAGCTTACCTATGACCCCGTGCTTACCAGCGGTCTCTCTTAATATGCACCGGGCTATTCCCGCACAGGGGCTTAGACGAAGAATTTGTAGATCGTTTTTTCCCGGAAAGTCTCGCCAGGATTCAAGCGTGTGGTGGGGAAAGACTCATGGTTGGGCGAGTCCGGGAAGTGCTGCGTTTCCAGGCAAAAACCGGAGTGTTTATGGTAAATCCGGCCGGATTTGCCTGTAAGGGTCCCGTCCATGGTATTCCCGGAAAAGAACTGGACCCCCGGCTGTGTGGTATAGACTTCCATCTTCCGCCCGCTCTTCGGATCGGAGACCCGGGCGGCCAAGGACAGCTCATTGCCTTCTTTATTCAGGACGTAGTTGTGATCGTATCCATCCTTCAGCTCGGTAAAGCCGGCGCCGATCAGCCGTGCCGTTCTCAGGTCAAGGGCTGTGCCTTTAACCGGCGCCAGTTCACCGGTGGGGATCAATTCATTGTCCACAGCCGTATACCGGTCGGCGTTGATCATAATCTCATGGCTAAGGATATCGCCGGAGCCCTCGCCGCTCAAATTGAAATAACTATGATTGGTCAGGTTAACGACGGTGGGTTTGTCGGTAACCGCCTCGTATTCGATGACCAGTTCGTTCTGGTTGGTCAGTAAATAGGTGACGACGGCGCGCAGGTTTCCGGGGTACCCTTCTTCACCGTCTTTTGCCAGGTAAGTCAGTTTAACTCCGACAGCGTCGCCGGTCTTGACCTCTTCCCCGTCCCAAACCACCTTATCAAAACCGGTAACCCCGCCGTGGAGGTGATGCCGGCCGTGGTTGGCCGCGAGTTTGTATTCAACGCCCTCCAAAGTGAACCTGCCGAAGGCGATCCGGTTGGCGTAGCGCCCGGCAATCACCCCGAAAAACGGGTGCTCGCCCAGATAATCTTGGAAGTTATTAAAGCCGAGAACCACATCGGCGAAGTTCCCGTCTTGATCAGGAACCTCCAGGGCGGTAATGGTCCCTCCGTAAGTACTCACTTTGAGGGTGGCGTTTTGGTCGTTGGTTAAGGTGAACAGCATAACCTCTTTGCCGTCATTGGTCTTTCCGAATAGTTCTTTTTTTATGTTCATTTTTAAAAACCTCCTTGCTTTAGTTGTGCGTTTTTAATGGACAATCTTATTCCGAAACCATCTATGAGCCCGCAGTGCTTCACACCCGCCGCATAACCCATACGCATGCAATAGAGAGCATTGCTCGTTGCCCGTCGCTCGTCGCTGGTTGCTCGTCGCTTGAGGTGTATCGTATAACCCGCGCGCCCACTAGAAAGCTAGAACCTTCCCCTACCTCCTCTCAAACTCTTGCCGCGCAGCGGCGGCGAAATTTTCCGTTATTGTTCATTTTACCATACTGGGCAGAATAATCAATAATAAATGTCATGGCCCAAGAAGCCGCGCGTCATGCGCGGCTTTTTTCTATTTTCTCTCATATTCCAGCAGTAGGTCCACATTTTTTTGCTGCATCTCTGTCAGCCGGATCTCCTTGTCCTCTTCAGGAAGTACCATAACTGTTTTGAAAAAAAGTCATTAAGTTCTTTATCGGTAAATTTATACCCGTGCCATGCATAAATCGCATTACGCAAGAACCGTAAATCGTTTTTCGTCCTTTCGCGAAAAAGGAATTGTTATTCCATTGACCCGTGTGGTAAAACCCTCTATTTTATGATTAAATTTTTCATATGGCACCGATTCATTAACAAAGGCCACTTCCTCTTTTATGGCTTGATTTGTAGGGTTGTAAAATATAAAATCAACTTCAACATCCCACAACCTTGTTGCTTTGTTATAGCTAATCAATAGGTTTTCTCGTTCGATCTTAATCACTGTTTCACCCAGCGGGTGTATTGTATCTCCGCTGCTGATAACAAGCGTATCATTGGCCAGACCGCTGCCGGCGAAAACCGTCTCCACCCGCTACACCTTCCCTTGCGTATACTGTTCCGGTGCTGCCCATTGTTCCGATTACTTCTCCTCTGCCTACTACTTGTCCTTCCTTGATATGAATCTCATCCAAATGGGCGTACCGTGTCAGTACATTATCAGAGTGCTGAATGATTATTTCATTTCCCGCGGTTTCTGAATATCCGGCATAGATCACCTTTCCTCCGGCAGCGCTGTAAATAGGATCGCCCTTCTTCCCGTCAAAGTCTATCCCCTGGTGGAGGTAATCGCCCCGGTCTTCCCCAAATTCGCTGGTTACCAAGACCGGTCCTCTTACAGGTAGGCTCAATCTAAGGTTTTGGCTGCCGGGACCATGCAGAGGAAAAATATCACTGGTTCTTTGGCCTTTGGCGTTATAAAAGGAAAATTTCAATTTCTGGTAACTACTTATTTCCCCAGGCTGAAACCGGTTGGTCTTAAAAGCATTCTCTTTATTATTTATCCTGGTATTTAAGCTTTTCTGCGCCGGTCTGGGATGAATCTCCTGACGCGCTCCCCAGATGCTATCATCTCTCCCATGGTAAACATTTTGCATCCCTTCTTTTAATAACCTTATCATTCCTCGTACCTCCTTGTATATTTTCTCCTTAAAATGTATTTTATTGTTATTATATACCATACTAGCAATGGCAAGAATATTTCCCATCACGATAATATCAAGTCATTGTAGGTTTTAAAACCAAGGCTTAAAAGACCAAAACACTTGTTCTCAACAAACCGGTTCGAATTATCTTGATTTAGGGATTGCAATGCTCAAAGAAGTAAAAAAAGACCCTTCCTTATAGAAGAGTGCCTTTGATTCATCGAATTCCAATGCAATTTTGGGCTTGACGCTTTTTAAAACCTCATTAATTCTTATTGTCATGGTTGTGTTTATTCTAAGCTTCCCTTGGATTATGGAGCAGTAAAAAGGGAAAAAAGAAAGACCCTCTTGAAAGAAAGGTCTTATAGTTAATCAAACTCCAATAATGCTTTCGGTTTAATCCCGGCGCCTTTTTATAGCATTCAAATGCTCAGCCGCTTTCTCTGATTACGTCGAAATTTCGGGTATGGAATATCTGTCGCTATAGTCCCCTACTGTTTCCCTGGCCTTAATTTAAGGTTTCTTTGTTTTAAAAATAAAAATATGCCAATGAACAATTGCATTCCCACACCAACAAAAGAAACCCATGTGTTTGCACCTATTCCTGTGGTTCCTTGTATTGTCAACATAATAATTAACTGAGTGAACTTAGGTATGGCATTGGCGACAATAAACACTCCTATCCCTGCATAGACTATCTTCAGGAGAGTTTCCTTCCCGAGTACATCATTATTTAAAGATATGGGAGTTTCATCCACTCCCAGCAATATCCCTATCCGGGCTGACCATTTTATTAAGGCAAAAGCGCCTGCCAATAATAGAATAACCGGGAAAACACTTGCGATTAAATAACCGCTTTGCTGGTCCGCAGGTATACTGCTTAAACTAATTATAGTTACCCCCACATACTGTAATGCTTCAAGCGCACGAACCAATAAATAAAACCCGGATATTTTTGCGACCAATGCAAATAGATCCGTTTTTGTCATGGTTTTTATACCTCCCCCAGGAATTTTTCTCCTTTATTTCCTTATGTTATTATAGCATACCCTACGAATAGTTTAAATTCCCTGCCGATGAAGATGGACATGTTCCTATTACCTATATTCCTGCACGGTTATGTGATTCCAAGCTCCTAGTTTGTCAAATATGAGACTTTCAGTTTATTCCAACACAGCAAAGTATTCCAAGTTATCTTGCGATGCGCAAAAAAGAAAAAGGCCCTTTATAGAAAAGGACCTTTTGATTCATTGAATTCCAGAATAATTTGGGATTTAACATCTCCTAAAACCGTAAACCTATTAGCTCTTACCACTCGACCGGTTCAGATAAAATATTCCTGCTCCTGATGCCAGTTAAAAAGTATTTCGAATTCCCCAACCTCGAGCCTTTGGTCTCAAGCATTTGGAATACTGATTATCTCATATTCTCCTTTGAACCATTTGCATTCCAAATATACTACCCAATATATGGTTATTGAAGGGTCATATTTATCAACATGTTTTTTGTCATCTATTACTCTAAAGATAACAGCCTCCCAGTTTTCACCGTCTTCACTCAGATATAGTGTCCGGTTTTCAACTTTATATTTCAACTCCATATATGCCACCGCAGAACCAAGTTGTTCTTTCTTCACATCTTCAACAATAACAATAGATTCATCAGAATCAAAATACAATTTCCCCCCTTTAATAATATCTGACTCAATATTCTTAGCATAATCCGGGGAAATAAAAACATCGGGATTATCCAAGTATTGCGGGTCAAAATATGCTGGTTCACCATTTATTACTACTATTCCATATTCATATTGAATATCTTCACCGTTTTCTCGATTATTTGCCAGGATATTGCCGAAAACCGAAACTGATAATAGCAATAGGAGAATTGCCATTATCATCGGGAAAAGCACTTTCTTCATAACATCACACCTCCCCTCGGAATCCCAGGAATTTTTCTCCTCCCTTTCCTTATATTATTATAACATACCTTACGAATAGTTTAAAATTTTGCTGATGAAGATGAACCTTTTCCCATATTCCCGATGGTGGTATTGATCCTAAAGGTTCCCGCCGGTTTAGAACTATAAGACGGCGAAAAGTAGCGTTTCAGGCGCAGGCAGTGGTGAGATTGACAGTAATGATAGTTTTTGCTATACTTGGCAGGGATGTAACCCTTATTACCTGGTACATAGGGAAAAATAGTATTTTGTGAAAGGAGATTTTTCCATGGCAGGAACTGAAAAATTACACAT
>DUNX01000127.1 GCA_012839115.1 Bacillota bacterium
AAGAGAAAAGCACCGGCGAGAAAAGGATCGAAGTCGAAGCAGTCGATTATAACCCGATTAGAAGCTATGTATTTATGGAGTTGTTGAATGAGGCCGGGTTTGTGGAAATTCAAAAAACAGAGTGTGGACCGAACACACAATACACAGCTGTAAAAGGGAAATGATGGGGATGGGGTTAAGCCTGATGGAATTTGGCGAAATGACCATGAATGATGTAAGAGCAGTTGCAAGGCTGTATAATGAATTGGCCTGCTTTATCAAGAATGAGACCAGGGATGTCTATTTTGAGTTTGATCCATTGCCCGAAACTGAACTGGAAAAGCAATTCACGGAAGCGATGGGGAAACCGGGAGTAATCACTTTTGTGGCAAAAGATGGCGGTAAGGTAATTGCTTTTATCTCCGGCGAAATTAGGGAAAACTTCTTGCCAATATCAAAGGTTAAAGAGGTTGGCTATATCAGCGGCGCTTATGTCCGGCCGGAATACCGCAAACAAGGAATAATGAAAGAATTAGAAAGAATGCTTGTGGAGTATTTTAAGAAACATGGATTGGCTTATGTGGAGCTGAATGTGATGGCAAATAATACTATAGGAAAGAAGAGTTGGGAAGCATTGGGGTATAAGACTTTTCGCGAGCAAATGAGAAAGGGAGTCTAAAAAAGACAAACTCATGATGGATGGGGGCTGCAAAATGGATTCTACATTAAGATTCTATAATGCCATGGCCGGTGATTATCACCTGATCTTTAATGACTGGGCGGCAGCCGGCGAACGGCATGCAAAAATGATTGATGCTTTGATCCAAGACAAGAAAAAAGCGTCCCCGGACTCCCTTAAACTGCTGGATTGTTCCTGCGGGATAGGGACGCAAACAATCGGTTTGGCCAAATTGGGTTACAATGTGACCGCCTCCGATCTGAGCCCTAAAGCGATAAGACGGGCAAAAAGAGAGGCAAAGAGGTTTGGCGTCCCCAACGTAAAATTTAAAGTCGCCGATTTCCGTGAGTTGGAGCGCAAGATGAAGGAGAGGTTTGATGTTGTCATTTCCTTCGATAATTCGTTACCGCATTTATTGATGGAAAAAGATCTGGAGCTCGCATGCAGGAACATAAGAAACATCCTGAACGACGGGGGGCGTTTTTTCGCAAGTATCAGGGATTACGATAAAATCCTGAGCGAAAAACCGTCTTCGACCATCCCTTATTTAAGTAATGACGAATATGGCAAGCGCTGGGTATTTCAGATCTGGGAATGGGAGGAACGTATCTATACGTTAACTCTTTTTATTATAAGAAAAACAAAGAGAGGTGCATATAAAACCAGTTATTACTCCACAAAATATAGGGCCATAACGCGGGCTGAGTTCAGCGAGATTCTGGCAAGGCTTGGTTTTGACGAGATCAGATGGCGCCTGCCGGAGGAAACAAGGTTTTACCAGCCAATTGTTGAAGCCAGAAAGAAGTAGCTATTCTACCATATGTTGTCGAGTTTTATGATGAAAGGTTCGCCGGCGACAGTGAAGACTCCATAGTGGAGATCTGGGTTCCTATTGAAGAGATTAAGTGATTAAATATGACATGCTGTTGTCAAATTATAAGCAATATAATTTATTGTGGCAGCTTGATTTCAGAGATAAATTGGAATCTTGTGTTACCGGATATGAAACTGAAGAAATGAAGGGAATGAACTAAATGGCAAGCGGATTGAGAAGATTTCTAAACAGTGTAAAGGAAAACATGAGTTGTGAAAGTTACAATAAGCTTATTGAGTCGCTCGGTTATATTGACGATAAAGCATCCCTTGAAAAGCAAGCTCAATACATAAACGATGCTATTTCATTGCTGGAGAATACTCAAGCGAAAAAAGCTCTCATTAATGCTTTGCAGTCATGTGGTACTATGTGCATTTCCAATAGTATAGTAGAAACAGCCAAGAAGCTATATCAGGAAGCAGAGGATGTCAATGCTTTTCTCCAGCTTATGAATGAGCAGCAGATTGGTGGCGGGCATTTACACCTCCGTAATGGCAGGATTATTGTGGAGTATCATACTTGTTATTGTGAAATACCCAAGCAGGTAGAAAAAATGTCCCCGGTATACTGTTATTGTTCTGCCGGTTGGTGTGAAAGGCTGTTTTCATCGGTTTTCAATAAACCGGTTACCGTTAATAAAATTGACACTATTCTTAATGGTAATGATAGATGTGTGTTCGAGGTGGTCTATGAGAATGAAGCAATGGAATGAAACGTTAGCACTTTTAGGAGATAGAAAATAATCTTTCAGAAAGAATAATGATTGGGGTAAGGGCTATGGATGTAAAAAAAATGGTGGCTGAAGCGGCGGTAGAATTCATTGAAGATGGAATGATCGTTGGCCTTGGGACAGGCTCAACCGCTTATTGGGCGATCCAAAAGATCGGGGTGAGAACCAGTGAAGGACTGAAGATCAAAGCGGTAGCCACATCGAGAGCATCGGAATTGCTGGCAAGAGAATTGCAAATACCCCTTGTCGATCTTTCAGATATCGATCACGTTGATCTTACTATAGACGGGGCGGATGAGGTTGATCCCGGCCTGAACCTGATCAAGGGCGGCGGCGGGGCGTTATTACGAGAGAAGATAGTGGCGGCAGCGAGCCGGGAATTGGTTATTGTCGTCGATGAAACGAAATTGGTTGAAAAGTTGGGGATGTTCCCGTTGCCTGTTGAGGTGGTTCCTTTTGGAGTTGAGTTGACAAGGCGGAGAATAGAAGAACTGGGTTGCAAAACAAGAATACGCATGCGTGACAAGAAAGACCGGTACCAGACAGACAACGGGAATCATATCATCGACTGTGAATTTGGCAGGATAGAGGAGCCGGGAGAACTGAACCAAGCCCTGAATAAAAAAAGCAGAGCGGCTGCGGCAGAGCATCTTAAAGAAAGCCTTCGAAGGCAGGCTGGTCCCCCAGGACCCCACCGACGAGCCCGCTTCAGTCCTGCTGGAGCGGATTAAAGCCGAAAAAGAAAAATACGCAAGTAAAAAAGACCAGCGTAGAAGGAGCAAGAAATAATGTCAAATGAAACCGCCGGTATTGTCCAGAGAGTATGGAACTACTGCCACGTCCTGCGGGACGACGGCGTCAGCTACGGCGATTACCTGGAGCAGCTCACTTATCTTCTTTTCTTAAAGATGGCCGACGAGCAGACAAAGCCACCGTTTAGCAAGCCCTCCATAATCCCCCGGGGGTATGACTGGCAGTCACTTTTGAAAGAAGACGGCGATGCCCTGGAGAAGCATTACCGCCATATCCTCGAATCTCTGGGCAAGGGAAATGGCATGCTCGGCGTCATCTTCCGCAAGTCCCAGAACAAGATCCAGGACCCCGCCAAGCTTAAAAGGCTGATCGAACTGATCAACGGCGAAACCTGGGTCGGTATGGATATCGATATCAAGGGCGATATATACGAAGGGCTTCTTCAGAAAAACGCTGAGGACACCAAGAGCGGGGCAGGCCAGTACTTCACCCCGCGCCCCCTGATCAAAGCCATCGTGGAAGTAATGCGGCCCGCACCGGGTATGACCATCTGCGACCCCGCTTGCGGCACCGGCGGCTTCCTGCTGGCCGCTCACGACTACATCTCTTCCAAGAACCTGGACAGGGAGCAGAAGATATTCCTCAAATATAATACTTTCAAGGGCAAGGACATCGTGGACGGTGTGGCCCGGCTCTGCGTAATGAATCTCTATCTTAACGGAATCGGGGGAGAGGAAAGCCCCATCGAAGTGGGCGATGCCCTCGTTTCCGACCCCGGCGAACGCTTTGACATGGTCCTCACCAATCCGCCGTTCGGCAGAAAAAGCAGTATCACCATTGCCAACGGTGAAGGGACGGTGGGCAAAGAATCCCTTGTCTACGAGCGGCAGGACTTCTGGGCTACCACCTCCAACAAGCAGCTTAACTTCCTGCAGCATGTCAAAACCTTGCTGGAGATAAAC
>DUNX01000086.1 GCA_012839115.1 Bacillota bacterium
ACCATGGTCAATTTTATATTGACCTCCCGGTCAAAAACAGTGAGATCCGCATCCATTCCTTCTGCTAAAACCCCCGTCGTTTTCAGTCCTTGCATTCGCGCGGGGTTGAACGTTGCCAATTTGACCGCATCCAGGATATTTAAGCCAACAAATTTCACCATATTACGGACAACATGGCCCATAGTTGCCACACTGCCGGCAAAGGCACTCCTGTCAGCAAGCTTTGCCACATAGTTCTTCTCTTCAGTTGCTATTTCGAAGATTTCAGGGATCTCTGCTTCCACAATCACCTTTAAACCGCCCAGGTCGTATTCGCCGGGCCCAAGCCCGGCGGCGGCCATAGAATCAGTAACAAGGCAAACCTTGTCCAAGCCTTTATTTTTTAACACTAACCGCATTAAACTGGGAGGAAGGTGATGCCCATCAGCAATCATTTCCGTTGTCAATTCATCAAGAAGCAAAACTGTTTCGACGACACCGGTCACCCGGTAAGCGGAAATTTTTTGCACCCCGCTCATCCCGGAATAAATATGCGTCGCATGGGTATAACCGCTTTCGATGGCCGCTAATACCTCTTGGTATGTAGCATCCGAATGCGCAATCGAAGCAACAATACCCCGGCGTTTCAGTTCTTGGCCCAACTCCAAACCGCCCGGAACCTCCGGAGCAGCCGACACCCGTTTTATGCAAGGAAACTCATCCAACAAGCTCAGGTAGTCTTTTGGATTGGGAAGAATTATATGCTCTGGATTTTGGGCCCCTTTTTGGTTAGGATTAATATATGGCCCCTCAAGGTGAACCCCGAGAATTTTCGCGCCGGGAAGGTTCTTTTTCATTGTTTCCTGGACGCAATTAACAACCTGTGAGATTTTATTAAGGGGGGTAGACAAGGTTGTCGGCAGAAAGGATGTTGTTCCGCTCCTCACCAGGCCGGCGGAGATTTTTAGTAAATCTTCTTCCAAACCTGTAGTGACATCCCCTCCCCACGCGCCATGCAAATGTAAATCTATAAATCCGGGGCTGATATAGTTACCTTTAACATCAATTGTTTCGGTATTATCCGGGATTCCGGTCTGCGACACCTTGCCAACTTTCTTGATCTTGCCGTTTTCAATAAGGATAATTCCTTCTTCTATTTTTCTGACAGGAGTGAGGAGCGTTCCGTTTACCAGTGCTGTTCTCTTAATCACTTAACTCTCTCCCTTTTTAAGTATAGCTTCATATCTTAAAAGCATAAAACCGGGCTGTGCCAAAGGCCATCCTTGGCAGACTTTGTTTTTTATTCTAAATAAGTATTTGACCGGTATTTGGGTTTCCCTTCTTTTTTCCATTTTTTTTCAAGAAATTTTTATCCCCACTGTAACCTTGCTAAATATGCAAAAAGCCGACCCAAAATTGGATCGGCTATTGTCTCTGTATTGTCTTTGGTGAAAAAACCCGGCGTATCCGGGCTTGCTGATGGGCGGCGCAGGCGAACGCCCGGGTAGCTACGGAACGGCGGTTATTGTTCCTGGTGAAAAAGGCGCCTTTCCGCCCATAACCCGAGGCCCGGGTTTTTTACAAAATAGACCTCTTCACCATTGACAGTATTAAAGCCTTCCCGTAAAACCGCGGGGTTGTAACGGCTTTCCGCCTCCGCCAGGTCCAGATAGGTAAAATTCACCTGTTCAATCTCGTCCCGTTTCAGGCCCCCCGGGGCATAGACCACCCGGAACCGGCCTTCGGAGGAACCGTGGATGAGGTGGGCGGCGGCGGAAAGGTTATCCCGGAGATCCTCCTCATCCTCCACCAGTTCCAGGATGCGGTCGCGCCCAACATACCCGTATTTGCGGATCAACCGGTCAATCCCCTTGTCCTCTCCGAACTGGCGGACGCCCGGAGCGATAATAATCAGCTCCCCGCCGTCGGCCACAGCCATCCGCAGGCGGTAGACGGCTTTATTCCCCAGCCAGGTGCTTTTGAACTCCGCCGGGTCCAGATAAACCACGACTTTGGGCAGGGGCCGGTCCAAGAGGATCAGGTTATGCTCCTGGCTTAAGCGGACAGCCGCTTCAAAAACCCGGCGCTCACGGCCGATAAAGAGCCCGTGCAGGCGAATCCCGCCGTCCGCAGCAGCGGTGGTGACCGTCAGGATGTATTGCAGCGGCATGTCGCCAAGGAACTGCTCTTCCGCATAGTCAAAGAGCCGGCGCGGGGGCGAGTAATCCCGGCCCATGATCCGTTCCATCCCGTAGACAGCCCCTAAAAAATGGGACTTGTCAATGATCTCCTTGCCCCCGCAGCCAACAAAGATGTTCTTGTTATAATTGGCCATTCCCACCACTTCATGAGGAACGACCTGCCCGATGGAGACCACCAGATCGTAGCTTTTCTTCGCGGGCGTGCGCGCGATCAATCTTTTGTTGACTTCTACCTTTACGGGGTAATCAACCAGCCCCCCGGAAAACTCCGAAAGGCGGGAGGAAGGAACCTCGCCGATTTGCACCAGGTCCTTACGCCAGTCATGGACGAAAAACCGGTCCGCCGGGATCTCCCCGAACATCGCGGTCCTTTCCGTTTCGCTCAAGGGCAGGTGGGTGCCGAGGGCCGGCATGATATCCACCTGGCAGTCCGGGGCGAGCATCCTGTAGAGAATCTGGGTAATCACCCCCGCCCCCGAATGGTACCTGGTGAAATCAGGCGGTATAAGCAGGACTTTCTTCAACTCCCGCCCCAGCCCGGCCAGCCAGGCACGTAAAGTCTCCTCCACGCGCGCCCGCACCTGGCGCAGGTCCAGGTCTTCTCCTTGCCGGTTATGGATTTGCACCTGTTCCTTCCTCCTTTCCTCCGGTAGCAGGTCTTCAGGCCACCGGATCGCTGGTTACTTCCGCCCCCGGGGTCAACCACTGGGTATGGAAGACTCCGGGCTTGTCGATCCGCCGGTAGGTATGGGCCCCGAAATAGTCGCGCTGAGCTTGGAGGAGGTTGGCCGGTAAGACCGCCCGGCGGTAACTGTCAAAATAGGCCAGGGCGGAACTGAAGGCCGGTACCGGTAGTCCCAGGTTGGTCGCGACACTAACCACCTTTCTCCAGTTTTCCTGGGCTTTTTCCACCGCTTCCCGGAAATAGGGGGCCAGCAAAAGGTTGGCAAGGCCAGGGTTTTCCGTAAAAGCCTCTTTAATCCTCTCCAGGAACTGGGCCCGGATGATGCAGCCATTCCGCCAAAGCAGGGCGATCTCGCCGAATTTCAGATCCCACCCGTATTCTTTGGCCGCCTCCCGCATCAACGCAAACCCCTGGGCATAGGAGCAAATCTTTGAAGCATACAAGGCCTGACGGATCGCTTCAATAAACTCCTCTTTATCATCCCCTTGGTACATGCCGCCCGGACCGGAAAGGATCTGCGAAGCGGCCACCCGTTCCTCCTTTATCGCCGAGAGGCAGCGGGCAAAGACCGCCTCGGTAATAGTGGGGGTAGGAACGCCCAAATCCAGCGCAGCCTGGCTGGTCCATTTCCCCGTCCCCTTCTGCCCGGCGGTATCCAGGATCAATTCGACCAAGGGTTTACCGGTCTCCTTATCCCTTTTTCCCAAAATGTCTCTGGTAATCTCAATAAGATAGCTGTCTAGTTCCCCCCGGTTCCATTCGCCGAAGATCCGGTGCATTTCTTCGTAGGTCAACCCCAGGGCGTGTTTCATAATGTAATAGGCTTCACAGATTAACTGCATATCCCCGTATTCGATCCCGTTGTGCACCATCTTGACGAAATGGCCGGCGCCGTCGTTTCCCACCCATTGACAGCAGGGCGTACCGTCCGGCACCTTGGCGGCGATCTTTTGAAAGACCGGCGCCACGTGCGGCCAGGCCTCCGGAGAACCCCCCGGCATAATGCTGGGCCCCTTTAAGGCGCCTTCCTCTCCGCCGGAGACCCCGGTGCCAATATAGAGCAGGCCCGCTTCCTCCACCTTTTTCGTCCGGCGGATGGTATCGGGAAAATGCGAGTTGCCGCCGTCAATAATAATATCGCCTTTCTCCAGGAGGGGGAGTAGCTGGTCGATAAAATCGTCCACCGGTTGCCCGGCCTTCACCATGAGCATGATCTTCCGGGGCCTTTTCACCGCTGCCACCAGTTCCGGCAGGGAATAGGTGCCGGTGATTTTCCGCCCTTCCCCCTTTTCCCCCAAAAAGTTGGCGGTTTTTTCCGGGGTCCGGTTATAGACAGCCACCGCAAAACCTTTATCTTCCATATTCAGGACCAGGTTTTGGCCCATCACTGCCAGGCCAATCAAGCCGATATCCGCTTGCGCCATGGTTTTTCCTCCTCTTCTTTTTCTCTCTTTTTTCCGCTCCAGCCGGCAGCGGCGCTGTTCATGAAAGCCGTCCTACCGGTAGGGCGGCGCCGTTCATATGAACTGTTTAACTGATACGACGGCGCCATTTATAAGAACTGTCCTACCAATAGGGCGGCGCCATTCACAAGAGCTGTCGCTACTGATACGGTGGCGCCGTTTATCTGAACCGTCGTCGCCCATACAGCGCTGCACCGGCAGTCCGGGGCACAGCTCCACACAGGGTTATGACTTTACGGTTACAGCTACACACCACTGAAAGCGGCGAACCCGCCGTCCACCGGGACCACCACCCCGGTAACAAAACTTGAGGCCCCGGAAACCAGCCATAATACTGTTCCCACCAGATCTTCCGGGTTGCCAAAGCGCCCCATGGGCGTGTGGTCAATGATCTTCTTCCCTCTTTCCGTCAGTTCCCCGGTCTCTTTATCCGTCAGTAAGAACCTGTTCTGCCCAGTCAAAAAGAACCCCGGGGCAATTGCGTTCACCCTGATCCCGGCCGGAGCGAAATAGACCGCCAGCCACTGGGTGAAATTGGAGACCGCCGCTTTAGCCGCGGAATACGCCGGCACCTTGGTCAAAGACCGCAGGGCGCTCATGGAGGAAACATTAAGGATCACTCCCCCCCCTTGGGCGGCCATGACTTCGCCCAGGATCTTACTGGGCAGGAAGGTACCGAGGAAATTCAGGTTGAAGACCGACTGGACCGCCGCCGGATCCAGGGTGAAGAAGGTCTGGACCCCGGAGTCCAGTTCCTCCAGATCTTCCCGGAAAAAGCGTTCTCTTGCCGTTGTCGCCCGCGGGTGGTTACCGCCGGCCCCGTTAATAAGGATATCGATTTTCCCGAATTCCTTACCAATGAGTTCTTTGGCGGAGACCAGGTCCTCTTTCTCCAAAACGTTGACCTGCACCGCCAAGGCTGTACCACCCTTCTCCCTGATCTCGCCGGCTACCTTCCGGGCCGCCTCGGCATTATAGTCAAGGACCGCCACACGGGCGCCCTCACCAGCCAGGGCGCGGGCCAGTTCACCACATAAAACACCGCCCCCGCCGGTAATTACCGCTGTCTTTCCCTGTACAGCAAAAAGCCTGCTCATCTCTTCACCTCCCCTCGCTGTTGCAAGCCTTGCAAGCCAAGTATTAAACCTGGTAAAAAACTGGTATGTTTTATGGCAATAAGAATGAGCGTTACGGCAAACCAGCAAGTCAGCAGGGATAAGGTTAAACTAACAAACGCCGGTATTTTTAAGCCGTAAACCCGCCGGTACTCTCCCGCGGTACCAACCGGGGAGTAAGTACCGTCTTGGGGGGCGTCGGATTTTTCTGCAGCACATTATAGAGGGTCTGCACAGCCGCCACCGCCATCGCCTCCCCCATGTTATCAACCGAAGTCAAACTGGGTGTTATCATCTCGGCCAAAAGCAAATTATTAAAACCGATCACCGATACATCCCCCGGCACCTTACAATCCAGCTTCTGCAGGGCTTTTAGCGTGCCGGCGGCCGTCAGGTCCTCGCCGGTAACAATCGCGGAGAACTGCTTCTTATCCGCCCGGAGACGGTAGACCCCCTCTTCTCCCCCTTCCAGGCTTCTGGAGATCTCCAGCACCCTCGTTTCATCCAGGCCGTTTTCCCGCGCCCCCCGGCAAAATCCTTCGAGTTTGGCCAGACCGCTGAAGCTTTTGGTGTCGATGAAATAATAGATATCCCTATGCCCCATCTTCACCAGATAATTAACGGCTTCCCTGACCCCTTCTCCCTCATCGCAAAGGACGGAATAGATGTTTTCCCCCGCCAGAAAGCTGTTGATGAGGACAACCGGGACACTTTTGGCGGCAGCCAAGATATGCTTGTTTCCCGTGCGTTCCCTGAATACCGACCCGACCAGAATCAAACCGTCTACCTGCTGCTCCAGCATCACCTTGATATACCGTCTTTTTTCTTCCGCCTCGCCGCCGGTGTTGGACAAGAGCACATTGTAGCCCAGATTTTTAAAGCAGCGTTCAATAGTATAAATGACCTTGGCAAAAAACATATCCCTGATATCAACGGTCAGCACGCCAATGGTGCGCGTGGAGTTAAGTACCAGACCCCGGGCTACCGCATTCGCCACAAAATTGGTCTTTTCTAAAATGTTCTGCACTTTTTCCCTGGTTTCCGGTCTGACCTGTTCCGGGTTGTTAATGACCCTGGAAACAGTAGCGATCGAGACCCCGGCCAGGCCGGCAATGTCTTTCATTCGCATCTTTACTCACCCAAATCTTTTTCCGAAAGCGCTTACATTATTCCACTCCAATGACAAACACAAGACCAAGTACAAGGTACAAACAGCGGATGCAAACACCAGGCGTACATAAATTCACAGGCCAGATTCGCATCACGGGTCGTACTCCCCGGTTCGCAACCCGTCAGTAAAAATCACCGGTAAAAATCATGAAAACCACAGCCCGGCAAGACCAAGACTATAGGGAGACCCCCAAAAACTCCTGGAAATTCCGGAAGAAGAGCCGTTCCACATCCTGCCGGATCGCATCCTCCGGCAGCTGCCAGCCCGTGGCTGCCAGGTCCTCATATTTCTCCGTTAAGACCTGGGCAACCTCCTTCCGGCTGTGGTCCCATTTATAAACCAGCTGGTCCAGGACGCGGGCGTCGGAATGCTGGGGAATAAAACTCAAACCCAGGAGTTCCAGGCGCATACCGGTGATCTCCCGGATCATCCCGGGTGTGTTCAAAAACCACCAGCACCCAAAGGGCAGCAAGTTCCCGAACTTCCGGGCGGCCACGCACAATTCATGCTGGTTTTCCCGGGAAAGGAAGGTGACGAGGAACTTATTCTCCGGATAGGCCGCGCAGAGGTTCTCCACGGTTTCAATCCGGGATTTCCCCACACTGTCACCGGCCAGCCGCAATGCGGGGTTGACCAGTTTTTTCACCCCGATCATCAAGGCCAGGGGGCGTCCGCTTTCCTGGCAGAAGGGGAGGATGACCTTTTCCAACAAGCGGCCCCTGGGGCT
Source organism: Bacillota bacterium (assembly GCA_012839115.1). Lineage (GTDB taxonomy): Bacteria > Bacillota > UBA4882 > UBA10575 > UBA10575 > JAAYGG01. The sequence continues at coordinate 7,342 of DUNX01000086.1, forward strand.
CTCTTCCGGAAAAACAAAAGTGGGCGGGAGCGAGACCGCAAGGTACAACGGGTTCGCGCGCGCGCGCGATTCTTTTCGCCCATTCATC
>DUNX01000087.1 GCA_012839115.1 Bacillota bacterium
TAACCGGAGAGCTTGATGCCGATATGCCGCCAAATACCACCCTGGAAATCAATTTGGCGGCCCCGACCGGAGCATCCAGCCTCGGTGACGTTGCCCTCTCCAGTGCCCCCGCGGATTTGGTGACCGGCATCGGCATTTTATCCGAGTCCGGCCTGGCGATTACGTACACCTTCACCGCTGATGTGGGCGCCGGTGTTATTGCCAGCGATACCAGAACGGTAACCCTTACCATTATTGATGAGTAACGGCATGTAGCCGGAAGCAAGTAGGCGGTTCGTCCCACAGCCGCCTACTTGCTTTATCTCTTTTTTTTGAAAAAAAGGCTTGTATCCCCTTAGGCACGCCCGCCCTCTTGTCTGTAAAAAGAGGCTGATAGAGAAGGAAGGAAATAAAAACAAAATGTGTACGCACGTGCAAAACTGCCGGGTCTTTCTTATCTTGCCGGCATCATTTTTATTACTAGCATTATTTCTGCCGTTACCGGCAGAGGCGGCCACACTGTCCAGTACAGGCGATTGGTTGCAAACTGTCGATGCTTCCAACCTGATTTCCGGGGCAGGATCCGAGTTAACAGATACCTATCTGAGTCCGGTTATTACCACCACCCTGGATGTAACCGGATGCGTCGATTCTTCGGAAGCATGGTGGATTTTAATCAAAAGAGTCGACCAAAACTGGGACAGCGACCATTTTGTTCTCTCCGTGCGCAGGACTTCAGAGGGAACGGGGGAAGGGATTATTGACGGCGGTGATTCCTTTCAAGAGGTGACCACAGGCGACAGTATTTTTATCACCGGGCAAGGCGACCGGACCGGAATCGCCGTCCAATACCAATTGACGGGGATTTCGATTCAGAATCCGCCCGCCAATTACAGTACCAATCTGGAATTCACCATTACCACCGACACGCCCTAAGGCCTTAAAGGAGGCGGAAGAAAGTGAAGAAATTTTTTCCGGGCTTTGCATGTCCATGCGTAATCATTCTCCTGCTTCTTTTGGCAGCTTTAGCCCCTCCGGCTGTTGCGGAAATACGGGTTGTGGATTCGCTGGTTCATGAACGAACGTCATCCCCCGGCGCCAGCTATACAGGAAGCATTTTGGTGGAAAACACCGGGGAAACCCCCTGCACAATAAGGGTCTATCAGACCGACTACCTGTATTCCGCCGAGGGCAAGAATATATACGGAACCCCGGGTGTAAACCCTTCCTCCAACGCGAAATGGATTACCTTAAGCAGCAATTGGTTGACCATTCCCGCCAAAGAAACGGCCAGGGTGAATTATGAGGTCCGGATCCCCCCAAATCATGCTCTGAAGGGAACTTACTGGAGTATGGTGATGGTTGAAGACGCCGACGGCCAACCGGTCACAGCAAGAGAAGACAAAAATGCCTTTACTCTGCAGGCGAAGATCCGCTATGGGGTCCAGATCCTCACGAATATAGGCAACACCGGAACCCGTCAAATTCGCTTTTTGGACCGGAAAATCACCGACCACAGCGGTCAGAAGACTCTAGAGCTGGATATTGAAAACTCCGGTGAGAGAGTTCTCTTTCCGTTAGTCTCCGTACAGATTTATAATGCCGGAGGTGAGTTAATCGGCAATTTCCACGGCAGAAAAACCCGGATTTTGCCAACCTGTTCCGTCAGGCAAAAAATTACCCTCCCCAATCTGCGGAAGGGAACCTATAAAGCTTTAGTAATCGTGGATAATGGGGACCAATTTGTTTTTGGCGCCAACTACGATCTGTTAATTAAATAATGAAAGCAAAAGAAAATGAAAGCAAAAAAAATTCTTCTTTTACTCAATTGCCTGATTTACCTTTTCATACTTCCAGAGGCCGGACCGGCGGCAGCCGCGCCCCCCCGGTGTAGAGCTTAAGCTGGTCTCTCCGGAAGAGATCATGCTTGAGCCCGGCCGGCCACTCACCCTCAGCCTGCTGGTGATTAACCATTCCAGGACGGCTTTTACCTTTTCGGAGAAACTGGAGTTGCCCCCTGACTGGCAGGTAATTATTCCGGCTTCCTCATTCCGGCTTGCACCCTACGACCAACAGGTGCGCCTGGTCTCTCTTTTCATCCCGCCCAATTCACCTGCTGGTTCCTACCGGATCGGGTATTCCCTCGCCAGTCGAGAACAGCAGAGCGACTCTTTACACACTGCCGTCAAGATCAGAGTCGCCCCCGTCAATGCAGTCGATTCCTTGTGCGAAGAACAACCGCAGGTCGTGGCAGCCGGCGAAGACTATACGGTCAAACTGCGTTATATCAATAAAGGGAATACCCCGGTCACCCTATGCTTTGCAGAGAAAAACACCCCGGTTTACCCAGTGAAATTCTTTCCTGCGGAAATGACGTTGAGCCCTGGCGCATCCCAGGTTTTAACAGTCCACATCAAAACAAGACCCGATGGGCGGGAAGCCGCCGCCATCCGGCACGTCCTGCATATTTCCGCAGTTGACAAAGAAACGCTGTTGCCCCTTGCCAATAATACTTTTGTCACCGATGTCTTTCCGGTAATTGCCGGTAACCATGACCGCTACCACCGTGTCCCCGGCCGGTTCCGGATAATCACAGGCGGCCTTCAACAAGGCGGCGATGACCCGGGGACTCCCGGATTACAATTGGAGTTTTCCGGTGCCGGCAGCATTGATGAACAGGGAAAAAACCAGGTTTATTTATCTTTTTTAACTCCTAATCTATTAGGAGGAAATTTCCATGAAAGTCCCCCCAACTTTGAACTGGAATTCAATAACAACCTCCTTAACTTGAGCGCCGGCGGCCGTACTATGGCGCTTTCCACCCTAACCAAACGCTGGTACGGGTATGACAATATCAGACTCCAAATAAACCTGAACCGGCATTCTCTAGGTGTTATAAACCCGGGCCGGAACGAACAAGGAATCTATTATGGTTATCAATTTAACGAACGCCTGCGGATGCAGGCCAACTATTTGTCGCGGCCACCGGCCGGCGGCGGCCCGGGTAACGGACTCTACAGCCTGCAGGCAGAGTTCAGGCCGTTATATCACGGGCATCCACGCGCCAGCTCCGTTTTTAATCTGGAATATGCTTTGGACCAAAAATTACAGCCCAGTTCCGCCGCCTATCGTCTAAGCTGGCAGGGATATGGGAAAGACTTCCGCTACTCTTTGGGGAAAACTATGGCCTCTTCAACTTTTTCCGGTACCTATAATGATTTGGAAAGCGCCAACGGCATGTTCTCGTTCTCGCTATGCAATACACTGCAAGGGTCTTTCTTCTACAACAAATACCGGAATAACCTGAATCTTGACCCATCCAAGCCAGTCGCCCGTGATGAAGAAACTTATCTCACTAATTTTGCCTTTCGCTTTACGCCGCAGACCACAGTTTTATTTTCCGTGCGGACCAGGCAAAAAAGAGACCTGTTATTGCCGGCACAGTATGATTATAGAGACAGCCTGACCAAATTCGGCTGGCAACAACAATTTTCCCACTGGCGGCTTCAGGCTTTCGCCGGAGCAGGATTCTATTACGACAGACTTGCCGCCGGAAAAGGCGCCGCTTCCTCCGGCGGCGTGGATTACAAAACCTATGCTCTAAGCGGAACTTATACCCCGAATTTACGCCAGACTTACCTGTTTTTTATAAATACCGGCGACCAAAACTATGCCCGGATATCAGAGTCCAGGAGCGCCGCCGGGTTCAAAGCCAGCCTGCGGTTACCTAATAACCTTCGGTTATTGGAAGATTTTACTTTGAATCTTGAGTACCAGAAACGAAATCTTCTGGACCCCATAAGCTCCGGGAATGATTACTTCTCCCTGAATCTGGCCGGTACATATAACCGCCTTTCTCTGACTCTTAAAGCTTCACATTTAGTTATGAAACATTACACTCTTACAAGATTGGCTTTCTTTACAACTTATATGTTCCCGTATAATATCCCCACGGTTAGGCGAAAAGAGACCGGCGCCATCGAGGGGCAGATATTTGACGGTAGCACGCCGGCGGCGGTCCCCCTTCCTAATGTGATCGTCAGAACTAACGGTATCTCCGTTGTCACCAATGAAGAGGGCAGGTTCGTTTTCTCATCTCTGACCCCGGGGATCTATTCCATTTCAATTGATCAATCCCGCGCCGCCTTAAATTTGGTACCCGGAAAAAGACTTCCACTCCTGGTTGAGGTGGAAAAGGGCGAAACCACCGATTTAAAAATCGATTTATTCCCACCCGCGGTTGTCACCGGCAGAACCGTACTACAGGCAACAGGGGAAGAAAACGGTTTCGTGTATGCACGCGGTTTGCCCGGCACTACGGCGGAGAACAGGAAAAACGGGGTGGAAGAGAGAAAAGCTCTAGGCAATATCCTGATTGAGCTCTCCAACGGTTCAGAGACTTTCCGCCGGGTAACTACGGGCAGCGGTGAATTTTCCTTCGCCGGTCTGCGGCCGGGCCGGTGGACGCTTAAGGCATATGAAAAAAGCCTGCCTGCCCATTACTATTTTGAAACGGCCGAAGTCCAACTGGACTTGAAGCCCGGTGAAGAAAAAGATTTTACTTTCGTTGCCGTCCCGCACATCAGAGAGGTACAAATTGTTGAAGAAGGTACTCTCATCCCCGGAAAACCGATGGTCCCGGCAGAACGCCGTTTGGGGCTGGAAGATCTCTTTGCCGCCGAATACTACGATAGCGCCGCATCTCCCAGGTCACTGCGGGAATTTTTAGAGGAAACCGGCTTGTTGAAGAAAAATTACTTATACCATGACCGGTATTTTACCGATATTATATATGAGGTCAAAGAATATGACAGTCTAACCGGGATCGCCGGAAAATTTAACATCCCGCTGCAGAGGATTATTGACCTGAACTTCTTAGGTACGACCGGGGTTGTTAAGGCCGGTTCCATCCTAATCATCTCTGTTCCGTCCGAGTTTGTTTATACCGCTGCGCCCAATGAAATTTTGGCGGATATTGCAGAGAGACACGGAACCACCGTGGAAATCCTGCTTGATTTAAACAATATTGATCCCTTCGCCGAACTGCAAGGCGGAGAAATTATTGTCTTGCCCGGTTACTGACACGTACTGCCCTTAACTGCCTCACGTGTGCGCAGATTATAACCTAGGGGGTAAAAACAATGAATATCTCCACTGTTCGTATGGGAAAATACTTGCTGTTCTTTGCGCTTTTGGGTTGCTGCTTAACCGTAACGAGCGGGCACATTACTATTGGCGCCGAAGAACCGGTTTTCCCCACTGAGTCAAGTTATGTTGATGTCGAGCTTCGGGAGATATTCCGGGATCTGGCCGAAACCGGTAGGTTCCGGGTACTTTTTGCCAACCGGTTTCAAAAACGGGCAACCATGATTATTGCTGCCGGGGCACCCGTAAAAAAAACTACTGCAGAAATTGCCGCTAACCACGGGTTGATGTTGAAATGGGTGAATTCAACCACTGCAGTAATTGGCGACGCCAGTTCCCTGGCTGAAATGAATACCTCCGACATCAAACTGCATATTCTACCTCTACAGACCGTTTCCCCGGTCACGATGGCCGAAGTTCTGGAGGCAGTGCTTCCCAGCCATAAGATCCGGTATGATTTTAAAGGTAACAATATCGCCGTTATGGCCAGTTCACTGGAGTTGGAGAATATAAAAGAATTGGTTGAGAGGTGGGACCGGGAAAATCCCGTAATCACTGTAGAAGTTGAAGTAGTTGAAGTAACCCTGGATTTCTTACGGGAACTGGGGATAAAAAACCCGGCTTCACCGCAGATGAAAGCCTACCCGTTACCGGAAAAATTGGCGGCAATGATCGCAGAGGATACAGAGAAAAACTCCTTGGCCAGACATGAAACGAGAAACCTGAATAACCGCGAGGGGAACCTATTCTTCGGTGACCGGATACCAGGGGTCTCTGAAAAACAGATGGCCACAACCACCGGTTACCAAATCGACTATATTGATGTGGGAACCACTGTTGATTACCGGTTTAAGTTCATTCCCCATCAAGAAGACGAGTTACTTCTGGAACTTCTGGCTAAGGTGGAGATGGTTACCGGTCCCAACCTTGATCCCGTGCGAAGAGAGCTTAGGGCTACGGTCGGCTTAGTCCCGGAGCAAACCATTATAATAACAGGCGTCCTCAAACGCACTGAATACCTGCAAATGAAGACGCCCTCATACGAATTTCCTTTTTTAGGTTCTCTGTTCGCCGCAACAAACGGTGATGCTCAACCGGATGAGGTGGCCACCGTGATCTTCCTGACCCCGTCTTTTCAGAAGAACGCAGAAAAAACGGCAGGGCGGCAAGATTCGCCCCAGGCGGAAGCCGGACCCGACCTGGAACCCGAACCCCTGAAACCTGCAGTATCATTAGTGCCGGAAGCAGCATCTGAAGTACAAACCGTATCCGAAGTGCCGGCGGTGTCATTAGTACCGGTAGTGCCGGAAATACCGGAAGGCGCCGGAAAGGAACGGAAAGATACGCCCAAAGCGAATACCACCGATATCCCGTATACTGTTAAAAAATCCGAGACATTATACGGGATCGCCAAAAAATTCGGGGTCAGCGTGCAACAGCTTACCATAACCAATCGCCTGGAAAACCCCGGGGAAATAAAAGCCGGCGCCACGCTGATCATTCCTGTTCCCAACGAGTTTATCTATACAGTAAAGACCAACGAAACCCTCTGGCGTTTGGCGAAAAGATACGGGACAACAGTGGCGGTCTTGAAGGACCTGAACAGCCTTGCGGGTGAAGAAATAAAAGTCGGGCAGAAGCTGGTTCTGCCCGTCGCTGCGGCCAAGATCGCCAATCCCCAGTTTTGAGCCACGCGGTTGTTCACTTCCCGGCCAGGAAGTTTTCAACCTTATATTCCTGGGTCAACTCCTGGATCCAGGAGGCGTATTCCGTCTGCATTTTTTGGGCGAATAAAAGGTCGGCGATTTTTTCTTTGTTCTCTTCGTAATCCCCGGTCATCTCTTCCTTGTTCTCTTCGAAATACTCCTTTATCTCCTCTTCGCTGACGGAAATCCGCGGGGTCAACAGTTTTTTAACAGTAAGATCCTTGGCTAGGTTCTTTTTGATCTCATTAATGGAATAGGGGCTCTTCTCTAAAACCTGGGTAAATTCTTCTTTTCCGCCATAATATTCGTAATAATCAGCCAATTCCTCTTCGATCTCTTCCTCCGAGATCACAATTTTTTCTTTCTTTGCTTCCAGGTCAACGAGTTTCTCCGCAATCAATATACTCAGACCTTGTTCTCCTGCTTGCGCCAGTAAAAGATCGGTCAGTTCATCCTTGGTAATTTCTTCTCCTGCCACCGTGGCCACCACTTCCGGGGTCCGGCCGGACCTGTCTTTAAAGTTGACATTGGCATAGGCAACCGCCAAACCGGAGATGACAATCAAGATGACCAGACCCATGGCAATACGCCGTTTCATTTTTGTTCTTGGCGGGTTCCATCGCATTCCTCAAACCACACTCCTCATTTTTTTATGTTAATTGTAACAACCTAATAAGTCAAATGCGTGTCAAAGCCAATAGTAATTAATAACGGGATTTGCAAATTTGACCGCATTTCAGCGTAGGTGAATGCGGTTCCGGCGCTGCCTGGTATTTCCTGTTCATTTTTGTTCATGGACAGAAAGTTGGTATCCCAATCCCCGCAGGGTTTTCAATTCTCCTTCGGAAACCGGCCAGTTCCGCAAGGCCTTCCTAATCCTTTTCACCGCCAAGTCCACCGCCCGTTCGCTGCCCGCATAATCAAGGCCCCAGACCTCTTCGATCAATTGTTTCCTGGTAAAAGTCCGGTTGGGATAACGGGCCAAAAAAAGAAGTAGGGAAAGGTCCCTGGGGATGAAGGATAGTTCGACGCCGTGCAGATAGACCGTATGCGCCTGCAAATCTACTCGCAGGCTCCCATACTGCCTGATATCGCCGGTAAAAATATGGGCGGGGCGCCTTAAAACCGCATTAACCCGGGCCACCACCTCCTCGGTGGCGAACGGCTTGGCAATACAGTCGTCGGCGCCTTGATTCAGACCGGTTAATTTCTCTTCCAGCCGTCCGGAAGCGGTCAGCATAATCACCGGGCATGAACTCCGCTTCCGGATCTCCTGCAAAACTTGGCAGCCGTCCATCCCCGGCAACGTTGTACCAAGGATCACCAGGGCCGGGTTGAACACTGAAAATTTCCCCAAAGCCTCCTCCCCGTCAAAGGCCTGCTCCACCCGGTACCCGGCCTCATTGAGGCAGGCCTTCAAAACCTGGGAAACCGGAGTTTCGTCCTCAGCCACCAGAATCGTTTTCTCCTTCTCCCGGTTCATCGATCCGCCGCAAGCCTCCATTCCCCGTCCCGGCCTTATGCTTCCTTGGGTAATGGGTAACCCTGCCCGCCTAAAAATAGGTTTGCCCGGTAAAACCGGAATATACCGGGGTTTATTCGTGCAGGTTTGTACGTGCACAAACCTGTACGTGCACAAACCTGCACGTGCACAAACCCGCACGTACATAAACCTGCACGTACATAAACCTGCACGTACATAAACCTGCACGTACACAAACCTGCACGTGCACAAAACCTACACACACGTAAAACCTGCACCTATAAAAAAACCGGAGGGACTACTGTTTGCGGCGGTAGTCCCTCCGGCCGGTCGGGTGCTGAAGACCGATCTTTTCCTGGGTTCAATTCTTCCCGGCGTAGAGAACCGGGCCCCCTTTGACCAGGTATTTTTGTTTTTTTGCTGTTTGTGCCCGCGCCGTATGCCTTCCCGGCCACAAAGAGAGTTCGCCGCCGGCCACGGCCGGCAGGCATAGATGCCAAAACCATTGAAAGGTTGCATCTTCATTCTTAAGAGCCGGCGCCTGTTTCTCACCGCCGGATTTTGCCAGTTCCACCCGGCCAAGGAAATGGCAGCGGGAGCCATCGTAAAAAAGACCGGTATTCCGTTTCCTGTCATGCAACAGCCATTGTCTCTTCCCGAAGCGCGCCTTATAATAAGGGGCAAGGAACGGGAGGATATTATAATCCGGTTCCAATACCCCGTAATAGAGCCCGGCCTGGAAACGACGAAAACGGGTAATCTCCTGGAAACGCCGGATTTCCCTGGCGACACGACCAGCCAGTTTCCGCACGGTCTGAATCCGCCGGTCGGCAAAAGCGTCCCGGGCGGAAACGGGTTTCTTAAACAAAAGCAGGATATAATGGAGGATCAGATCCTCAATCCCCGGTTCTTCCGAAAAAAAGGCATAGAGTAGATCCCGCAAAACATGGGCCGGTAATCTGGCAGTCAGGGCTGTCCATAGTTTAGCTGCCGTCCGGAAAGATGAGGGGATTATTTGGTGTTCCGGGAAAAGCCCGGACTGGCGGCTGTTTTCCCGGAGAATAGAAATCGTCGCCTGTTCATCTTCTTCCCAATTGCGAACTGCAGCAAAAAGGGCACAAAGAAAACCGGTAAACGTCCCGTCATAAAGATAGCAGATCATTGCAAGTCTCCCTCTTGTCCTGCGCACACATGCGCATAGTTACCGGTACTGCTTAAATGGAAATCCTGTTTATTATAGCATAATAAAAACCGGATTTAAAGATCCTGTGAAAAATCCCTCGCGGTAAAAAACGGCCTTTGCTTGTGAGACGCTATCGCATTATCATAATGCTATTGCATTATTTATACTGCATTATTGGAAATTTTTTCTCGGACTTTATTATATATGTTACGATAAAAAACCTGCTTGCTGTTCCAGATTGGCGGGAAGCCCCAACGCCCAAGGATTACCGGTTCAAAAAGAAAAATCGATTGCGCCCAAAACAGCCAAAAGAGCCAGTAAAACCGGCTGATGCAGGAGGTAAATAACCAGCGAGTGCCGGCCTAAAAACATGACCCCGCGTAACAAAGGAAACCCCGGGCAGTCCGGCAACGAAAAACGGCGCAGTCCGGAAGGATAGAGCAGGCCGCCCAGGAAGAGGCCGAGGAGAAACAGGCCGAACCAGGGGAGAAGCGGGAAATAGTCGACGGTATAGAACCGTTCCGGAATAAAGCCCAACCAGAGAAGCCAGGGAAAGGAAAACGTGAAATTGTCAAGGTAATTCCCGATAATAAGGCAGAGGAACCCCACAGGCAAAGCCCACAAAGGCTGTTTTAAAAAGGGATAGGCCAGAATAATCGAGACCCCGATACAGTGAAGCACGCCAAAGACGACATAGCCTTCCCGGAGAAAAAACCAGGTAACGACAGTAATAACCATCCCCCAGGCAAAGATCTTCCCCCCCCTGCGAAAAAAACGCCAGAAGCTCCGGTCGCCCGCCCGGGGATTGCTTAGAGCACGCGCGTGCGTTAAGGTTAACGCCACCCCTGCGATCAAAAAGAAGAGCCCCGCGGTGGCCTGCTGAAAATAAAACCAGAACCCGGTATCCAAAATGAACGGGTATTCACCAAAAAATTCCAGGTTAAACAGGGTGTGAAAGGTGATCATCATCATCACCGCCAAACCGCGAAGGAGGTCGATCTCCCAGTACCGCTGTACACTGCTTTTCCGCAATTCCCTTCCCCCTTTCACCCTCTGCGCGCGGTTGTAGGCCAGTTCCTTCTATACGTAGTTGCCATACGTATTCTGATCTGTCCTGATCAGCTCTGACCCTTCCTCTCTTTTTCTTCCTCTCTATTACCGGCACAGCGCCTCTTTTCTGCTTTATTCTTGATTTATTCTTGATCAAATAAGGCTTTCCTTTTTCTTGCCGTCATTTGTACACACACACAAGAAAACCATAATTCGAAATCATTCTGCAAGGGACTTGTTTTTCCCCCGGACCCGGCATAGTTCGCGCGCGCGCGATTAGCAGGTGATTCTAAATACGAAGGGGAATTATTATAAAGGGAACTATAATGGGGAGTGAGTAAAATGAAAGATCCACGCCTAACCAGGCTGGCCGAGAACTTAATTACCTACTCTGTGCAACTGCAGCCGGGGGAGAAAATTCTCCTGGAAATAACCGGCGACGCAATACCGCTCGCGACGGAACTGGTAAAAAAGGTTTACGCGGCCGGAGGCTTTCCTTTTGTCAAATTGAGCCATCCCAATCTCACCCGGGAATTACTGAAGGAGGCCTCTGCCGGGCAATTGCAAACCATGGCGGAATGGGACCGGTTGCCTATGAGTGCAATGCAGGCTTATATTGGGATCCGTGCCGGAGAGAACATCAGTGAATTTGCGGACCTGCCCGGTGAGAAATTAACACTTTATCAAAAAGAGTATATCCGCCCGGTACATATGGAGGTCCGGGTACCGTGCACCAAGTGGTGCATCCTCCGTTACCCCAATGCCTCCATGGCGCAACTGGCCAATATGAGTACTGAAGGCTTTGAGAACTTCTATTTCAACGTCTGTAACCTGGACTACGCAAAACTCTCCAAAGCCATGGACCCCTTGGTGGAGTTAATGGAAGCTACGGACCGGGTGCGGATCACCGGTAAAGACACGGACCTCACCTTTTCCATCAAAGGGCTTCCCGCCATCAAATGCGACGGACATATGAATATCCCCGACGGAGAGGTTTTTACCGCCCCAGTAAGAGAGTCGGTTAACGGGGTGATCACCTTTAACACCCCCGCTCTCTACGAAGGTTTTACCTTTGAAGGGATCCGCCTGGAGTTCCGGGGCGGGAAGATCGTGAAAGCCACCGCCAACGACCAAAAGCGCCTCGAACGGATCCTCAATACGGATGAAGGCGCCCGGTATACCGGCGAATTTGCCTTGGGCCTCAACCCATATATCCTCAACCCGATGAAAGATACGCTTTTTGATGAGAAAATAAACGGCAGTTTCCATTTTACCCCCGGTTCCTGCTATGATGAATGCGATAACAGCAACAAATCAGCGATCCATTGGGACCTGGTCTTTATCCAACGGCCGGAATACGGCGGCGGGGAAATCTACTTCGACGACCGCTTAATCAGAAAAGACGGGCGTTTTGTCCTTCCGGCCCTTGAACCTCTAAACCCGGAAAACCTGGTTTGATATTTTTTCCAAAAATTGGCGATTAGACGAGCATGACGCCAAAGAACAATAAAATAATAACATAATTTTCACTTCTCCGGTCTTCCGTCTCTTTTACCAAGTCATTTTTTGCAATATAATAAATAATATATTAAACATTAACATCATATAACAGACCAAGTATAACCCGGATACTCTTCGGGCGTTTTCTGTACTTGCCTAGAATTGGCAATGAATATCGTTGTAGTCAGGTGGTATAAAATGGAGAAACCAGTTGTTGCTGCCGGAGAAAAAACAAATCTTGACGGGTTCGTGCGCGCACGCGCGTTCCCGTTGTCATCCGAAGTACGCGCGCGCGTTACACCGGGCGAAAAGGGGCCTTCCGCTCCCCTGAGCAACCTGCGGCAAATACCGCCGATCGAAACCGGGAAGTACCTGGCGTATATCAGAAATAATCCGGTGGCTTCCTGGGATAACATCCCCCGGACCGTAAAAAGAGAGGTCCTCCTCCGGGCCTGCCGGGAACGGGAACGCCGTCACCCGCTGTTGTTGACCTTTGAAGATTTTGCCGGCCCTTTCCGGTTTTTGAAGAACAAAACCCTGACCGGTCTTTATAACTACTACAATAACCTATGCCGGGGTCCACGTGGCATGGTTATCAGGTATATCTGCGAGGATCTGGACATTGAGATCACCACGGAAGACTGGATCGCTTATCTCACCGCCGGCGCCACCGTGCCTTCATGGCAGATTCTTCCGGAACAGGTGCTGAAAGACCTGTTGATCAGGGCCGCCGCCTCCCTGGGTTATAGCAATCCGCGGATGATGTCAACGGAGGATCTGAAAACCGGAATCGATTTCTTGCAGGGTCTTTCCTTGTTTAGTTTTGTCGCCCGTTATTCCGGCAATACCGCCGCGGACGTCCGGGCCTTGGACCATCTCTGCGATGAATACGGGATTCCGCCCCTTTCTTTTGCCGAATGGCTGGTGCTCGCCGCGCGCCCTAATTTCCGCTGGCAGCGCTTTCCCCGTCCACATCTACACCGCTTGTTGCAGTTTCTGGCAGAAGAGGCTGGAAAAGATACCCCTCGTATGCTGAAGCATAAAGATTTTTGCCGGCCGCTGCCTGCCTTGAACAACCGCGACCTCACCGGTTTGTACCACTGTTATGCCCGGTTAAAAAAGGATAAGAAGATTAGCACTGTGGAGTTTTTGTGCGATGCAGCCGGTATCCCCGGTTATAACCTGCCGCAATGGCTGGCAACCGGTCTCCCCGGCGCCCGTATCCCCTGGGAATCCCTTTCTCCCCAGTTAATAAAGGAGATTCTTGGGAAGGCCGCGGAGGAATTGGGGTTAAAAAACCCGCGCTTAATGGATTCCACCGACTTTAACCGGAGTTTTTCTTTTTTAAACGGAAAGACCCTTTCCGGACTGTACGCCCGTATTAAAGCCAACCCCGGTCTCTGGGATATGCTTGGGATCGAACGGCCAGGCACTGAGGATTGGCTGGAGTTGATTTGCTCCTCCCCCCAAATACACTGGGAGAGAGTACCTATAAAGATCCAGCGGGAAATTATCCTGAAGGCCACGGCGGAAACCGGCCGGCCTCACCCCAGCCTGTTAAAGACCAAGGATTTTATCGCCACCCCGCTCCGGTTTTTGGGCGGCAAAAACCTGAGCGGCCTTTATTTTCACTATGCGACAAAGAAAAATCAAAACGCCCTTTCCGTAACGGAATACATCCTGAACACACTACAAATCCCGTCCGCCGGGATCAACCTGAAAACCGGCAGAATAGAGACGATCGACAGCCTTAACCACCGAAGATATTTTGACAGCAAAGCCAATTGCCGGGCCTTTCTCAATGCCTACCTGCACCACTTCTCTTTGGAAAGCCTGATCAAAAAGGATTCCATGCTCCGTAACGCCAAAAAGGCCGGTATCTACAAAAAAGGCCTGCTTTCCCTGGTCGGCCCCATGAGGCAAAGAGAATACCTGGATTTTCTGTATGAGTTGTTAAAAAATACGCCCCTGGATTCTTTGGGTCTGCCGGAACCCGGCCGCGGCGACTACCGGTTCTTACGAAGCCATCTCTATGCTTTGGCGGGAATTAAGGAAAAAGAGGAAAAAACGAAAAAAACCGCCCCGGCCGGGCTTGACCCGGTAAAACCCCGGACTAAAGAGGCTGTTCTGCGCGAACTCCAGCAGCACCGGGAAATTCTTGCCTTGAAGGAGAAGAAATACCACCGGGTTGACTGTGTCTGCCTTTCTACCGACGGAAACGGGGCAGTTTTCCGGGTGCCCGCCCCCTTCTTGCCCGGTGACATTTTAACCGCCTCTGCCGGTGAGGAGTTCAGGGTTGGCGAATGCCATACAGAGACCACCGGTGACGGGTATGTTATTGAAGTGGAAGCCGTTTTACCGCTTCCGGCGGAAAGAATCACGAGCATCCAAAGGCTGGTGAAAGATTCCAACGAGGCGATCCTCAACGCCCACCTGGAAAAATTGGCAGGGCAGGTGGAAAACGGGACGGTTTCACCCCTACTCGCCGGAGTTTTAGGGTTACGCAAGGAAAAGCAAGTTAATCCGGAACGGCTACAAATAATCCCGAAAAGAGCCTACTTTAATAAAGCCCTTGCCAAGAATAAGGCACAGACCGAAGCATTGAACCTGGCTTTGGCCCTTGATGGCCATACCCATACCCTGGTTCTGGTCCAAGGCCCGCCGGGTACCGGAAAAACCACCTTAATCACGGAGATCGCCCTCCAGTCTTATCTCAGGGGGGAGAATATCCTGATCCTGGCCAAGACCAATGTGGCGGTGGATAACATCTTGGTGAAATTGATGGATAGAAACATCCGGGTTCTACGTTCCGGCAACAACCTGCACTGGAAGTCCAGCCTCCCCGGTGTCCATACGGTTTCCACTGCCAACTCCTTCTACCTGGCCGCCATGGAAAGAGGAAACAAAGTTGTTCTTGGCACCCCCCTCGGGTTCTACCTGGACCGGAATCTCCCCCCGGAAGAGTACGATCTCCTGATTATTGACGAAGCCTCCCAGATGGATACCACAGAAACCCTTTTTTCGCTGGGTTTTGCCAAGAAATGTGTGATGATCGGCGACCACCTGCAGATCCCCCCCTACCCAATCGCCCAGGAAATCCTGGCCGAGTATAACCCCAGGCTCACCCCGGCCGAAAAGGAGAAACTGCAGATGAGCCTCTTTGAACGGCTCATCACCAACGGGAACAGGTTTAACCGGGTCTTCCTTGATATTAATTACCGTACCGCCCACCCGGAGATGGTCTCTTTCATCTCCGACCTGGTCTATGATGGCCGGCTCTCGCCCAATACCGCTTCGGATTATTACAAACTCTCGCCGGCCGGCCGGAAAAAATTTTTCCCGCATCCAATTGAGATCGTTGATACCGCCGGGATCTCCGACCCCAAACTGCGGGCGGAGACGGAGATTAACTCCACCTATTACAATTTGACCGAAGCCATGCTCTGCGTCCGCCAAGTCCTGAATCTTCTGGAAGACGGTGAAAAACTTACGGATATCGCTGTGATCACGCCCTACAAAGCACAGGTGGAAAAGGTTAAAGAAGTGTTTAAGGAGAATTTTCACTACTTTTCCGTGCCGGAAAGTGTCTTCCAGGAGTTTATCGAAAACAGGATCTACACCATCGATTCCTTTCAGGGACGGGAAGAAGAGATCGTCATTATCAGTTGGGTACGGAGTAACTACGAGCCCGGTCAACCCCGGAAGACCGGCTTCTTAAAGGATTTCCGCCGGGTGAACGTCTCCCTTTCCCGGGCGCGGAAAAAAATGATCCTGATCGGAGATTACGAAACCCTGACCAACTCGGATAACCTTGTTGTCCGTTACATCTTCCGCCAGATCAAAAACCTCCGTGCGCAGCAGAAGATTATTCTGTAGACAGCCACAACGCACTTCCGGCACTCCCCTGCATATTCCTACATATCCCCGGCTTATCTTACCTTACCCAGTTTGTGTAATATGAGGTTATTTGCAGATAACAGATTCTGTGGTAAAATGACAGATAGTAACTTGGCGTGCGCGAGTATGCCAAGGGCAGCGCTGGGCAGATCTTTTCTTAGCAAAATCTTTACTTTGGGTAGTTACTGGTAAAATCTCTACTTGAGGTGGGAGGGATCCTTTTTGGTAGAAATAGATACGGAGCGTTGCAAAGGTTGCGGCCTTTGCGTAGAGGCCTGTCCCCGGAAGATCCTGGCTTTAAGCACGGAGTTTAACAAGGCAGGCCATCACCCGGCCGTTCTTTTGGACCCGGATAGATGTATTTATTGCCTGGCTTGCGCCCGGCTCTGTCCGGATCTGGCCATCACCATAAGTAAGGAGGCGGAAACCGTTTGAAAGACCAAGTCGAACTTGTCTCCGGGAACCGGGCTGTAGCCAGTGGTGCACTTGATGCCGGTTGCCGGATGTATTTTGGATATCCCATTACGCCCCAAACCGAGATTGCGGAGTATATGTCTGCCGTCCTGCCGGAGATGAACGGCGTTTTCCTGCAGGCCGAAAGTGAACTGGCAGCCATTAATATGGTCTACGGAGCTGCCGGAGCAGGCCGGCGGGTTATGACCACCTCTTCCAGCCCGGGAATCAGCCTGATGATGGAGGGCCTTTCTTACCTGGCCACCGCGGAACTCCCGTGCGTGATCGTGAATGTCATGCGTGGCGGCCCCGGGCTTGGGAATATCGCCCCGGCCCAGGGCGATTATTTCCAGGCGGTTAAGGGCGGGGGACACGGGGATTACCGGACACCGGTCCTTGCCCCCTGGTCGGTCCAGGAGATCTACGACCTGACGCGTACCGCCTTTGATCTGGCCGACCGTTGGCGCAACCCGGTTTTTATTCTCTTTGACGGTCTCCTCGGCACAATGATGGAACCCCTCCGGACCCGTGAGCCAATCCCGGAACGGGCGGCCCCTTCCTGGGCGACAACGGGAATCTTTGCCCACGGGGCCAATGACCGGGCCCCCAGATCCATCTATACCCTGCATATGCCGGAAGGGGCTCTGACCGAGGTAAACCGCAGACTGCAGGCGAAATACAGGGAGATCGCCCGGGAGGAAGTACGTTACGACGAGCATTTTACCGGGGACGCGGAGATCCTGGTTGTGGCCTATGGTTCCGTGGCCCGTTCCGCCCTGCAGGCGGTACGGGTTGCCCGGCAGCAAGGCCGCAAGGTTGGCCTTTTCCGTCCAGTTTCCCTCTGGCCGTTTCCGGAAGAAGCCCTTCACGCCCTTTCGGAAAAGGTCCGGAAGATCCTGGTGGCCGAGATGAGTTCCGGCCAAATGCTCGAAGACGTCCGTCTGGCCGCGGCTCCTTCCTGTAAAATAGATTTCCTTGGGGCAATGGGCGGTGAACTCATTTACCCCGGGACCATCCTCTCCCGTTTGCAGGAGGAATAGTGGCGCAAGCGCGCCTGCGAAGAAACTTATATGGACGCAAGTAAGTACTGCATTACGCATTACCAGGGTCCAGCATCCAAAAGGAGGGAATATAGATGGCGGTATTATTTTCACGCCCGCAATCGCTGACTGATACGCCCTTCCGGTACTGCCCCGGTTGTCATCACGGTTTGGCGCACCGTCTGGTCGCCGAAGCCCTTGATGAGTTGAACCTGCGGGAAAAGGCGGTGGGCATTGCTTCAGTCGGTTGTTCTGTTTATACCAATGAGTTTTTCAACTGCGACACCCAACAGGCGGCGCACGGACGCGCCCCGGCGGTGGCGACCGCAGTAAAACGGGCCCGTCCCGAGTGTTTTGTCTTCACCTACCAGGGCGACGGCGACTTGGCTTCCATCGGTATGGCGGAGACCATCCACGCGGCCGCCCGCGGCGAGAACATCTCCATTATCTTTATTAACAATGCCTGTTACGGGATGACCGGCGGGCAGATGGCCCCGACCACCCTGCCGGAGCAGAAGACGACCACCTCACCGTTGGGCCGCGAAGCCGCCAGGGAAGGAAATCCCGTCGACATGATGAAACTGCTTGACGCCCTGGAGGGTCCGGCCTACCTGAGCCGTGTGGTCTTAACCTCCCCCGGCAAACAGGCGGCGGCCAAAAAAAGCATTTTACGGGCCTTTCGTGCGCAAATGAAAGGGCTCGGCTTTTCCCTGGTGGAAATACTCAGCGCCTGCCCGTCCAACTGGCGGATGACGCCGGTCGAGGCCTTGCACTATGTTGATGAAGTAATGGCGAAGTACTATCCCCCCGGCGAAGTACGGGTGGCAAAGGAGGTTCTTGAGGGATGAAAACGAACGATACGGTCATAAGGTTTACCGGCATCGGCGGCCAGGGGATTCTTTTTGCCGGGAAGATGTTGGCCGAAGCGGCACTGAGCGCCGGTATTCATCCCTGTTTTGCCCCTTCTTACGGGGCGGAAAAACGCGGCGGGCCTTCCGAATGCACAGTAATCCTCTCCCACGGTGAATTGCCCAGCCCCTGTGCGAGCCGGAGCCAAGCGGCGGTCGTCATGAACGGGGCTTCCTTCCTCCGGGAAGAGCAACGCCTGGCCGGAGGCGGAATAATCGTCGTTAACTCCTCAGTCTGCGGGGATTTAAAGCTTTCACGGGCGGACCTTTCTCTTTTCCCGGTCCCCGCCAGCGAACTGGCGGAAAAACTCAAAAACGACCGGGTGGCCAATGTTGTTATCACCGGCGCCCTGGCAGAGTTGTTAGGCGCCCATCTTGGTATCCAACTCAGCCAGGAGCATCTGGTGGAAGGTTTGAAGAGAACCCTGGCCGGCAAAGGAGACCTGATGGCAGTTAATACAGAGGCCTTAACCTGCGGGCAGGAGTATGCCCGGAGCCTAGCATCACAATGATTTACACTATAATAAAAAATTAATAATACGGGAAGCTGAGGGCGTTTATCCGCCCTCAGCTTTTTTATGCCCTGATTATCTAGACCGGCGTAGTCCCAGGCGCGGCGAATTTTCCTGCCTCAATTTTATCTCCTAATCCTCACGCCCTGATTTTCCATTTGCGCGTACCCACTCGTACACGCGCGTGTATACATGAGTGTGTTGCAGATAAGTGCACGTACGTGTGTGCATGAACACGTTGCGGATAAGCACGTTACAGATAAGCGCACATACGTGGGTGCATGAACGCGCTGCGATGTGCATCTTGCAGATAAGCGCGCATACGTGGGTGCATGAACGCGCTGCGATGTGCATCTTACAGATAAGCGCACATACGTGTGTGCATGAACACGTTGTGGATAAGCACGTTACAGATAAGCGCGCATACGTGGGTGCATGAACGCGCTGCGATGTGCATCTTGCAGATAA
>DUNX01000147.1 GCA_012839115.1 Bacillota bacterium
AGCAGACCTTGAAGTAATGGCAGCACAGGTAGCGCAAATGACAACAGCTTGTTGTCAGGAGAATATTCAAGTAGATAGTATCGTTATTACCTTTGGGGGTATAAAGGATATTACAAAAAGGGTAAAACTTCTTACAGAACAAAAGGATTTACAATATCTAATAATATACAATGCTAAGCAGATTGCAGACAATGAAAGTGAATACATGAATTTCAAGAGAGATATGCAGGATTGGTATAACTTAAAGGTTGTTTGTTACAGGTGATAGTTGAGGTTTTGGGAAAGTAAATATCTCAAATGGTTTAATGAATACATAAATATATGTTTTGGGTATAAAACAAGTTCATTCCCAAAACACATCAAGATTTATTTATTACTCAAAACGGTTGATATAGAGATAGTTTATGAAGAAAAAAGAACAGGGAGTAATTTTTGGAATGAGTAGATAAGAATTATAAGAAATTGATTTAATCTCAAGGGGTATATATATTCCTAAATTGTAAGAGGTTTTGACAAAGGGGGGAGAGGAATAATGATATACGCATATTTTATTGAAAATGCTGGCGGTGAGTTTAATGATAACAGAGGCTTGTTTAGATATATAAAAGAACAGAATATATCAGAAGATAACATATACATTGATATCGCAGATAATAAAGATGAATTGGATGCGCTTTTAGAAAAAATTGAGCCAGAAGATACAATAGTATTAAGAACAATAACAGATTTAGCAGAAAAGAGAAGTGAGCTATTACATCTACTAAAGGAACTACAAGACTTTGGTATCTTGATACATAGTATAATGGAGCCATTTCTAAATGGTTTAGAGTATTTTAACAGACTTCAAGGTTCGATAGAAATCAGTAAATATTATGCTGAGAAAAAAAGAAGATTAGCCTTTGAGGAGGCGAGAAAGCAAGGGGTAGTGGGAAGACCAAAAATACCTCAGGAGCAGATAGAAACAGCATTAAAGCTATACAAGAGTAGACTATTTACCACAGAGGAAATTACAAAGTTATCTGGGGTAAGCAGTAGTACACTTTACAGAGCATTAAAGGAGCAGGGGCGGTTGGTTCGTATTTAGAAATATTAATAGGCATAGATTAACCAGAAGAGATTGGACGATTATGTTCGGTCTCTTTTTGTAGTTAAAAATTTTTTAAGCATAACCTCAAATTTATATAAGTCAGAAAAGCCTTGAGCAACAAGGGAAAAAGGACAGTTGGAAATTAAGGGTAGGACATAAATCGGTATAACTATAACAGTTAGGGTTTTAATGTGAACAAAAACAAAGACAGATTAGGATATATAAGCGAGTGAAAATTTTCAAGAAGACTGGACTTTAGTGAATGGTGACGGTAACATCATCAAAAAAGTGTAGTCAATAAAGGCTCGTGGTGCCATAATCACGTAATTTGTCACACGAAGAACAGATAGGCTGTCGTTCCCTTGCGGGCTGTAAAAAGCTAACGCTCTTAAATTGAGGTTGCCGATGTGCTTAGTGGAGATGAGAAAAGGAGAGGATACATATTTATAATAAAAGAAATATATGCTTTGTAGGGGTAGATATGCACAAGGAAAAGCATTGTGCAGTTGTAATTGATTGCTGGATGAAAAAAATTGGAGAGGTTAACTTTGAAAACAAACCATCCAAGTTTCCAGCATTTGTTGAGGAGATTAGGAAAATATGCGGTACAAAAGACTTTGTATTTGGGCTTGAGGATACCAGGGGTTTTGGGCGTAATCTGGCTACATACCTTACAGGAAGGAAGTTTAAAGTCAAACATGTAAATCCAGCCTATACCAGTGCAGTAAGACTTTCAAATCCTATTGTATACAAGGATGATTCTTATGATGCGTATTGTGTTGCAAGGGTATTAAGGGATATGGTGGATACATTACAGGATGCAAAACATGAGGATATATACTGGGCAATTCGGCAGTTGGTAAAAAGACGGGATATGATAGTAAAAAACAATGTGATGAATAAAAACCAATTACATAGCCAGTTGTCTTATAGTTACCCATCCTATAAGAAATTATTTGCACAGGTTGATGGCAAAAGTGCACTATGCTTCTGGGAGAACTATCCTTCACCAGAGCATATTTGGAGTACTACACCAGAAAAGATTTATGAAACAATAAAACCAGTACATCAGGCATTCAAGATAGAGCGTATTCATGCAATTATTGATATAGTTAAAAAGGATGGAAATACACAGAAGGGGTATCAGGAAGAAAGAGATTCTATTGTAAGAAACATCGTAAAAGATATTAAGAACAATCAGGAGCTAATAAAAGACATAGAAGAGCAGTTAAGAAAATTATTGCCACAGACGGGGTATAAGTTGCAAACCATGCCAGGGATAGACCTTATTACAGAATCAAAGATTGTATCTGAAATTGGCGATATTAATAGATTTCCAGATTCAGATAAGTTGGCTCGATTTATGGGGTTGGCACCAGTACATTTCAGTTCAGCAGGTAAAGGCAGGGATGAACGGTGCAGAAATGGCAACAGAGAGTTGAATGCAATATTTCATTTTTTGGCTATACAAATGGTAGCCATATCACCATCAGGCAAGCCAAGACATCCAGTATTCAGAGAGTATTTTGAACAGAAGGTTAAAGAGGGTAAAAACAAGCCACAGGCTCTTATATGTATAGCAAGAACGCTTGTAAGATTAATTTACGGTATGATGAAGACAAAGACAGAGTATAGACCGTATGAGAAGAAAGAAAAAGAAGGAAGTAATTAGAAATATTTGTAAATTTAAATTGATAAATGGTAACAGGGATCATATAATATATATAATCCCTGTAGTGAGGGAACGAGTAAGATTCAAAATTTACTTCCAAACTTTAATAACGCTAAAATTGACCCAAGGAAGTTAACTGAATATGCACTTAACCCAGAACATCCTGTAGGAGGAAATAAAGCAAAAGTGTTTGAAAGTGCTTTAGGTTATAATAAGTCTAATGCTGACGTACTTATGAAGCAGATATATGATAAGCTATCGAAAAGTGGAGCTATAGTGGGCAAACTTGACCAATATGGACAACGCTATACGGTAGATATGTTAATAGAAGGTGTTAATGGTAAAGTTGCTACCGTTAGAACAGGATGGATTTTAAAAACTGGGTCTAATATACCTGAATTGACAACAATATATGTAAAGTAGGTGTTAACTATGAAGTTTAATGAATTTGATGCAGTTGTGCTATTAAGAGATTACCAAAAAGAGGGATTAAAGAAGGGGGATATTGGTGCAGTTGTAATGGTTCATACAGAACCAAATGAGGCATATGAAGTGGAATTTGTCAATGAAAAAGGTATAACTAAGGCGATAATTACACTTCTTCCTAATGAAATTGATAAAGCTTAATGAGGTTACTCACATTGGTATCTATTAACTATGAGGTCATATAGCTTCGGCTGATATGGCCTTTTCATATTTTATACAATATTGTCATGGCGAATAGATAATCTTTATATATTGATATACCGAAGATTCTGCATTATAAAACATGTTCAACTTATTATACACGTTGTCCAGTATTTTAGTATTTCTGTTATTTTTATTATAATTTATGCATCAGGAAATTGGGATATTAAGCTGGTGTAAGGGTTTTATGAATAAAAAAGAGTGCACTATTTTATATCATCCGCTTACTTGATAATATCCTGATAAAAACTTGTTAATAAAAAACTTGAAAAATTTTTATATAATTTTTAAATCCAGTAATATCAAGGGAAAATGAGGAGTTGAAAATCAAAATCTACAGTTAAGATTCACATATATGCATAAATGGATGCATATATGTGAATCTATTAGGGGGAGGTTGTTGGTGGTGGAAAAAAGTTAAAAGTAGTTGAACAAAGACAACAATAAGAAGAAAAAGAAAATCAGAGTAAATAAACATAAAGCAAAGATAAAAGATGGTTGATAGTATCAAGTATCTGATATAGCGGTATAAATAAGCGGTAAATTAGGTAGTGCATAAGGCACTATCTTTTTTTATGATGATTTGTCTGATGGATAGAAAAATAAATGTAAATTGGACAAAGAATAAAAATTTTGAACATGAACAGTTAATTAGGTGACAGAAAAAAGTAATATAAGTATCCAAGTAAAAAGAAAGGGGTAAATCAAATGACAGGAAAAATGACATTACCGCTCACATTAGATAAGGCAGATATAGATATTCTTAGGATACTTAATAAATATTGCTATTTGGTAGTAGAGTTTAAATTTGTATCAGAGGATATGATTCTATTGGATGTGAGCGCATTTACTAATGTATCAGATGCAGTTAAAAGAGAGGTGGAGTAATAATGAGTAAAGATATAAGAACAGTAAGACCACCTGTGCAGTTGTTACCTAAAGCTGTAATAGCAGTAAGACCAGCGAGTACTGCAAAAGCAGACCTTGAAGTAATGGCAGCACAGGTAGCGCAAATGACAACAGCTTGTTGTCAGGAGAATATTCAAGTAGATAGTATCGTTATTACCTTTGGGGGTATAAAGGATATTACAAAAAGGGTAAAA
>DUNX01000088.1 GCA_012839115.1 Bacillota bacterium
AAAACCGCCTTTTGAAATTTCTTGATGAATTGGGGAGGGATTAAAAGCCATGCGATTCGGGGCACATGTCTCCATCGGCAAAGGCTTGGCCGGGGCGGTTACTTTTGCCGGGGAACTGGGGTGCGATGCCTTTCAGATCTTTGCCGGCAACCCCCGGGGCTGGGCCCGTAAGCCTTTCGATCCACAGGATGTGGAAAAATACCGCACGGCCCTTGAGTCTTCAGGACTGGGACCGGTGACGGTCCACCTCTCGTACCTCCCCAACCCGGCGGCCTCCGACCCGCAACTTTACGAACGGTCGGTGTTGGCGATGGTCGAGGATTACCGGCGGGCGGTGGAGATCGGGGCGGACTACTTCGTTGTGCACCCGGGGAAAGGCGGACCGGAACAGGAGAGGGAAACCGCCCTGCGCCGGGTGGCGGCAGCCGTGAAAACCGTCCTGCAGCAGATCCCCGGCAAGACCATCCTTCTCCTGGAGAACCAGGCGGGCGCCGGCACGGAAGTGGCAGGCCGCATTGAAGAACTCGCCCGCATCCTTGAGCTTACTGGTGAAGAAGAACGGACCGGGATCTGCCTTGATACCTGCCATGCCTTTGCCGCCGGTTATGACCTGCGTTCACAGGAAGGAGCAGCCGGACTCCTGACGGAGATCGACCGGTTGCTGGGCCTTTCCCGCCTGCACCTGTTGCACCTTAACGATTGCGTCGGTGAGTGCGGTTCCCACCTGGATCGCCATTACCATATCGGCCAGGGGAAGATCGGGCGCGAAGGCTTCCGGAACCTGCTGACCGATCCCCGCCTGGCAAGCCGGGAGAATTTGCCCGGGATCATTGAGACCCCGGCGGCTTCCGCGGACGACGACCGGCAAAACCTGGCGGTCCTGCGGGAACTCTCCGGAAAGGGGGACGGCCGGTGAAAGATGCGCAGTTGGATCCTTCACAATTGGATGCCTTTCTGGAAGAGGCCCATCCCCGGACGGCTTTTTCCGCCGCCGGTATTCTCAGCGGGCTGAAAGGGTACGAGTTCCGCCCGGCCCAGATCGACATGGCCAGCCTGGTTTGGAAAGTGATGGAACGGGGCGGCTATGCGGTAGTCGAGGCGGGGACCGGAACCGGGAAATCCCTGGCCTACCTCTATCCCGCTTTCCTGCAGACGCTCAGGGAAGAGAGCCGCGTAGTGGTAGCCACCCACACAATAAACCTGCAGCAGCAGTTGATCGAGAAAGAGGTACCCTTTCTGGCCAAGGCCACCGGCCTGCCGCTAAAAGCCGCCCTCCTGCTGGGACGGGGTAATTACCTTTGCCGCCGGAAACTTGCTCTTTACCGGGAGAACATGGACAAGCTCCCGCCCTCCCTGACGAAGGCCTTTATCCGGGTCCTGGCCTCTGCCGGGGACGGCCGGGGCTGCCTGGAACAGATGGGATATACCCTGCCCAAGGATTTACGGGGATTGGTGGTTTCGGAGGCGGAAACCTGTCTCCGGAGCCACTGTCCTTACCAGGAAGAGTGTTCCTGGGTACACGCCCGCAAAACGGCTTTTGATGCGCAAATCGTCATCAGCAACCATTACCTGTTCTGTGCCGACCTGGCAGTCCGGAGGCATCACGATTTCGATGACGACCGTTTGGTCCTCCCCCCTTATGACCATGTAATTTTTGATGAAGCCCACCACCTGGAGAACGTGGCCGCGGAATACCTCGGGCTGCGCCTGGATGAAGCGGAAACCCGGCGGTTCTGTGAACGGCTGCTCCACCGGGAAGGCCGGTGGGGGATGGGCTGGTTGTCCTCCCTCCGTGAACGCCTCCTCAATAAGGGAAAGGACCTCCATTTCCTCCAGCAAAGCATCGCCTTGATCGA
>DUNX01000126.1 GCA_012839115.1 Bacillota bacterium
AATTCAGACCGAATGGAGTGGTATCCAAAGCGATGAATGCTATTACTCTATCAGGGTATTGTACGGCAAACTCTTGGCTTGGGTATCCCCCCATCGACATTCCAACCAAAATAACCTGACTTATGTTCTCAGTATCAAGTATCTCTTTTAATTCTGTGGCGCAATTTTTATAGGAAAAGTCTTTGTATGGGCGAGATTCTCCTTGTAAAGGAACGTCCCAGGTTATAACAGTGTAATCGTCTGAAAAGTAATCAACCTGTTTTTCAAACATCATGTGATTCGCGGTTAAACCATGAGTAAAAACAATACATTTTGCCCTTTCGCTATGATTTCTCTTTATCCAATAATGTACGGTGCCTCGCTCTGACTTTATACATTTTTGCTCTGTAATATATCACTCCTTACCGAGGCAAAAGCCAAAAATATTCATCCTGATCATACAAAATATTTTAATATATCTATCCTGTCTGCTCAACCCTACAGTAAATCTGCTATCTCAAATCATAATTGGCAATGACACTTTTTATTAATTTATCAATGACTTCTTATGTCATAAGTCCCAAACACATAGCTAATGCTTCTATAATTAAATTGAGCCCATCGATGTCTCATTTGCATTGAATTTTTCAGTGTGCTATACTTATACCTGTTAAAAAACTAATAAGACGAATGAATTAAGTCGCTGAAATCTTATCAAAGAAGCGGGGGAACCAATTAACTGGGGTGAATCAAATTTGAGGGGCTGCCCTTTAGTCCTAACCCGTCAGCTAACCTCGTAAGCGCTGTAAAGGGAGTCATGTTATTCTTGTTTTAGTAAACTATGGTGCTCCATAGTTTTTTGCTTTTATTTAGTATTTAATGTGTCTCCTTAACTTGATGTAATTCCATTTGTAAAGGTACGAATTATTGGGGAGGTAAAATTGAAAAAATCAATAAGTATTTTACTCTTAGTAGTAATGATATTATTGACACTTGTAGGATGTTCATCAGAGGATACTACATTAGACAGAGTAATATCATTTGCCGATGCTGGCTGGGATAGTATCAGGTTCCACAATGCTGTTGCTGGTACTATTATAGAAGAACTATATGGTTATTCCTGGATCGAAGTAACGGGAAGTACTCCTGTTACACATCAGGGTCTCTTATCAGGTGAAATTGATATTCATATGGAGATCTGGTCTGCCAACATAGCTAGCTATGAAGACGATAAAGCAAATGATAGGTTTAAGGAGCTTAGCACCAACTTCGATGATAACTATCAGGGGATCTATGTCCCTAGATATGTAATCGAAGGGGATGCAGAAAAAGGCATTGAGCCAATGGCACCAGATTTAAAATATATCTGGGATTTGAAAGACTATCCAGACGTCTTCCCAGATGTTGAAAATCCCCGCATGGGACGTATATATGGGGGAATTCCAGGTTGGGAAGTAGACCAAATTCTCTATAATAAATATCTCCATTATGGCTTAGATGAAAACTTTATCTACTTTAGACCAGGCTCTGACTCTGCCTTAGCTTCAGCTATCACATCAGCCTATGAGAAGGGAGAGCCTATTGCTGCCTACTATTGGGAGCCAACTTGGTTACTGGGTATGTATGATATGATTCTTCTAGAAGACGAGCCCTTCAACCCAGACACCTACTTGGCAGGAGAAACAGAAATCCCACCTGTCAATGTAACAATTGGTGTAAGCAATGCCTTTGTGGAAGAAGGTCATGAAGAAGTTGTTTCCTTTTTAAGTAATTATCAAACTTCAAGTGCCTTGACCTCTGAAGCCCTGGCTTACATGCAGGAAACAGGGGCAGATTATGTAGAGACTGCAAGGTGGTTCTTAAGTGAGCATACTGAGTTACTAAATGAATGGCTAGAGCCAGCAGATGCAGAAAAGATGAAGAACTACTTAAGTAGTGATGATGCTCTTGTAATTCAAACCAGTTGGCTACATAGATTCCCTGTTGAGATTGAATTTGACCTGACGGCAGTTGATAATGCAGTCAAGGGATTAAGTATTAGATTCGATAGATTCTTTACAGTAATAACTAAGGGCTTAGGTAATCTAGTTAATATAATTAATGCGGTCTTAGACTATATACCTTGGTCCATCATGATCCTTTTGGTTGTAATAGTTACCTGGAGAATCTCTGGAATAAGGAAAGGACTCCTTTATGGCTTCTTGCTATTCATCTTAGGTACTTTAGGACTTTGGAACCTGATGAATGAAACCCTATCCATAATTATAGCTTCTGTAATAGTATCCTTAATCCTAGGATTCCCTATAGGAATCTGGCTATCCACAAGCGATAGATTGGATAGGCTTGTTCGTCCTATTCTTGATACTATGCAGACCATGCCGGTATTTGTATACCTAATACCAGCTATGATGTTCTTTGGTCTTGGAAAACCACCGGCTGTCATCGCTACCACGGTATATGCAGTTGTACCTATGATCCGTTTAACCAATCATGGAATTAGGCAAATAGATAAGGAGGTTGTGGAGGCATCCTTAGCCTTTGGCTCTACTAAGATGCAATCCTTGATTAAGGTTCAAATTCCACAGGCCCTTCCGACTATAATGGCAGGGGTAAACCAAACCCTCATGATGGCCATGTCCATGGTAGTTACCACATCTATGATTGGGGCATCTGGACTTGGAATGGAGGTTCTAATTGCTGTAAACCGTGTTGAGATCGGAAGAGGTTTAATTTCTGGTTCAGCCGTTGTTGTATTGGCAATTATTTTGGATAGAATTACCCAAGGAATGGTTAAGCGTAGTGAGGTGAAAAATGATGGTGA
Organism: Bacillota bacterium; assembly: GCA_012839115.1. Taxonomy (GTDB): domain Bacteria; phylum Bacillota; class UBA4882; order UBA10575; family UBA10575; genus JAAYGG01. Next base: position 2,801 of record DUNX01000126.1, read on the forward strand.
ATAATAATAACAACAATAATAATGACTATATATTAAGTGTCAGAAACCTATCTATGCTCTTTGGTACGGATAAAAAACATGCCCGTGAAATGAAAAAGAAGGGAATAGACCAGGCGACCATCCATAAGAAAACCGGGATAACGGTAGCCCTTTGGGATGTCAACCTGGATGTTAGGAGGGGTGAAATCTTTGTTGTTATCGGCCTATCTGGCTCTGGTAAATCCACCCTGATCAGGTGTTTGAATATGTTAAATAAGCCCAGTTCTGGACAGGTTCTCTTTGAGGGACAGGATATAGGCAAGTATAACAAGACGGAACTCAGGGAGTATCGAAGGAATAAGATTTCTATGGTCTTCCAGCAGTTTGGTCTTATGTCCCATAGGGATGTCCTGGGCAATGTAGAATATGGTCTAGAGATCAAAGGAATGTCTAAGGAAGAACGTCATGCCAAGGCCAAAGAAATGATAAATATGGTTGGTCTTGATGGATATGACTACAAGCCCATAACCAGCCTGTCAGGTGGTATGAAGCAGAGGGTGGGTATTGCTAGGGCCCTAGCCA
>DUNX01000089.1 GCA_012839115.1 Bacillota bacterium
ACACCAACCGCCGGGGTTCCGGCTCATGGCGGTCCTGTCCGTAAAAATAGAGCAACCACAATATGCCGGGCAAAATTGAGACCAGAATAACCGGCACCATCTTCTCCGGCTCCTTTTTTCTTCAAATTCGTACACCCCTCGTGCACACTCTTATACTTTACCCGGAACCCCGCCGCTTAAAACAGGAATTGTGCGACCGGGAGAGAAGACGGCCAATTTTGTCCCAAACGGGTTTAGAATGAAAAAGGATGATAATGGCAGGCAGAGGAGGAGGAATTATTTACCTACTATAGAATATGTAAGAAAACAAATCTTCACAAACCGGCTTGTTCCGGGGGGCTTGAACAGCTTTGGCAACGGGGTAAAACCTCTGGGTATTGAGGGGTTTACCTGGGGAGAAAATAAGAATAACAAGGAGTGGCGATAATGAAAAAGAAAAGGCTATTTGTCATCATTTGCTCGGTCTTGATCTTGGCGCTAACCGCTACCGGGGTATTTGCTGCAAAGAAAGACGATAAGGTTCCCACCAGAGTAAAAGTGATTGCCCAATCATGTACAGCAGCCGGCTTGTGCCTGACAGTAATCGATTTGGACCAGAACGAAATAGTAATACTGTTTTATGCATCGCTACCCGGGTCGCCGCTTAGAACGAAGCTGGAATTGGTCAATATCATCAGAACCGGGATGTTTGTCGATCCAGAGGAACAAGTGGCTATTATTGGTCAGGACGCGCCGTTTGAGGAAGAAAAAGCAGCGTTTCAAGATCCCGGTAAGCAGCATATGCCGCAGACTCCACAAATACCGCAGGGCCCGTATTCACCGCATTCACCATTCGGTTTTTAGTGTTTAGGGTTGTTCTTCTTTTGCGTTGTCTTTTTGTAACCTGTTTACAAACCAAGCGACGAATCCGGCAAGGAAAAGATAAGTCAAAAAAATCTCCTTGCCGGTATTTTTATTGCACTCAACAGCTCTTTTTAGGTTTTTCTTCTGACAGCATAGAATCCCTCTTTTTACCGGTCAACTCTTGTACTTCCGAAAACCCCGTCCCCTGCTCTTTTACTCCCAAAAGATTGGAACAAACAACAATATAAAAAATACCCTTTAATGGTTGTCTGCCTGGCAGGTAATATCCAAAAAATGTAAAATATTTAAACTTTAGGGATGGGGAAATGGAAATGACAATTCTAAACTAGGAAAGGAAGTGAAACATGAGAAAGTCAATGGCCAAAATGGTCTTCGGCCTGTTGCTGCTAGCTTTGATCGCATGTATAAGCACGGCGGGTTTGGCAAACAACACAATCGACCCGGGTGAATTGGTCTCTTTCAATGGATTTGGCGTCAATGTAGCGATTGACCGGCCTGAATATAATTCTAGTTCGATAATGAGCCCTCCCGTCATCAGAATGGCCTTGCAGGTCTACAACTATTCGCAGCTGCCTGTGACTTTCGACTTTACCACTTCGCAGCGGTATGATTTTGCCATCTATGACAGCGTGGGGAGAGAAGTTTGGCGATGGTCTGACGGAAAAGTCTTCTTGCCGGTGGAGGGGCAATTGATCTTGCAACCCGGGGAATCAGTGGTATACACGGCTGAACATAGATTTGCCAATAAGACCGGCCAGCCCATGCCGACTGATTTATACACCCTCAAAGGTGAATTAACCGCCATCAATAAAAACCTTTGGGTACCAAGAACCATGGAAGGAAAAGTAAGTTTCTGGCATAGACGGACTCCATAACCTATGTTTTAAAGAAAGAATTGCTCATTTCCCCATCCCCTTTATACCCTTCTTGCCTTCCATCACTCCCGTGCGGCCAGCACGAAATAATGCCAACTGCTTCTTCCTCCATAGATATCCTCAATCTGCCGTAATTTGATAATTTTAAACCCCGCAAGCAGCTGGTACAGATCATCCAGATCACAGTAGAAATGCGGGAGAATACTGCCATCCTCTTCCCGTTTCAGCCGGACATTCCCATCGACCACCTGGTTCCGCGGGTCGTTGAATGTAGGGTTACTCTTTGCATTGAACGTCAGATAGGCCTCAGCTCCCGGTTTCAACACCCGGTACAGTTCGCTGATGGCGGCATGCATCCCGGCGGAGTCCACGTGGTAGATTGAATGATAGGCCAGAACAGCATCGAAACTCCCGCCGGGAAACGGGAGGCTCGTCAAGTCCGCATGAACCGTGTTTATTGCCAGACCCCGTTCTACAGCGGTTTTTTCAAGCCGGCGCAGGCCGCTCTCGGATAAGTCCAAGGCGGTGACCTGGAAGCTGTTGGCCGCAAATAACAAGGCATGTCTGCCCATACCACACCCAAGATCCAATATTTCCTGGCGGCCCGCCTTCTTCCACCTGCTCACAAGGTAGTAGACATCTTCCGACGGCTCATGCCAAAACGGTTCCGAAACCTTGTCCCAGTTCCAATACGCGTTCATGAGATAACCTCCCCATTAACCGAATCTGCCTGCTGTCTCCAACCATATTGCTCTCAATCCTGATTACATTATCCAATTCAAGATCTTTTCTTTTTTCAATTTTGCGCAAGCAAAATCCTTCAGAGATGCGTAAGGGGTTGGGAGAGCATGGCAAAACCGGGCGTTTTGTTACTGGTATGGGAAGAGGATTTGCCACCGGCAAAAGAGAATATTATGCCAGACACTTTCAGTTTAGCCGTAAAGGAGCGCCTGGGAATGAGCGGTGTAAAGATTAAACTATTAATTGTTGATGACCATCCCCTGTTCCGGCAGGGAGTGCGTTTGTTTCTGGAAACCATCCCCGACATGGAGGTAGCTGGAGAAGCCGACTGTGGTGAAGCAG
>DUNX01000090.1 GCA_012839115.1 Bacillota bacterium
AATCCTCCGCCTTATTAACCTCCCTTGCCCGGCTAATCGCAATCTTCACGCAAAGGGGGCCAAAAATCTCATAAATCACCACAGAGTCTAGGATTACAGGGATGATTATCCTGGCAAAAGCGGAAAAATCGGTCGCAAGGGGCAGCGTAAGCCCGATCGCCACCCCGGCCCGGATACCAGCTTAATTTTACCATAAAAAATCATTTATCCAGAACGGCAGGTTTTTTGTTTTTTACCGCCATTTTTGGCAAAGACTATGTAAAGCAAAGCGCGGCAGAACAGGCTGCCGCCAGCGGATCGCAAGAGGAAAGAAAACCCGCTAAGCGCAAAAAAAACCGGTTGCGAAGCAAAAAGAAGAAAACCGGCGGTTAAACAAGGAAAGCAAAACCCGTGGTAAATCCGGGAGGGATAAAAGTGAAAAACATTGTAATCCTCGGGGGCGGGGTGGGGGGCCTGGCCACCGCCGCCAGGCTCCGGCGTCTCCTGCCCCGGGAAAACCGGGTGACCGTCATCGACCGCCAGGAAAAGCAATACTACTACCCGGGACTGGTCTGGTTGATCGCAGGGGCCAAAAAACCGGAGGCCCTCTACCGCAGCCTTTCCATCCTGCCGGGAAAAGGGATCGAATTCATCCATGATGAAGCCGTTAATATTGATTTTAAGAAAAAAGAAGTGGTCTGCCGGGAAAACCGTGTTCGCTACGACCTTCTGGTGGTAGCCACCGGCGCCGATTACGACGACCGGGCCTACCCCGGCCTGGCCGCCGATGGCTACAATATCTGGAGCATGGAAGGGACCACCGCCCTCCGCCAGGCCCTGGTTTCCTTCTCCGGCGGGCGGATCGCCCTTGTCCTCCCCCGGTTGCCGGTGAAATGCGCCGGCGCCCTTTATGAAGTCGCCTTCATCCTGCAGGATCTCTTCCGGGCAAAGGCCAAAACACCGGCAAAGGCAGTGGAAATCACCATCTATACCGTGGAAAAATCCCCCCTGGAAAGCTTCGGCCCGCGGATTACCGCCTTCCTCACCGGCCTGCTGGAAAAGGCTCAGATCCCGGTGGTGACCGGTTGTGCGATCCGGGACGCCGACCCTTCCCGGAAAAGGCTATTAACGAAAGACGGTGAATACCCTTATGACCTGCTTTTATACGCCCCGGTGCACCGGACCGGCGCGGTGGTGAAAAAAAGCGGCCTGGGCAACAAGGAGGGGTGGATCCCGGCGGACCCTTACCACCTGGAGACCGCCAGGGAAGGGGTTTTCGTCCTGGGCGACGCTGCAGAAATAAAGCTCCCCGGCGGCGGCGAACTCTCGAAATGCGGGGCAATCGCCACTTTCCAAGCGCAGAAACTCGCCGCCAATATCGCCGCCCTTCTCTCCGGGAAAAAGCCCCAGGCCGAATATAAAGGGACCACCATGAGTTTTTTCGAGACAAACAACGGGGTTTTCTACCCGTTCTTTGGCAGTTTCTACGCGGAACCCGCCCCCCGTTTCCACATCCTGCCCGCCGGCAGGTGGTGGCGGGCGGCAAAAGTTCTGATTGAATACATGTGGCTCCATAAAGGTAAACCGTACCGGAAATCCCAATAAACTGGAAAATTTCAGTAAACCGGATAACCTAAAAAGGGGCTAAACCTTAAGGCGGATTACCTTAAAGCAGATTAGTCAATCCCAGCTCTTCCGCATACCGGACCGCCTCATAATACTCTTTCCCCGTGATCCTGGCGGCCAGTTCCGGGAAGTTGTAAGCCTGGTGCGCCGGGTAATACTGGGCCATGATATTGATCGCCGTCTCCTTGGGCAGTTCATCCGCGATGAACTCCAAAACCCGGTCCGTAGCCGCCAGGTTGCCCGGGAGCACCAAGTGTCTGATTAAAAGGCCCCGGTAAGCTATTTGCCTTTCATCCAGCTTAAGGCAGCCCACCTGCCTTTGCATCTCTTTAACGGCCGTGGTGGCCAGGTCAAAGTAGTTCGCGGCTTTCGTATATTTTTTCGCCCTTTCATTTTCGCCGAACTTCAGATCCGGCATATAGATATCAACAATCCCCTCCAGCAATTCCAGGGTGTCAAGCTCCTCATAACCACCGGTATTATAGACCAGCGGCAGGGTCAAGCCTTCCTCCACCGCCAGGCTGAGCCCATGGACGATTTGGGGGATATAATGGGTGGGAGAAACGAGATTAATGTTATGGCACCCCTTTTTTTGCAGGGAAAGCATGATCCGGGCCAGTTCCGAAGGGGATACCTCATCCCCTATCCCATAATGGCTGATCTCGCAGTTTTGGCAGAAAACACACTGCAGAGTGCAATGACTAAAGAAGATGGTCCCGGAACCGCCCTGCCCCACCAGGGGCGCTTCTTCCCCGAAGTGCAGCCCGTAGCTGCTGACAACCGCCCGGGCGCCGCCCCGGCAAAAACCCCGTTCACCTTCGAGCCGGTTCACCCGGCAATGATGGGGACAGATAACGCAACTTTTCAGTTTTTCATTAAGCAGGTTCACTTTCCGCTCCAACCCGCCGCTTTCCGCCAGCCGGAGATACCCCGGTTGCCGCTCCGCCATTTCGCCCTCTCCCTTTCCCCTATCACCCTCACGCGTCACCCGTTATCATCCAGTACTCACGTGCCCCATAACTCACATCTCACCTATACTCATGTACACCCATTACTCACATCTCGCCCATGACTTACGTGTCACCCATTACTCGCCAATGATCTTTATCAATACCCGTTTCGGCCGCCGCCCGTCGAATTCCCCGTAAAAAATCTGTTCCCAGGGGCCGAAGTCCAATCTGCCGCCGGTAACGGCAACCACTACCTCCCTCCCCATGATCTGCCTTTTCAGATGGGCATCGCCATTATCCTCCCCGGTGCGGTTATGTAGATATTGAGAGACCGGCGCATGCGGCGCCAGTTTCTCCAGCCAGTTCCGATAATCCTGCCAGAGACCGCTTTCATGGTCATTAATAAAGACACTGGCCGTGATGTGCATGGCATTGACTAGACAGAGGCCCTCCTTGATCCCGCTCTCCGCCAGGGCCTCTTCCACCTGGTCTGTGATGTTAATAAACTCTACCCGTTCTTTAGTATTAAAAACCAACTCCTTACGGAAGGATTTCATAAAAACCACCCCTTTTCCGTTTTCAATATTACCATTATCGCCGGGTTTTCACAATCTTCCCCGCATTTATCATCTTCAGCTCAGAAATACACAAATCCTTTCCGGCGTTTTCTATGCCCGCGGTCACCAGTCAACTCCTTTACTTCACGCGCACATGCGAAAAAATCTCGGTCGCCCGTTCCAGGATGCCGTTGAAGTAGGCCAGGACCATCCCGTAGTTGGTTACCGGGATATCATGCTCACGAAAGAAAAGTAAGCGGCTTTGCATCGCCCGGCGGTTCAACATGCAACCCCCGCAATGAATCACCAGGTCGTATTCGTCAAGATTGGCGGGAAGCTCCTTGCCGCCGACGGTCTCGATCTCCAGCCGCTGCGGTAGATTTTTCCGTAACAAGACGGGGATCTTCACGCGGCCGATATCTTCGCAACCGGGGTTATGCGTGCAGTTTTCAGCGATCAGGATCCGGGCCGGGTCGGGGAGTTGCTCCAGGCTTTTGATCCCCGAGAACAGGGTGGTAAAATCCCCCTTGTACCGGGCAAAAAGGATCGAAAATGAAGTCAGTTTGATGGATTCCGGAACGATCCGGGCCACCTCTTTAAAGACTTGGGAATCGGTGATCACCAGGTCGATACCGTCCAAATCCTCCAAAGCGGAGGCCAGTTCAGTATCACGCACCACATAGCTTTTTATCCCATGGTCGAGACAGTCCCGGATTACCTGCACCTGTGGGAGGATGAGCCTGCCCTTTGGGGCCTGCGCGTCGATGGGGACAACCAAGACCACTTTCCCGTTGTAAGGAATAAGGTCCCCAACCAGCGGCGGCTCTTTCTCCCTGCTGGAGTTCTGGATTTTTTCAACCAGTATTTTTTTAAACCCTTCGAGATCACCGGGGTTAACGGCGGAGAGGAAGACGGCCTCCGGGTACTTGGCTTTCATTGCGGCCAACCGCCGGCTGCCAGCTGTATCGGTTTTGTTGATTACCGATAGATAAGGGATGTTCAACTCCTTAAGCCGGGCTGTTGTCTTCCGGTACTCCTCCTCCCCGGGGTCGTTGATATCCATGACATAGACGGCAAAATCCGTCCGGTCGATTATTTGCCGGGTCTTTCCCACCCGGAGCCGGCCCAATTCGCCCTCGTCATCAAGGCCGGCGGTATCAATAAAAAGCACCGGGCCAAGGGGATGAAATTCCATGGCCTTTTTCACCGGGTCGGTGGTGGTCCCGGGGACCGGGGAGACCACCGCCACCTCTTGTCCGGTGATGCCGTTTAACAGTTGGGATTTGCCCGCATTCCTCCTGCCGTAGAAAGCAATGGTAATCCGGTTGGAACTTGGGGTTTTATCCATAGCCTACACCAGCCTTTGCAAAATTGAGTTTTTGCGTATCTTTCGCCCACGGAGACCGCGGCTCCTTCCGGAAGAGCAACAGCATACTTAAAAGGCGCGCGCCGACCTGCCAGAAATTTTGCGGGGCTTCCGGTTGTCCTCATACATAAACATCCCGCTTACCCCCTTCAATCTCCCGGAGTTTCTCATCAACCATTTTTTTGCGGAGGGGATCGTCTTTACCCATCTCAGCAAGGGTCTTCTTTATTGCCTCTTCTCCGGCAGCCCGGGTTTTTTCTGCGGCGTAGTCCAGCAGGTATTCCTTAAAAGTCAGGATGGCGTTGGGCATACAGAACTTCCGGACCAGCCCCGGCCGGGCCAAGGCCATAAAATCCTCACCGGTCCGCCCGCACCTGTACCCGGCAGTGCAAAAGGATGGGATATATCCCAACTCACAGATTTCAGCGATTACTTCATCAAGGGAACGGACATCTCCCAACTGGAACTGTTCTTTTTCCGGGAGATACCCACCGGCGCTTTTTTGATAGCCGCCGATCCCGATCCGGGAGCCGGCGTCAATCTGCGTTACCCCCAGGGGGATTAATTCCCTCCGGACTGTTGCCGGTTCCCTGGCGGTGAGGATCAGCCCGGTATAGGGTACGGAAAGGCGGATAACCGCTACCACTCTTTTGAATTCCTCGTCGGAGACATGGTACTTCCGATTCTCGCGCACACTGGCAAAGGGAGTATTGATCGCCGGTTCAATCCTGGGCACAGAGATGGTGTGGGGTCCGACCCCGTACCTTTCCTCCAGGTGGATGGCATGGTAGAGCAGGCCCATCACTTCAAACTTCCAGTCGTAAAGGCCGAAAAGGGCGCCGATCCCCACGTCGTCAATCCCGGCCTCCATCGCCCGGTCCAGCCCGTAAAGGCGCCACTGGAAATCACTTTTTTTGTCCCCCGCCGGGTGGACCGCGGCATAGGTCTTCCGGTCATAGGTCTCCTGGAAGATCTGGAAAGTACCGATCCCGGTCTCATGCAACTGCCTGTATTCAGCCACCTCCATGGGGGCGGCATTTATGTTGACCCGGCGGATCTCCCCGCGCCCGTCTTTGGTGCTGTAAACCTTCTCTATGCATTGGCAGATAAAATCTGCATCATATGCCGGGTGTTCTCCGAAGACCAGGATCAACCGCTTCTGTCCCTGGTTAATCAGGGTGCGTACTTCCGTTTCTAGTTCGCCAAGGGACAGCGTCTTCCTTTGTACAGCCTCATTCGTCCGCCGGAAGCCGCAATAAATGCAATTGTTTATACACCTGTTCCCCACGTAGAGGGGGGCAAAAAAGACAATCCTCTTGCCATAGACAGAATTCTTCACTTCCCCGGCCAACTGGTACATCTCCGCCAACAAATCCGCCTCCTCCACCTGGAGCAAAGCGGCGGTCTCTTCCGGTTCCAACCGCTCCTTACTCCGGGATTTAGCCAGGATATCCCGGATTTTTTGCGGATCGGGCTCCGTCGCCTCCTGCAGTAAACTGGTGATCCTTTCTTCGTCAATAAAATCCTGCATCTTTCTCCTCCTTTTTATAAAGAATCTTATGATAATCGCGTAACAATCGCATTTCCTCACGTTATATCCACCCGCGCCGGTGTAGTCTGGACCGTTCCGCCCGGTAATAACCGGCGCTGAATCTACAGAGCTGATCCGCGTGCTAATCCGCGGCGCCGCTCCGGCCTTAACCACTCCTTTCCGCCGACCGTAACCGCTTATAACTATAGCTGTCACCCCGTGACATGTCCAGTTCAAACCCGGCCTTCTCCACTCTCCTTTTGATCTCCGGCAAAGCGGCGTAATCGACACCGCTTTTGTCCTTGTAAATCTCATACTTCCTTCTGCACTCGGCGGGCGAGACCACTGGCATAATGACATTCGCCCCGGCGGCCAGCCCCTTCTCCCAGCCGTGCCTGTCCAGGGTGTTGACGGCCGTGGTCACCGGTAGGAGAACCTCCGGCAGGAGCAGCCGGATTAAGGCCAGTAAGATAAAGGTTTTCTCCACCGAACCGGCGGAGCTGTTCCCCAGGGGTGTCTCCGGGTGGGGGATCAGCGGTCCGATTCCCACCATATCCGGGTCAAATTCCTTTAAGAATAAAAGCTCCTCCGCAAGTACCGCATCGGTCTGGCCGGGAAGGCCGACAATAAAGCCGGCGCCTGTCTGGTAGCCGATCTCCTTCAGCTCTTTCAAACACTGCAACCGCTGTTCGTGGTTCATTCCCGGATGGTATCTTTCATAAAGGTCTGTAGAGATAGTCTCATGGCGCAACAAGAACCGGTCGGCGCCCGCCCGGTAAAGCCGGTAATATTTCTCGCGCGGTGCTTCACCGGTGGAGAGGGTGACCGCCATCCCAGGGCATTCCTTTTTTATCGTTTGGATTAGGTCAGCCAGGACAGTAGCGGCATAGAACTCATCTTCGCCGCTCTGGAGGACAACCGTCCGGTAACCGGCCTGGTAAGCCGAAGAACAGCAGGCCAGGATCGCTTCGGGCAAAAGCCGGTACCGGGCAACCTTCTTGTTGTCCCTCCTGAGCCCGCAGTACCAGCAATTGTTCCGGCAATGGTTGGAGAACTCCACCAGGGCCCGCAGGTATACCCTTCTTTTGTAGGTCTTGACCCTGGTTTTCCGGGCATAGGCGAAGAGCAGGCCAGCCCTCTGGTAAGTGATCTTCTCCAGTAAATACAGGAGTTCCGGTTTTTCCAGATGGCTATTTCTGTAGAGTTTGGCCAACAGCCCTTCCAGCTTCTTTTCCATGATTCTTCTTCCCTTTACGTTTAGTACGGCCAATTTACGTCCAAATTGAATAGGAGTTGAACAGGAGTGACGGATAAGCGCAGAAAAAAACGCCCCCTGGAAAGGGGGCGGAGCAATGCGCCAACTACAGTGCTGGTGCCTATAGCTATGGTTTTTGTCCCGTTGCCCCTTCCAGGTCAGAAGTTCTTCCCTGTCAGGCGCCGCATAAGTTTATTTGGAGCCGCATGCATGCGCATGCATAGACGCCGGCCAGACCAGTAAAATATAACCGGCGCTCCTAAACAGCATTCTAAACCAACCAGGGGTCTGTGTCAACCAAATATTGAAATGTACCAAAGGATTGAGGATAAACAACTCGTTGAATTTCCAAAGCCTGAGTAAATCAGTCTTTTTTTGTAGTTGACTTCAGCCTTTTGGCTGATGACAGTTGATACCAGAAAAAATATAATTGGTCTTGAAGGGATATCAATTATTTTATTCTAGGAGGTAGATAGCATTGGGTTCTCCGCGATCGATATTCAGATTTATTCTCCGTTTTGTTTTATTATACTTCTTATTTCTCGTCTTTTATGTTATGGGATCGATGTTTATTTCCGTGCCGGAAACGGCAGTATCCGAGGGGATAGTCTCCGAAACGGCTGTACCCGAAACCGCAGAGTCCGAAACAGCCGTTTCCGGGCCGGTCGTTTCCGAGCCGGGTTTAGTCTCACCCACCAGCGGCCTGTTGATTATCGCCCTGGTTAACCTGATGATTATCATTCCATTAATCCAGACCTCACGCTGGGGAGGCTGGAGGCTGGCGCTGATTTTAGCGCTATCTTACTATGGAGCAGCAACCTTTGTGGTACAGCTTGAGTCATGGTATTTTCTTACGGCCAACACCGTCGACGCCCAGACGCTTCCACGCCTGTTTTTAATGGGGATACCACCTGCTTTCTTATTCATTCCCCTGGCTGTCTGGGTTCTGGGGAAAAACCGTTCGACAGTTGACACTACGCCTAACCCTGCCATGGTTATGCCTGTCAGCCAGTGGGTTTGGAAGCTGGTGGCCATTGTCGCTGCTTATTTAGTTCTGTACTGGCTCGCCGGTTATTTTATTGCCTGGCAGAATCCGGTGTTACGCGCCTTTTATGGTCAACCCGGGCCGGCTTTACCCTTCTTTGAACATACGCTTAATACTATGCGTAATTCCCGGTTGTTTATTTTGCAAATCATCCGTGCCCTTCTATACGTATTATGTATGGCGCCGGTAATCCGGGGTTCAAAGGTTAACCCTTGGTGGACGGCGCTGTTGGTTGGGGCTTACTTAAGCCTGCCGCAGAACATCGCATTGATTTTGGAAAATCCTTTGCTGCCCAGCGCCGTTGTTCGCCTTACCCACCTGGTCGAGACCGTCTCCTCCAATTTCATCTGGGGTCTTTTCATGGTCTGGCTCTTACACCGGAAACATCATTCCTTAGGTGATCTATTCAGTACGCGTATTCATTCTTAGGAGCATTCCTGTATTGAAAGCAAATGAACTTTGAAAAACGAGTACCTCCTGTTAGAATACTGGGTGTAAAAGTTTACCCCTAACAAAATAAGACTAACAGACGAGGTACTCAATTATGAAGAAAATGAGAAGATTGCGCAAGTCACAGAAAAAACGTTAGTTGTCGGTGTGACGTAGCCGGCATGACACACTTTGCCAGGGCTTTTGCTTTCAGAGGATAGAGCTTGGGAAAATAGTAAGAATCGGTAATGATGCTCAAGGATTCGGCCATATGAATGAAAATTTTACCGGGCGTATATATTATTCACCCTCCAAATGTGGTATATTGTTTTAAGATATGAAAAATCACAACCCGCCTTTTTGGAGGTTAAACCTGCCGTGCTCTTTCGTGATCCGGATTTTAAATACGGCCTGAAAAAAGGGATCCCCATTGCCCTGGGTTATATCCCGGTGGCATTCACCTTTGGGTTGCTTGCCGTCAGCGGCGGTATCCCGCCTTCGATTGCCGTCCTGATCTCCTTGACCAATCTAACTTCCGCCGGGCAATTCGCCGGCACCAAACTGATCATCGCCGGGGTGCCGCTCTTTGAGATCGCCCTGACCACTTTTGTGATTAATATCCGTTACCTCTTGATGTCCTTTGCCCTCTCGCAAAAACTCGTTCCCAATACTTCGTTACTGAAAAGAGCCCTGATCTCCTTTGGGATCACCGATGAGATCTTCGCCCTTGCCGCCCTGGAGAAAGAGGATACCTCCTTCTCTTTTATAATGGGGTTACTCTGTCTACCCTATTGGGGTTGGGCGCTGGGGACGGCTTTGGGGGCGGTAATCTGTTCAGTCTTGCCTGAACTGGTACAGAATGCTATGGGGATCGCCTTATATGCCATGTTTATTGCGCTGGTTGTCCCGGGGAGCAAAAAGTCCCGGGCCGTCCTGGCGGTTGTGGCTATTGCCGTTACCATCAGTTCCTTATTCACATGGGCTCCCTGGCTCGAGCAGGTCTCCGCCGGGTGGAGTACGATCATCGCAACCCTTGCCGCCTGTTTAGCCGGGGCAATCTTCTTCCCCCGGGAGGAGGTTTGAAATGTATAGGATTCTTACTGCCGTATTGCTGATGGCGCTTGTCACCTATATCCCGCGGGCTTTGCCGATGACTTTTTTCAAAAAGCGGCTGACCTCCCGTTTTATCCGATCTTTCCTGTATTATGTACCCTACGCCGCCCTGGGGGCGATGACCTTCCCGGCGATCCTCTATTCCACAGGTGATTTAACCTCCGCGCTTTTTGGCATGGTCGTCGCGCTGGTCTTGGCCTTTTACGAAAAAGGCCTCTTAATAGTAGCCCTTAGCGCCATCGCCGCTGTCTTTTTAAGCCAGATCCTTTTGTAGCCGCTCTTTCCTGTCCAATTCATATTTTTCCCGTATATACCCCGCGCCCTGTCTGGAGGCTCCCTCTTGTCCCGGGTGTTTTTTTGGCGACGGTGACCGGATCGGAAAAGACCGGCGGGCGCCTTGACCGGTAAACAAGGCGGGAGAGTCCGGTTCCCTCATGGCACGGTATAACCAATCACGACTTCTCCCGGAGCCAGTTGCCATCCATCGCCGGCCGGCCGTTCTTCATCCCGCTCTTCTCCACCGGCATAGACCACCCTGACCTCCCTAACGCTGGTTTTCTCCTTCTCCCCGGAGATTTCCCCAGACACCTTTGCATCTCCCGCCTCCGGGTTTTCTGCCTTGCTCCCGCCGGCCAACAATTCCCCAAGATTAACCGTAACCGGTTCCTGTAGGTTCTTGTTGGCCAGGACGAACAACCGGCCCCGGTCTTCTCCTTCTGCCGGCAGTTGCCCCGTCGGTTGAAGGCGGTAACAGAGGAAGAGGAGTTTTTTCTCTTTCACACCGCAGCTTGTTTCCGGCAGGAAATTATCCTTTGCCGCCAGGGTATCGATGAACCGGCCGCGCAGGCGTGCGGCTTTGGCCAGGAGCTTCTCCATCCAGTCGCGATCCGGGTTCAGCCAGTGCAGGCAGTACCGGTCAAAAAAGGCCAGTTTACCGTAGAGCGGGTCCGTTGAATCGAGAACAAACCGGCCCTCTTCCGTATTATCCAAGCCCAGGTTCATCGGTTGGATCTCCGCCAGTTCCAAACCGTTGTTTATAAAAGGGACGGTATTGGGTAAAAAGTAGTTGAGCAGGATCAGAAGTTCCCGCAGGCGTTTGTCCCCGTACCGCCAGGCGAAGCGGGGGGTGTCGGCGGTCTCCGGGGCGGCCGCCACCGGGAGCTCCGCCGCCCAGGACTCGCGCAGGACCTTCCGTAGGAACCCGGCAGCCCGGTATTTTTTATAAAGATGCCACAGGCTCCCGGTGATGAAGTCAAACCCGCCCTCCCGGGCGGCGGCGGCATTTTTCGCGGAAAACTCCTCGGACCAGAAGATAAACTGGGGATCTTTAGCCCTGACCACAGTGAGGATCTCCCGGATTAAAGTGGCGGGCAGCGCGTGCCCCATATCGATCCGCGCCCCGTCAATGCCATACTCCTGCTGGTAAAAGGGGATGACGCCCACGATATAATCCCACAGCCCTTTATTGAGCGCCTCTCCCTGGTAAAGGTTGAGGCAGGCGCCGTCCTGCAGGATGAAGGGCGGGTGCTCTTCTTCTGTCACGTATGGCCGGGCTTTGGGGTGAAGGTCGAAATAATACCGGAGATAGGTCACGTCCGTCCAAGGGGGCTGGGGGTCGTTGATGATATCCGAAAAACCGGGGACGGTGGTAATCCCAAACTCCTCTTCGACCAGGGTCAAGATGTTTTCGCCGCTTTGCGCCTGCCTTTCCTTTACCTTTTGCCAGCGACCGGCATCAATCTGTTCCGGCGAAGGCCTGAATTTACTCAGGTACTCTTCGATCCCGGGGCTGTGGTAAAGGTTCTCTAAAACCCCGTCCTGTACGTTCGTGAGTTTTTTCTCCTTCTCCACCACCGGCGGGTGGAACCCGGCGGCTGCTTCCTTGTCAATCCAATAAAACCAGTCGGGGTGGTCGAGCATCAGGTCATTATCCCGGGAGGCGGTCCGGAAGACGAAGTCCAGGATGACCTTGATCCCCAGCAGATGGCAGCCCTCAATAAAGGCCCTAAACTCCATGGTCAATAGTTCTTCGGAATACTCCCCTAAGAGTTCATCGTGGAGGTTTTCGTCGAGTTTATAAAAGTTCTTAATCGCGTACGGGCTGCCGAGCTCCCCCTTCTTATATTCCTCACTGTAATCGCAGACCGGCAAGAGGTAGATCATATTCACCCCAAACGCCTGCAAAAGGGGGAGCAGGCAGAGGGATTTCAGGAAACTGCCGGAAATAGCCTCCCCGCCTTCATAATGGTTCCAGGCGGAATGAGTCCGGATCATCATCCCGTAAATTACCCGGCGGCAAAGGTTCTCCCCGCCCGTCCCGTCTCTCCCCTCTTCTTGCCGGTCCGCGCCGGTGTCAGCGGGACCGCTCATCCCCTTCTGCTCCATAATCTGCTGCAGGCACCGGCTGAAAAAAGCATAGGGGTTGACGGTGATCTCCCCTTCCCGTCCCTCTTGCCGGGAAAACTCCGTGAAACCGCAGTAATTCCATTTTTCGGGGATAAAATAGGCGCCGGTAAACTCTTCCTTCTTCTTTGCCAACAGCCCGGCCATGAACTGTAAATTTTCCATGCTGCATCACCTATATAGATTCTGTTTCACCGGTATATCTTCGCGCAGGCGGAGTAGCCGCCCACTGCAAAGAGCGGCGCGGCGCGCGGCTCATCTTACCTTATTATCCCCATTTGGCCCAACCTTACCCCGGCAAATTTAGTCTTAAGCACGCGCGCGAACCCGCTGTGGGCCATACCCGGAAACACCTGCACCCGGCTACAGTATGGACGGTAGGTACGGTAACGGTCCTGCCATTGTTTCTTTTATTTTAGCATGGAGGGCAGGGTCTAATATCCCAATCGGGGCTGTAGGCGTCAGCCGGGCCGGCTACACGAAACTGCTGGCTGGTGGCGATGTTGAGCACGAAAATATCCCTGGGAATGGTTACATCCAATACGGTTTCGCCGGGTTGCTCGGAAACCGTGTAAATGATCCAGTCGGCGACCGGACCCCAGTCCGGGAAGGGATAATATTCCCGCCTGAAGCTTTGCCTGATGTTTCCTTGCGGGTCGGCAATTCTTATTTCGCCAAGGCCGTTTTCACTCAGAAGCGCACTGTACACCAATGAAGAAGAATCCGGCGCCCAGCCGCCCAAGAAACTGATGCCGCGGACAACTCCCGGTTGGACCTCGAATTCAAACCCGGGAAGGGTGACCAGGTTCCCGGTGACAAAATCAAAAATATAGACAGTGGAGAAGACCCCAAAGGCGAATCCCCGGAAAAACTCGGTTCCCGCATATCTCCCGTTGGGCGACAACCTGATCTTCCGGGCCGGGACCGGTTCAAAGATCCGGAAATTCTCTCCGGTCACGTCCACAGTGGCAAGGCGCGCAAACCTGACGTCGTCGGTTTCCGGCACGGACCCGGCCAGCCTCTCGTCGCCGGGGAACCAGACCGGGTTGAGAAGACCGTCCATCACCCTCCGGATATTACCCTCCAGGTCAACGATGAACGTTGCTTCCTGGTTGGAAAAGGCGATCCTGGTACTATCGTTGGACCAGGAATAATCAGCGACTCCCTCGGCGAGCAAAACCGGATTGCGGCCGCACGGGTCGATAATGAACAAGCCGCCCACTGCCTGATAAGCGATGAACCTGCCGTCCGGCGACCATTGCGGGTTTGCCACCGGCTGTTCCGAAGTCCCTGACAATCTGGTGATTTGTATGCTTCCTTCGCCCACGGTATTACTGCGCCAGAGTTCGGGCCGGCCGGTGCGGGTTGACACATAAACGATACATCCCGGCGGGACGGCGGGCGCCGGAGCGGGAACCCGTATCATCTGTCCGGGAAAGATCAAGGCCGGATCCACTATTTGCGGGTTCAGGCGCAGTAAAGTCTCGACAGTGGTGTTAAAGCGCCGGGCAATGAGAAACAGGGTGTCACCGGGTCTTACCACATACACCTCGGGCGGTGCGGGAACCGGGATAATAATTCGTTGCCCGGGAAAGACCAGATCGGGGTTGTCGATCTGCGGGTTGGCCGCCAGCAACTCCGCAAGGGTGATGCCAAAACGCCGGGCAATGGCGAACAAGGTATCACCGGGCTGAATAATATATTCCATAAGAACCACCTCATCATCAAGCTGATAAAATAATATATTCCCGCCGGGGACAAGGGGTTCTACCGCCCGCAAACAACTCTGCCGGAAGAGAGAACCTGAAACTCTCCTTTTAGGGGTTCTCGCCTTCCGCAAAAATGACCTACCATATGGACCGAACAGTTTATTCGGAATAACTGTATGAAAAGAGCCTGGAATTGAAACCATGCCAGTTCAATTCCAGGCTCTTAAGATTGCCCGAGATTTTCCTACCGGAAATTAATCGACCATAAGTAAACCCGGGTGATCTCCGGTAATCGACCGGCCGCCGCCGGGCGTAACCAGAAAGGTGTTTTCGATCCCCACCATCCCTATGCCCTTAATCCCCTTTTTGGGTTCAAGCGCCAGGGCCATCCCTTCCGCCAGCGGGTCGTCAATGCCCTCGGCAATAACGGGCAATTCATCAACATGAAGGCCGGTTCCGTGGCCGAGAAATTTCACACTGTGGGAACCGTAGCCCATAAAATTCTCTAGAAACTCCGGGCTCAACCTGCTCATAATTATCCGGTAAATCTCCGCCGGCACGGCGCCGGGTTTCAGAAGCGCGGCGGTTTCGTTCTGGATCTCCACGCAACGGTTATGGGTGTCCACGGCCTCTTTTGGCAAGGGTGCACCAAATACATAAGTCATGGTCTTGTCTGTATGGTAACCGTCTACCCCGCAGCCGATATCAATAAAGACCAGATCGCCCTTTTTGAGCCGGCGTTCCCTGCTGCCCAGCACTGGTGCGGCCGGGCTCAGACCGCGATTTCCCCCGGGGCCGTTGAAGTTCGTGGGGTAAATGGAACTCTCCCCAAAACCGATATACCCCAAGGTCATATCCGTATCGAATATCCGGAAACGCACCAACCCGTGGTGGCCTTCATCAATCATGGCCGCATAGAGCTTGACCGCAAGTTCCGCTTCACTCATCCCTTCCTTAAGAAGCCCTGGGATCCGCTCCTCCAAGACCCGCCGGTGGACCTCCCCGGCCTGTTGCAGGCGGGACAGTTCATAGGGGCTCTTTACCGCCCTCACCTTGGCAACCTCCCTGTCCAGCGCCTTCATCTCCTGAAAGGAAAAATACTTCTGCAGCCGCCAGAAAAGCGCCACGGGTATCACTTCTGTTTCCAGGTATACCGTGCGGCCAAGAGCCCCGGAAGCCGCTGCGGCCTCCCGGTAGCTTCGCATCGGTTTGATCACCGGAAACCGCGACTCGGCCACCGCCCGTTCGAAGCTGCGGTATACCCAGTAAACAGCCTCCCGGTCACGGGGCACAAGCAGCATCCCGTCCTGCATCGTACCGGTAAAATAATACTGGTTTACTTTACTGAAGAAAATCGCGGTTTCCCAGTCCGGATGCGCGGCGTCCATCGCCGCCCGGAACCGGAGCAGGCGGGAGTTTAGCTCCTCTTCGGGTACTATCTTTTCTACCCATGCTTTATGCATATTTATATCCATTGTCTATCCCTCCATTGTGCAAAGAGATATTCTCTTAATAGTTGTTTTTTCCTTCATAATAAAAGCAGCCTTGGAAAGGCTGTTCCGTATACTCACCATTGTCTGTACACTGCCGGACGCTTCGTCGTTTCGTAAAGAGCTCTTACCCTCGGATGCCGGATTTTTTTAAAAAAGGGTTGCCCTTAATACTTCCGGGCAACCTTTCTTTTTGAGCGCACGGCCTATACCACATTGAATATCTGCCGGCAATGCCCTCCGGCGTTTAGCCGCGCACAACTAATACCCCATCTCCTTTAAAATACCTGCCAAAACCCGCAAACGTTCGCCGATCAATTCGTCATCATTACTTAATGCCTGGCTAAACAAGCGCATATCCTCGTCAATCATCTCATTATCAGTACACACTGCCACGGTCATGGCATCACCCTGCAGTCCTACCCTGTCGATCACCGGCTTTTCTTTGTCGTAAAAATTTTTATACCGGTAAGCCTCACGAAAATGTAGTTTTGCTCTGCATACTAATATCGCCAGATCCAAAACGCGGTGCAACGGCAACTCCTCGGACTGCCGGGACCATTTCGTCCCTGTAAATCTCCACACTTTGGCGGAGATATCAACCTTTCCCCGGTCATTCCATTGCGCCAGCCCCAGCGAAAGCCCTTTGGCATCCGAATTGTAGGCGTATCTACCGTCGACATTCTCATAGTTTTCGCAGACAATAACCGGTTTGTGTTTTAATGTTGTCGGTATTTTCATCTTCTTCTCTCCCTCTATGAGCTTCATTTTTCTCCAAATTGTTTATAACGGATACCCATGCAAATTAGTAATTTACTAATTTAGTAATTAGTATACTCTTTTCTTTTCCTGAAGTCAACACTAAAACCAAAATCCAACCCAAATATAACCCCCATTCTAAATGGGAAAATTAATATTTTCCAGCAACCAAAAGCCGGTTTCTATGTTAAAATGAAACCAACTGTTTCATCTTTACCGTGTGTGGCCATGCCATCGCGCGTACGCGATGCCTGCCCGCATTTACCAAACTGATTATGATACAGTGTCCGAGTGTCCGGTCCACGCCATCGCGTGCAATGCCTGCCCGTATGCGTATGCGTTGCATATTCATGTATCCGTAAACAACTATCCAATTATGTAATATATTGTGTTATAATTAATAGTGTTGCCAAAATAGAACGAACCACAATCATATAAAGGTGTGTGGCTGTATTGACTAAAAGAGGGGTTATTGCTTCACTTGCCGGCGCCATCTTTTTTTCGCTGGTCTTCCCTGCCGTAATCACCATCGCCGATTCTTTAGAAAAAGTAAAGGCCTATCAATTTGTGGTGGACGGTGAAAAATGGTTTACTGTGGCAGAGGCGGAGAAAGAATCCGTAGAAGAAGTTCTCCGTGAATACCAGGAACAATATATAAAAAACGTTGCTGAAAATGCCCGGATAAAAAAGACCGGCTTTGCGCAGCGGGCCTTCCTGGCGGAAGTGGAGGTCAAACCCGAAGAAATTAACCCTTTTGCGGTTGTTGAAGAAATGATCTATGCCGTTGAAGAGGAAGCACTGGAGATCGAGATTAAAAAAGGTGACAACTTTTGGAACCTTGCCAAGAAATATAAATTAACCGTCAATGATTTAATCATCCTAAACCCGGATATCAACCCGGAGAAGATCTTCCCCGGTGACAAGCTTCTGGTCCGACCCATGAACCCCGTTTTGGATGTGGTCATCGAACTGGAAAACACCGTTGTCGAGCCTATTCCCTTCAAGGTAAAATACAGGAGGGACAACCGGCTCTATACCCACCAGCAAAAAATCCTCCAGGCCGGGGTTGAAGGGGAAAAAGAGGTTCTTTATCACATCACTTTGCTCAACGGTTATCAGGATTCCTTAACGGTACTGGAAGAAAAGGTCCTGAAAGAGCCGTCCAATGCTTTGGTGCAGATCGGCACAAGGAAGACTGTGGCGAGGGGCGGCCGGATCAACTTTGGTGTGGTCCGCGGTACCAGGATCTCCAGTTATTTCGGTTACCGCATTCATCCCATTACCGGAAAACGGAGATTCCACGATGGTATAGATATAGCGGCGCCGCACGGCAACGCTGTCTACGCTTACACCGACGGCAAGGTGGTGGAAGCCGGCTGGAACGGCGGGTACGGCTACTGCATCTTAATTGACCATGGCGACGGCCTAAGAACAAGATACGCCCATTTGTCCAGGATCTATGTGCGGGTGGGCCAGCGGGTCCGGGTCGAAGAAAAGATTGGTGCAATCGGCTCCACCGGAAACAGCACCGGTCCCCACCTCCACTTTGAGGTGATTAAGAACGGCCGGACCACCAACCCCCTGAATTATCTCTAACCGCTATAATTCCACGCACCAGGCGGGGTCAAACCAAGACCCCGCCTTCTTTATTTGCTTTATTTGGTGGACGGGCGCACAGTATACATAAATGCGTAAACCTGCTTACCCCTGCCGGCGACGGAACACAAGGAATTTCCATATCTCCCCGAAGACTAGTGGTGAAAGCACGAGGCCAAAGATATACCACCAGTCTGCGGCGGTCAAGGCCACTATTCTAAAGATCTCCCGCAGGAACGGGAGGAAGATTACGGCTGCCTGTAACAAACCGGCAGCCAGAACCCCCAGAAGCAAGGGTTTATTCCCCAGCAGGCCCCGTTGGAAAATGGATTCCCGCAGGGAGCGAAAGTTTAGGACGTGTACCAGCTGGCAGAGACTCAGGGTGATAAAGGCCATGCTCTGCCCTTTGCTTACCGATTCCTGCCGGCCGGTACTGAAAGCGATCAGGGTAATAAAGGCGATGAAGAGACCGAAAGTTAGCAACGTCCTTCTGTCCCCGGGGGTGAAGATCCCTTCCTGCGGTGGGCGCGGCCGCCGGTCCATGATCCCCTTTTCCGGAGGGTCAACCCCAAGAGCCAGCGCGGGAAAACTGTCGGTAACCAGGTTGACCCATAAGACCTGGATGGGGAGAAGCGGTACCGACCAGCCCAAGAGGACCGCGGTTAAAATGGTAACCACCTCTCCCAGGTTACAGGAGAGAAGAAAGTATATGGCCTTTTTGATGTTTTCAAAGATGATCCGGCCTTCCTGCACCGCCCGGACGATGGTGGCAAAGTTATCATCAGCCAGAACCATATCCGACGCCTGTTTGGCCACATCCGTACCGGTACGGCCCATGGCGGTCCCAATATCAGCCTTCTTCAGGGCGGGGGCATCGTTCACCCCGTCCCCGGTCATGGCGACAATCTCCCCGTTGGCTTTCAAAGCCTCCAGGATCCGGACCTTATGGGTGGGTGAGACCCGGGCAAAGACAGCAAGTTCCCCCACTCTCTCCGCTAATTCCTCCTGGCTCAGCCGGTCCAATTCTTCTCCGGTTATCACTTGTTCTTCTTCGTGTCCACAGGCAAACAACCCCAACTCGGCCGCAATTGCCCTGGTGGTATCCCGGTGGTCACCGGTGATCATCTTAATCTTTATCCCTGCCTTCCGGCAAAGATCTATGGCGGGACGGGCTTCCGGCCGCGGCGGGTCGATCATCCCCAAAAAGCCGAGGAAAATCAGGTCATTTTCCACATCCGCCACTCCGCCGGCCTCCCCCTCCTGAAAAGGCCGGAAGGCCAGTCCTAGAACGCGCAGGGCTTTATCAGCCAGTTCCCTGTTGAGGTTGGTAAATTTCTCCCTTGCCGCCGGCGTCAGTTCTTCTATGCTGTTTTTCCCCAGATAGTGGCGGCATTTTTTCAGTAGCACATCCGGTGCGCCTTTGGTAAAGACCCAAAGGTCATCCGCAGGGAGCCCCGGCACGAAAAAAGGCAGTTTCCCCTGGTGAATGGTGCTCATCCTTTTCCGCGTTGAATTAAAGGGATACTCCTTGATCCGCAGCAATTCTGCAGCCAATTCATGCTGGAAGAGACCGGCTTTGGCCGCAGCCACCAGCAGTGCGGTTTCGGTTGGATCCCCGATTGCCCTCCTTTCCTTCCCCTCCCAGGTCAGCCGGGCATCGTTACATAAAAGCCCGGTTAAGAGGAGCATACCCAGGCGCGGCACTGTCAACGGATCGACCGCCGCTTCCCCTAGTAAAAACTCACCCCGGTCACCCATGCTCTCTCCAGTAACAGTGTAAGCGGCGCCGTCCACTACGGCCGCTTGTACTGTCATCCGGTTCTGGGTCAGGGTCCCGGTTTTATCCGTACAGATTACGGTGGCGGCGCCCAATGCTTCCACCGCGGAGAGCCGCCGGATGATCGCATTCCGGGCGGCCATTCTCTGCACCCCCAAAGCCAGGACAATGGTGACAATCGCCGGTAATCCTTCCGGAACAGCGGCCACCGCCAGTGTGACCGCGGTCATAAACATCCCGAACGGTTCATGCCCCCGGAGAACCCCCATAACAAAGATGCCTACGCAGATCAGGATGACGGAAAAGCCCAACTGCTTTCCAAAGACCTTCAGTTTTTTCTGTAAGGGGGTTATCTCCGCCTTGCTTTCCTGAATCATCCCGGCAATCCGGCCGATCTCCGTCTCCATTCCGGTGGCGGTAACAACCGCCCGTGCCCGCCCGGCCACGGCAATGGTCCCCATGTAGACCATGTTTTTCCGTTCCGCCAGGGGTTTCAGGGTTTGGGGAAGATCACCGGCGTCTTTCTCCACTGGAACCGATTCGCCGGTCAGGGCTGACTCGTCTGTCCGGAACTCTACGGTTTCCAGGAGGCGGGCATCGGCGGGGATTAAATCGCCGGTTTCCAGTAAAACCAGGTCCCCCGGGACCAAGTCCACTGCGGGAACCTCGGCCACGGCCCCCTCCCGCCAAACCTTTGCTTTTGGCGCCGAAAGGGTCTGTAAAGCCTCCACCGCCTTCTCGGCCTTAAACTCCTGTACAACCCCGAAGATCCCATTGATGAGAACAATAAGAAAAATGACCACTGCATCCGTAACCTCTCCCAAGAGAACCGAGATCAAGGCCGCACCCAAAAGCAATAGGATCAAGAACTCCCGGAACTGTAAAAGGAACATTTCCCAAACCGTTTGCCGCCTTTTCTCTTTCAGCTCGTTCCGGCCGTATTCATCCTGCCTCGCGGCGACAAGAGAAGAGGAAAGCCCTTTCTCCGGGTCAGTCGCGAGTAACCGTAAGGTCTCTTCTGGTGTTACTTGCGAGTAATCTTTCATTTCCCGTCAACCCTTCCCTTTCGCTTTTCATAAATATATGAGCAGAGTCATCATTACCAGCATAACCAAGGACCTTTTTTGCCCCTAAAAAATATGGAAAGACCAACATAGATGCGCTCTTATAATAATAATTAGCTTCTCCAAAAGCCCCGCCTTCCACCCGGAAGGCGAACCTTTCACCCGGAAGGCCAACCTTCCACCCAGTCACCCTGCTTCCCGGTCCGGGCGTCCGGTTCTCCTCCGGGACGCGACACCCGGATATGAAAAGACCTTTGGCACAAAAAAATGCCAAAGGTCTGGCTGCTTGCTTCAATCTTCAGGCAAGTGGTGAACCAGGTATCACTACCGTAATGTTGGTTCATCCGACAGGGAAAACCTGCCAGCTACTCCCCTTTATTTGATTATACCGGAAAAATTTCCAACTGTCAACGAAACTTAATGAAATGGTCTGAGTCAAGTATTATCCGGCAATTCCGGCGGCCCCGGCGCTTTATGGCATTAACTCAAGGGTGGCAAGGACCGAGGCGTCTTTGTAGGCGATATTTTTATCCTTTCCGGGGATAAAGACCGACCCCATAAAGCTCTCCCGGTCATAGCCACCGTCATTGTCACAGTACGCCACGGCAAAACCCAGTCTCTTCCCGGGAAAAAGCTGTACCGGGGTATTTTCTTTTGCCGGGTTAAAGGTGTCGGCAAAGACCTTCAGTGCCACTTCCCAGGTGTATACTGTTCCCTCCTCCCCGGCCCGTGCCGTCCTTTTCACCACCGCATGGTCATTCAAGAGAACCGGCTGCGGGGCGGCCCGCCGGTGTTTGGCGTAGATATCAACGATATTATAGTCTAGAGCAATATGGTAGGCGAAGGCATTGAAGTTATGCGTATGGTCCCCGCCGGAGTGGTCCTCATCCAGGAAAATCTCCAGGCAGTCATCTTTGTAGTAGTTATCCAGGGGATCCGGGTAACGGTCAAAAAGAACGTCATCAATGATCTCCACCAAAATATAGAGGTGGTCCTCATCCCAAAGGACCTTAAAACGGCCGCTGAAATCTTCCGGCTCCGGCTGAACGCCCAGCCACAGTTGGTCAATTGGACTCCAGGCGGCCTTTTCCCAACAAGACTCCTCCGCCAAGCCGTCAATGTGGATGGTCTCTCCGGCCTGCGGGGCTTGATAATACCCATAACGGCCGGTCTCTGTTTTTGTTGGCGCAATTGCTGCATTTGCCGCCATTGCTGCAATCATCGTAATAATTCCGGTCAATACTGCCAGAAAGAAACAGGGAAGGCCTTTCCTATGTACGCGGACTTGGGTATACTGGTGTTTCACGATCATCCCTCCATTAAGACTGTGGCTATCTATTCTCTATTATAGCAGGATATTTGGGAAGAGGCTAGAATAAGAAAGGGGATTATTCGCACGCGCGATCTCTGATCCATAAAACTATAAAAGAAAGAAAGGAACAATGCCATGTCTGAGCTAGACCTTTTGATTAAAGAAAACCGGACGGCCTTGGCGACTCTAGAGGTAAAAAGAGAAGGCAAAGCCCCGCTCGCCGGCGAAGAGGTGGTCATCGCCCAAAAAAAGCACCAGTTTCTCTTTGGCGGCAGCGGCTTCTTTCTGATCCCCCTGGTCGATGATGAATTGACCGGGAAAGGGAAGGAAAAGTTAGAAGAGATCAGGGAGAAGTTTTTCGCCC
>DUNX01000091.1 GCA_012839115.1 Bacillota bacterium
CACGCGTGTGCGACTAGTTTGCGAGGGTCCAGGCGTGCGGTTCATGGCCCCACCTCCGTTTATTTTCCGCTCTCCATGATTGGGGGTTTTGTCTATTTTAGCATATCTTTTTCCGGTATGCAATTTACAAGGGGCGGCGCAAAGTAACTAATACCCCGGCTTGTTGGTGAGGAATCTTAAGATAAAGATGGAACTGTCGATGATCCGGTTCTTCCGGGTGCGCCAGGAATCGGAGAGTTGCAGATGGCCCCGGGGTTTTTTCATTAGATCCCAAAAACCGTCAGCATTCCGTTGCTGCCAAACCCAGTTGTAGTAAAAGCTTTTATATTGCTCCCAACCGGCAAAGCGGGATAAAATTGTTAAGGTGCGCAGCCAGTGGTAGAAATCTTTGGTTGCCGTGATCGGTAACAAGCGGGAAGGATTTTTGTCGTAGATATAATACATCCCTTCTTCCCTATGCAAGCAATAGGCCAGAATCTTTTGTTCCAGGGCAGGCGGTAAAAGCCCTTTTTCGGCGGTAAGCAGGAGAACGCTATAATAGCCATAAAAAGGAGTTCTTCTTTTCGTTTTCACCTGGAAATGCCTGTACTGGGCTTTCCATTCGGCCTCCGGGTCATACTGCCCCCCGGCAAAGGCCGTTTCCGCAAAACATCTCCATAAAGAAGTATGCTTTTCCAGCAAAGGATCTTCAGGCGCCAGCAAACCCAGGGTCGCCGCGGCGCACAGGGGCATAAAGATCTCCAGCCACCAGCGGGGGTTGTCATGCTTTTCGCACCGCTGATGAAAGATCTCTTCACCCAGGAGGACCTTCTCAAGAAAGAAGATGACCTTTTGCAAAGATGGATGGTCGGGCGTCAAACCTATCCACAAAGCCTGCCGGATAACGGCTTCTGAATCGCCATGAAAAGCTCCCCAGTAATCCACCCGGCGTTTGCGCCCGGACGATCTGCCGGGTAAAGGGATGGGCCAAGACTTGGGCATAAGCATTTTGATACTCACGGTCGGACGGTTTCAACCCTTTGCCTTCTTTAAGAAGGATGAAGCGGGGAATGGGGTCTGGATCCATGTTTAATAATTCATCAATAATATTTTCGATCTCTTTTGTCGTAAACAATAAACCGGCCAAGGACCGTCACCCCCCTGCAGATAGGATTCTTTTCGCCAACACCAATCCATAGAGGGAATTTAAGAACAAAGGCAAATGTAGGATCCCCATCCACCAGTAAGCCGGGTTTAGGATGAAGAACTGGATGACTGTCAGGATGCCTGTGATGAACCCGGTAAGCGCTCTTTCTTCAGGCGGAATAACTTTCGTGCTGTAAGACGGGATACAGACGAAAACGATGATGAGCAGCGTAAACCACCATCTCCTGGTGAGCGCCTCCAGCCGCTTCTGAATCTCCAGCGTCTTCATTTTGCTTGGCAATTTCACCACTCTTTGTTGAAAACGTTTATTATGAACCTTTTTCCATCTCAACTCGCCAATTTGGCGAGGGCAATACTGTAAATGATAGAGTCTAAATTTTCCCTAATTTTACCACAGTTGATTTATGCCGTCAACCGGCAGCGCATTTTTTGCCCTGGTAAGCGGGGAGATGGGAAAAATTTGCCCGGAAGAAAAATTCCCGGACAAAGTCTTTAAACATGACAGGCAGTTGTCATATTAATCACTATATAATGCAGTTAACAAAAGAAAAAGGAGGGGTCAACGATGACCGGGGAAAAATTCTGTCAAAGCTGCGCGATGCCTTTAACTGAAGAGGCGCACTTCGGAACGAACGCCGACGGTACAAAAAATGAGGAGTACTGCATCTACTGCTACAAGGACGGCGCTTTCACTTCCGAAATGACAATGGAGGAGATGATCGAGGTCTGTATCCCCCACGTGCTGCAGGCAGGGGTTTATCCCGACGAAAACGCGGCCCGGGCGGCAATGCGTGAATACTTCCCCAAACTGAGGCGCTGGCAGAAAAATTAACTCCATTTTGTTTGTTCTTCAGAACAGTTTACTATTAATGCATTGTTTTCCCCCGCCGCCGGGGGTATTTTTTTGTTGCAAAAAAAATTTTTGTCCTGTATTTTTCCATACGCGCGAATCTCCTGGCGGGGATCTAAATGTGAAACGTTAATATGACAGAAATTTGTCTTGATTTTATGGTATAGTAAGGGTACGGGCCTGTTTTTTACCATTGGCATATCCCCCGGAAAGGACTGGCGCTGCCATGCAGATCGAGCGGATGCTCCGGATCGTCTTTGTCCTGCTTAATAAAGAGAAAGTGACAGCCGGTGAATTGGCTGCCGAGTTTGAGGTATCGCCCCGGACCATTTACCGCGACCTTGATGCCTTATGCCAGGCGGGGATCCCCATCTATACCTGCCAAGGCCGGAATGGCGGCATCAAATTGGTCGACAGCTTTGTCTTGAACAAGTCGGTCCTTTCCCAAGAAGAGCAAAATGAGATCCTTGCGGCGCTGTACGGGTTGAACGCCGTCCATTATCCCCAGGCGGAGAAGGTGCTGACCAAATTAAGCGCTATTTTTGGGGGAAGACTAACGGACTGGATTGCGGTGGATTTTTCCGATTGGGGGCCGGCCAAACAAGATACCCTGGCCAAGATTAAAGAGGCGATCCTCAATCGGAAACTACTCTCTTTTACCTACTATAGCAGCTATGGTGAGAAAACCTCCCGGACTGTCGAGCCTCTACAATTGTGGTTCAAGGGCAGGGCTTGGTATCTCCGGGCCTTCTGCCGTAACAAGCAGGACCAGCGCCTTTTCAAGCTCAACCGGATCAAAGAACTCTCCCTGCTGCCGGAGGGTTTTACGCGCTACCCGGAAACCCCGCCCGTCCCGGATTCTGAGCGTACTGTCTCCGAGGTTGCGATCACCATGAAAATCCATTCCACACAGGCCTACCGGGTTTATGACGAGTTTGAGGAATCCCAGATCACCCCGCACGCGGATGGCAGTTTTACGGTGGGTTTCTCCTGCCCCGAGGATGAGTGGGTGTATGGTTTTATCCTCTCCTTTGG